>JBPOJG010000138.1:0-20638 GCA_052033835.1 Spirochaetota bacterium
ATTATCTAGAACTTTATGATTCCTCTTCTAAATGGGCAGAGTATCTTGCAAAAGTCCATTCATTGAAGATTGGTTCAGTTTCTTCTCAGGAATGGTTCAATGTAGAAGGGATTCATCTGAAGTCAAGCATTCGGGATGTTCTGGAGAAATGGAGTGAACCTGACAGAAAGCCGGAAATGGAAGGAGGTCTTCAGGTCTGGTATTACGACAGCAAGGATGTGAAACTCTCGATGAGAAACGGTTTCGTGGAACAGATTATGCTTTACGGAGAGAAAAGTCCTTCTGTAGAAGGACTGAAAATCGGGTCAGACAAATCTGCAGTTGAAAAATTTCTGGGAAAGAAACCCAAGACTCAGAACAGATATTTTATCTATGAGAACAAGGACAAGGTCGGACTGACATTTGATGAAGACAAGGTGGAAAGACTGATTCTGTTTGAGTGACATCAGTCCAACTTTCTGAAAAGCGGGGTCGGTGCTGCACTGATTTCGCTCCGCTGTCAGCTTGACAGAGTTTTGATAAAGAAAAACATACGACTATGAGATACTTTATCGATTTCTTTCTGCGCCGTTCTCTCCTTGTAAATATTCTGCTGGTCAGTATTTTTCTGCTGGCTCTGGCAGCACTTTCCAAAATGAACAGGAATAAATTTCCTGAGGTGGATCTGGGGACGATGATCGTCACGACAAAATATCCAGGAGCCTCACCGAAAGATGTGGAACAGAACGTCACAAGGCTTATCGAAGACGAACTGAAATCAGTCTCAGGTATTGATACATTCAAGTCAGTATCCGCAGAAAACGTTTCAGTTGTCACTGTCAACATTGACATCAATCATCCCAATCAGCAGGAAGTCAAAGACGATATCAGACGTGCTGTGGACAGGGTCTCAGGTCTGCCTTCAGAAATCACGGAAAGGCCGTCAGTAAGGGATCTGAAGGCCTCCGAGATGCCCGTGCTCGTCGTGGGTGTCTTCGGTGATGCAGAATACAATGAACTCAGAAATATGGCAAAGATCATTGAAAGGGATCTCAAGGGAATCGACGGGGTCAGTATGGTCGACAAGTATGCATTCCGCGACAAGGAATTTCATGTGGATCTGAATCCAAAGAAACTTGAGGAACTTTATGTTTCACTCAATGACGTTCTGATGGCTCTCAGTAATCGCAATATCCGCGCTACAGGCGGAAGTCTTGAGTCCTATTCCACCCAAAGAAACATTCTGACTCTTTCGCAGTTTGACAGCATTGACGATATCCGTCAGGTGATCATCAGATCTGAACTCGGAGGCGGGAGTGTCAGGGTTAGGGATGTTGCCAATGTGCAGGATGATTTTGAAGATGAAAAGATGAGGACGATCTTCAACGGGAAGCAGGGGATTATGCTTGTGGTGAAAAAATCCAGTCAAGCAGACATCATCAGAGTTGTGGATAAAATCAAAATGTATCTCGAAGAAAAGCAGAAGATCATTCCCGAAAATGTCAAACTTTCCGCAGTCAATGATGAGACCAGAGTGGTCAGAAACAGACTTGATGTAGTCAAGTCGAATGCGTATATAGGATTTATATTAGTTGTCATTATACTTATCATTTTTCTCGATTTCTGGTCATCCTTTCTGATCGCTCTCAGTATTCCCATTTCATTTGCAATCACATTTGTCATTATGAAGATGGTGAAAGCTGATATCAATTCGATTTCGCTTGCTGCCATGATCATTGCACTTGGAATGATTGTGGATCAGTCCATCGTCATATCTGAAAATGCTCTCGTATATATATCGCAAGGAAAAAAGAAATATGAGGCAATTCTTGAAGGAACGATGGAGGTTATTGTTCCGGTATTCGCTTCGGTTCTGACAACGGTACTTTCCTTTGCGCCTATGTTTGTGATGACCGGAGTGATGGGAAAATTCATCTCTGTGATTCCTGTAGTAGTCATCGCATCCCTTGTCGGTTCCCTTCTCAATTCCTGGTTTATTCTGCCGAATCAGCTTTCTCATGTCATTAAGGAGAAGGATCTGAATGCACCTGAACACAGAAGCTGGCAGGACAGATTTTTTGATTATATAGCGGCCCCTTACACAAGGATCATGAAATCAGTCCTCAGGCACAGTTATATAACGATTTTAGTGACAATATTTCTGCTGATATTTTCATTATGGTGGGGAAAAAATAAGATTCTGATGAATCTTTTTCCTCCGAACGGAGCTGATACTTTTTTTGTATATGTGGAACTTCCTGACGATGCCACATTCAATGCAACTGAAAAGACTGTGCATGAAATTGAGGATTATATCAAAAAAATTCCTCAGAATGAGGTTGCATTCTACACTGCAAAGATCGGAACAAATCAGTCCAATGATCTCGCAAAACCAGTGGGCGGTGAAGAGCATCTGGCTTACATACAGGTGACGCTCGTGCCTTCTTCCAAAAGGAACAGAGAAGCAGGCGTCATTATGGATGAACTCAAGACAAGTGTTCTTTCTTCCGTAAAGGGAGCCAAAGAGCTCAGGTTTGAAGTTCAGAAGCCGGGGCCGCCTGCAGGTAAACCGATTGAGATGCACGTTCATTCGGACAATGATGAACATCGGGCGGTTTTTGTAGAAAAAATAATGAATGAGCTGAAGAATACTGCCGGTGTTTCCGATGTCACTTCAAATGCGAAACTGGGAAGAGAGGAATACAAACTCGACATCAATTATCAGATGCTGGCTCTGGCAGGACTCACTGTAAAGGATGTTGCAAGTACACTTCGTATTGCATTTGACGGAGTGCGTGCCACTTCAGTTGTGAGAAACAATGAAGAGATAGACATCCGTGTGCGTTTTCCTGCTGAGCACAGACAGGATGTGAAAAACGTTCTTCTTCTGCATATCAGAAACAGAGAAGGAAAACTTGTTCCGATAAAGACATTTGCAAAACTCTCCAAGGTGCGTGCAGAAACTGCAATACACCATACTGACGGGGATGTGACAACTACTGTGTCAGCTCAGACAGCAGTGACGACAGTTCCTCAGGCAGTGATTGACAGTATAATTAAAAAATACAGCCCTGAGCTCGTAAAATATCCCGGAGTCAGTTTTTCCTATGGAGGAGAAGCCGAAAAGTCCAAGGAATCTGTCAAGTCACTTCTGATTGCATTTGTAGGCGGGATACTTGCGATATATCTTGTCATTACGCTTCTCTTCAATTCAGTCACTCAGCCTACTATTGTTCTTCTGGCAATTCCATTCGGTCTCATCGGTGTGATCTGGTCATTTTATCTGCACGGCAGACCGTTTTCATTTCTGGGACTCATCGGGGTCATCGGACTTTCGGGGATAGTAGTCAACAATTCGATTATGATGGTGGAATTCATCAATAAGATTGTCACTGACAGAATGGAGGTGGAAGAACGTTTCAGTTCTGTTTCACTGATTGACGATATCATTGACGGTGCAGTGAGAAGGCTTCGACCGATCGTGATTACTACTGCAACTACTGTGTTCGGACTTCTGCCTACAGCATACGGGATCGGGGGAGCTGATCCTTTCATTGAACCGATGGTGCTTGCACTGGCATACGGAATCATTGTATCCACTTTCATTACACTGATACTGATTCCTGCATTTTATATGGCGAATCTGGACGGATATTTTTTCGGGAAAAAAGTATTGGCGGGTCTAAGAAATTTTTCATCATCAGTAAAGTCCAGACGGAAAACAAGTGAATGACAAAGACAGAAGACATATTCCAGGAGAAGGAGATTAAAAGTCTCCGGCTTCTTTCACTCGGAAGAATCATAATGATGTTTATGATGGGAGTCTCCGTTTTTTCTGTCACGAATGTTCTTCAGGAAAAAATCTTTTCAATTGCACTGATTGTATTCAGCACAGCGCTCAATATTCTGAATCTGGCACTGCTTCGACGGAAAAAACATATCACTCTGGTCGGATATATCGGTGTCTTTATGGATTCAGTTATGCTTACTGTCCTTCCGTTCATCTGGTATTCTTCTGCAGGAGGAAGTTCTGTTCCTTATGCATATTTTCTGAAGACAAGCCTTTCGATGATAAGTGTAATTATCATTATCATTAACGGACTTGCTCTGCGTCCTGCCTATCCTCTGATTCTGTCTGTTTATGCAGTCATTCTTCATATTTATTTTTTCATTATGACGATGAAAGATCCCAGAACTGTCTTCAGTGAAAACTGGATGGAAGTCATTCTCGGGCCGGGAGTCAATCCCAGTTTTTATGCAACGTACATTCAGATAGTATTTGCTTCAGGAGTCGTAATGGCACTGATCTGTCATATTGCGAGAAAAACTGCATATGAGGCAGTAAGACTGGAAACTGTGAATGCACAGCTGGGGAGATATTTCTCACCGAATGTGGCCAGTGAAATTGCTGAATCGGAAAGTATTCTTTCGAGTCCCGGAGGCAAGATACAGAAGGTAACGGTTCTGTTCACGGACATCAGAGGATTTACTTCTCTGAGTGAGAAGCTGAGTCCTGACGAGGTTCTTCAGTTTCTTTCAGAGTATCATGAAATTTTAGTGAATATTATTTTTAAACATCACGGCACACTGGACAAATTCATCGGAGATGCGGTAATGGCCACTTTCGGCACACCCAGATCGTCGGGCAATGATGCGAAAAATGCAGTCCTGGCGGCTCTCGAAATGAATGAGGCTCTCGAAAAGTTCAATTCAGAAAGAAGAAACAAAGGACTTTTTGAAATTCATCATGGAATTGGGATACATACAGGAAATGCACTTGTCGGAAATATCGGCACAAAGGAAAGACTGGAATATACTGTAATCGGTGATACAGTGAATACTGCGAACAGGATAGAATCAGCCTGCAAGGATTTGGGAAAGACTCTTCTTTTTTCCTTTGAAACAGCACAGGAAGTTCAGTCCTTTCTGAAAACAGAAGAGGCCGGCAGGGTCAGAATGAAAGGAAAGTCTGAAGAGTATGTTTTATATACAGCAGTTCTGCAGCCAGTGTCCCATACACTGATTTGATGCGTGAGGCCGGCTGAATCTCATAGGCAGGGGATGCCGTAGCTGTGCAGGTATTCCTTGACAGATTCCAATAAATAAAAAGACTGTAATTGAATTTTATCTTCTGCTGAATTTTTTGCGCAGGCGTTTTCAGCGGAATGATAAAAGAACAATATAATAAAGGAAAAAAAGTATGGGAGAATATTACGATTCATTGGCGAGCCGTCTCGCCGAAGACAATGCCGGAGATGACGGGGAAGGGAATTTAATCGGCCTTCTCGATGACGGAAGCATCGAAATCATTTATGACGATCAGCACAGCAGAATTGTGCGTCCTGACGACAGTTATGATGATTTGTCGCCGGTGGAAGAGGGTGATGAGGGGCCGGAAGTCTCCGAAGACGAGGAGGAAGCTCAGTCGGAAGAAGAGTACACTGAGTAGGTGATTTAAAAGATTTGAGATCGAGTCCTGAAGCAGATTCAGTTCACTCAACGATGCACAGGACTCGGCCCGACTGTCATTGAAATACGTTAAATTTCATTATAAAAAATCATTCAGTGAAAGAAAATATCCGGAAGAATTTCTGACTGATACGCTTCTTTCGGATGAGACGCTGAATAGTCTGCCAAGGGAACAACTGCAATGTCCGGCTCCGGCTCAGAACTTTGAGTGCTGATTGGATAAATCCTCTCGAAGAACGGAAGATGATGTGCATCAGACTGAATCATGAGTGTAAAATAAAAAACGAAAAACATCCGTCAAGCGGAAATTCTGCTGTTCAGAGTCTGTGTCAATGTATGAGCAGTGCATATTTTCATTGACTGATTGGGATAATTAAAAATACTGTCAGTGAAATTTATCTTCTTCTGAATTTTTAGTACAGGCTTTTCAGGAGGGTGATAAAAAAGATATAATTAAGGAGAAAAAAATGGGAGAATATTACGATTCATTGGCGAGCCGTCTGGATGCGGAGGGTCATGGTGATGACGGTGCAGAAAATTTAATTTTTCTTAGGGATGACGGAAGTATAGAAATGATTTTAGGCGACCGTGGTGAGCTAAGAAGAGTAGTAAGTCCAGATGACAGTGTTTATGATTTCAGTTTAGATGAGGAAGGTGAAGAGAGTTCAGAATCATCCGAAGACGAGGAGGAAGCTCAGTCCGAAGAAGAGTATACTGAGTAAAAAACATTTTCGGTTTTCAATCCTGCAGGGATTGGAAACCGGCACAGACTTGGGAGTGTGTAAGAACTCACTTTCAATTTCATTAAAAATTAACTTAAATTCATTAGAAAAAATCATTCATCGAAAAAGAAATTTCTGGAAGAGCCTTTGACTGAAAAACTTCGTTTCTCTGAAGAATCTTAGTGACTCACCTTACGCAAAAAGGATATGAGATATGGAATCTGTAATTTTATAAATGCATTAGGAAAATCGAATAGACAAGTAATGGATTCGGCAAGCTCACCAACCGAAGGGTTTGGGGCAGCGGCTTCCAAGCTTGCGTAGCCCCAAGAAATGCCGCCAGCTTTTATGGTTCAGGTCTGAAAACAATTCATTACTGTGCTTTTTAATGCACAGAGTGTCAAATAATTTTCTCAGTAAAAAAAATCCTTGAAATTTCTGGAGTGAAGAGGAAAGTTTCAATGTTATGAGATTCCTTCTGATTTGTACACTTATTCTTTTAAATTGCAGACCGGGATTCGATAGAAATCCGTTAATGTATTTGACTTTATTAGCAATCACCGGAATTTCTTCAAATACATCAGGAAAAGCAAAAGTTGTATCAGCAGATTTTTATTCATCGGATACCCTTGCTCCAATTGTAATAGCAAAGACTAGAAGTCTTGAGTTTACAATGGATTCTGAGATGAGCTCATCCTGCGGTCTCAGCTTCAATGATACTGCAGTGACGTCCACTGTCACACTTTCGACAGATAAAAAATCAGTCAGGTTTACTCCATTGTCTGCAGGCTGGCCAGTCGGAGTGGAAAATGCATCATACATTAAATTATCAGACTGCAAAGATAAAAATGGAAATGCTGCAGTGCCGGATTCAGGTGTTCAGGTGTATGTTGCTGATACTGTCACATACCTTTCTTCGACAGGAAACGACTCTGCAGACGGATCAAGCGAGAATCCTGTATTCACTTTGTCAAAGTCGCTGACCCTTGCATCTGCAGACTGTCCAGGTGCGTGTGCTGTTGCACTCAAGGGCGGAACTTATACAGTCAGTGCATCCCAGTTGATGCCGCTGAACGTCAGTCTGTTCGGCGGATTTGACCCTGCAGATTGGAAAAAGAGAAGAGCAGACAAGACTTCGCTTGCTCCCTACGATACGGTCATATCAGACAGTTCTGTGAATGTAACAGGGACGGGAGTCAATCCGTATTCCACTTTAAAATACTCTGCCTATACCGGCACTAAGGATAAATCCATCATTGACGGAATCATCGTAAACGGACCTCTGACTGTGAATGCGGCAAGTTATGCAGCACCGATTGGAATTGTGAATTTGGCGTCCGGTGCCGGTGTAACGATTCGAAATTCAATGATGAATGACAGAAGTACAACGATATCAGTGACTTCGGCCGGTTTCGTGTCTTCAAATAATTCAGGGTCAATTGTTTTAATCAACAGTGCATTTAACGGATCGACAGTTTCAGCAGCATCCAGTCCCCGGTATGGAATTGTATACAATGGATCAAGTGCAGCCTCAACATTCAGCCTGACCTCAAGCACATTGGATGCAGGAGTTTCCACAATCAATTCCAGCGGATTTTATCCGACTGGTACAGTCAACGGAACGATTACAATCAGTAAAAATACTGTTACAGGACCAAGCTGCACCGGCTGTGACTCGGAGGGTATCACTGCAAATTTTTCATCTGCCAATGGAATGACGGTTTCTGAAAATACCATTACTGGCGGCACTGGTACAAACAGTTATGGAATCAATCATTATTCAGGAACCGGTCTTACTGTATTCAAAAATATTATCAGCACATCGACGGGCACGCTTTCGTCCAAGGGTTATACCTCCGGAGGATCAGTATCACTGACTGCTTCAGATAATAAAATTACAGTCGGAACAGGCGGAACCAACGGATCTGTCGGCATTGTGCTCAATTCCAGCGGTTCTCATTCAATAACAAATAATATAATCCAGAGCAGCGATTGCACAGGTGCAAGCTGTATATCTGCAGGGATACAGCAGATACTCGCAGGCACAAGTCTGACCATTGATTCCAATACTATTTCAACTGCGAACTGCACAAATGCATCCTGTTCAACCAGAGGTTACGACCAGGCATCCGGAGTAAATACACCGACAGTCAGTATAACCAATAATAAAATTACATTAGGAAATGGAGGAACAAACGGTTCTTTCGGAATTATGTTTAATTCAAATAATGGCACAAACTTAATTACAGGAAATACAATTACAACAGGATCGGCGTCAGGAAATCAGTGTTCCGGAATCAAGAGAACCGGCCCGGGAGCAAGTAATGTTACGATAAGCAATAATATAATAAGTACAGCTGCAGTATGTACAGGAGGTGTAAACAGAGCATTGGATATACAGAATATCGGCGGGACGACAGCAATATCAAATAATGATATTACAGCAGGTGCGTCAACTCCAGCTTCGACAGGAATCGAATTGAATAACAGCAGTTTTACAGTTTCCGGAAATACGGTCAGATCAGGCGGCTGTTCAAATGTCAACTGTACCTCAATTGGAATTAATTCCGGATTCGGAACTCCGA
Organism: Spirochaetota bacterium; assembly: GCA_052033835.1. Classification (GTDB taxonomy): domain Bacteria; phylum Spirochaetota; class Leptospiria; order Leptospirales; family Leptospiraceae; genus DAORDI01. The sequence continues at coordinate 8,756 of JBPOJG010000138.1, forward strand.
TTACAATAACGAACAATACAGTAACGGCAGGAACCTGCTCAGGTACAAATTGCGATCAGAAAGGCATATATCTTGCACAGTCAAGTGCGACTTATGTGCTGACAGGCAATACAGTGGATTCAGGAATATCCAGTGCCAATACTCTGAATAGAATTGCATTTGATTTGGCGAATTGGTCAAATGCCGATATACAGAGAAATACTTTTATCAACGGTTCAGGGACAGGCAAGCCTACTGCTGTTCAGATTGCTGCAAATACAAATACACTCAGGTTCTGCAGCAATGTGCTGGCCGGAGGTTCAAGGACTGACGTTGGAAACGCAGCATCACTCAGTTTAGTAGGTGCACTTACAAATGCAAAATTTAACGGGAATACAATTATAGGCGCTGATGTCAGCTCAGGTACTGTGGATGTTGTTCTGTTCGGAGCAGGGGCATATACCAACTTAAGTCTGGATCAGAATATCCTTACAGGAACCTCAGCTTCAGCAGCAGTCACTACCTGTGTCCGTGAAGCAGGTGCTGCTTCTTATCAGACTTTGGCAGTGAACAGTTTTTCGAACTGTTCTAATTTGTACAATGATGCTGGAACAAACAGAAATTTTCTCTGTACTTCAGTGCAGGTCGGTAATTTTTCGAGTGTCAACACTTCCTGTGGAGGCGGAAATTTATCCACTCCTATGGGATTGAATAATGTCAATATTACTCCAATTTTCATAAATTCTTCAGGAAATGATTTTCATTTGAATGCGTCCACACCGACAGGAATCACACAGGCAATGGCATCTGCAGATTTGACTGTTTTTTCAGGTGCAGGTGTCTGCAATAATTCACTCGATAGAGACGGCGCGACAAGAACTAACAACTCAAGCATTGGTGCTTACAAATAATCAGCAGTCCGATCGCATTTTTTGTCTGCGTAAGTTGAGCAAGCATATCCTTTCTAAAACTTTCCCAGTCTCTTGAATATGAACTCCGGTATGGACCGGATGATCATCATGATATATTTCCAGTACCATAAAATATATACACTGTCTTTCTTTTTAATGACTGCATTGATGATCTTTTCTGCGGCCTGTTTCGGTTTTGCAGTGAGGACAGGCATCAGATTATGCCCTTCGGACATTCTGGTATAGACAGGTCCAAGAAGGATCGTAGTTACAGAAACCCCGCTTTTGAAGAGTCTGTTCCGCAGTCCTGAAAGATAGACAGAGAGTCCTGCCTTGGCACTTCCGTACAGAAAGTTCATCTGCCTTCCTCTTTCTCCTGCTACCGAACTGATGACTCCGATAGAACCGGAGCCTCTTTTCTGAAATCGTTCAGCGATCAGATTCAGAAAAGAAACAGCACCCACATAGTTTACACTCATTGTAAGATACGCTTCCTGAAAATCGGACAGAGCCTTTTCCTGATCCTTGTAATATCCGAAACAGCATACGACTGCGTCTGGCAGTTCCGGCAGAGACTCAATGAAACTTCTGTGTGAAGGGTAATCGGTAATGTCCAGAATGTATTCCTGGACAGAGGCAGAATATTTATTTTCCAGGACTGATGTGACCTGATTCAGTGCAGTCGGGTCTTTTCCTGTGATTTGAAGATCCCATCCTCTTTCAGCAAATCCGAAAGCGATATGTTTTCCGATATCTGATGTGGCCGCAAGAATCAGAACAGTGCCTTTATTTTTCATTATAAAACATCCTCATATATTTCCCAGATTCCTGATCGAACTGCGTTCGATCAGGAATCTGGATATTTATTGCAGGCATAATTTCAAAAGTGCATCCGGGAAATCCGGCAGTTTTGCATCTTGCGCCGGATCAGTAAACATGGATATTTTTCTCCGGGATGAGAGGAACAGTTCTTTTGCAGAGATCTTCCGGAAGTTTTTTTCTGATGTAGTTTCTGATTTCAGAATAGGAATACCTTTTGGAAAAATGCATCAGCACAAGTTTTTCGTTCTGAAACAGTTCAGCGTGTTCTGCAATTTCGTCAAGATGCAGATGCCCCCATTCCCGTGCCTTTTCTCTGGGTCTTTCTTCGCAGAGATAAGTGCATTCCAGAAAAAGAACTTTCGAATTCAGAACATCGTGATTAGTGAGGATCGGATCTATCTGAGTATCCCCTGAAAAACTGATCACAGGGGTAAGTTTATGATCATGAATTTCTATCCCTTTTTTTCTCAGGTCGCGGATCTCATCACCTGTCAGTGATTTTAATTCTTCCTTGAGTCTTAATGATTTATCATATACAGTGTATCCAAGAGACGGAATCCGATGAAGAGTAGTAAATGCTCTGCAGACTGCGTGAGAACTCAGGTCAGCAGTATCTCCTGCTTTCAGACCGACCAGATTATAGGAATATTTGAAATTCTCGATTTTCTGATACAGCTGAAGGATCTGCTCCATATCGTCCTTCATCGCTTCCGGCACGTAAATATTCGGTCCTTTCATCTTCTTCAGTGATCTTTGTGATATATAGTAGGGCACTCCTGCAGAATGATCCAAGTGGCCGTGAGTCAGAAAAAGATTGTCCATCTGAGAGTGGTAGTAGGGGAGATAACCTACATCAAAAAGAATCCTGTATTTTTCGACAGCCACTGATGTTCTGATTCCGCCTTCTGAAATTCCGATAAAATTTGTCTGATTGTGATGAAAACGGCTGTCCAAAACTGACCTCAGGTACAGATTTTTATCCGGCCGAAAATTATCAATCCGGTAGCTTTTTATGGAATAAAATAAAAAGTTCTTTCCAATTAAAATCGTTTACCGGACACTTGCAAAAAATATAATGAGAAAGCCGAAAGGTGTGACCCCGGAGATAACACAGAATGGAACTGGTTGTAGCAATAGAGATTGACATTAAGGATGAGGAAGAGATGAAGAATCTTCTGTCCGGACTGAAACAGAAAACCGTTCTAGTGAATTTTTTCGACAGGGTGGATGATTATGTGAGATCCGCCAAACCAGATCTGATCCTTCTCACGATTGACCCTACTCTGAAAGTATTCGCTGAGTATATTAGAAAACTGCGTCAGGATCCTGTTACAAAGGATATTCCTGTGATAGCTATTTTAAACAAAAGAGACAATAATTTCACCGTTTCTCATAAACGTCTGGGGTTTACCGATTATCTGATCAAACCGCTCACAAAGGCAGCCTTGGAATTCAAAATTTACGAGGTTTTGGCCCATGCAAAACTTTCTCGAGGTACAATTCAGGAAATTGAAGTGTTTCGAAAATCCAAAAAAACCAGAATTCAATTCAATGCAAATCTCGCGAAACATGTTCTTCCAAAGATTAAATACGTTCTGACACCTCCTGTCATCAAAGCGATTTCCAACGACAGTATTTCCATTGATATCAGGAATGTTCCTGATATCACAGCAGGTGAGCTTCTGATCCTGGACAGATTTATGAAAATATTTGGAGAAAAAAAACTGGCAATTATTGCCGGAAAACATATGGGACTTTTGATTTCTGAAAGCGATCTTCAGGAAAAGGCCGATCTTTTTATGTCCGTAGAGGAATATGAGGCCTTTTTTGCAAGAGGTCTCTCTACCTAATCTGTATTTATAAAAATCAGAATCATATCTGAAATTTTGTTTGACTTATCAGTCGAAAATCATTCATAAGTTAGAGGTTAGTATTGTTTGGAGAATTTTGCTTATGAAAATCAAATATACATGGAAACACTTGGATCAGTCTGCTGCAGCAGAATCCTATGCACAGAAACAACTGGAAAAATTCAGTAAATATGTAAACCAGGTCATTTCCTGTGATGTTTCTTTTGAAAAAGTGCACGGAGAAATCAACGCAAACTGCAATTTACACGCAGACAACGCTCAGTTTAATGCACATAACACTCATAAAGACATCTATGCCTGCATAGACGGTCTCGAAGATAAAATGGAGCATCAGCTCAGCAAATATCACGATAAAAAAGCGTCACACTAAATTATTCACAGTTGCACGTCAGCGGAATTGTTCCGCTGGCGTATCATTCACTGTTTTCGAAGAATTTTATCCATCTTCTTTCCTTTTGCCAGTTCATCCACCAGCTTATCGAGATAACGGATTTCCTGCATTGTAGGTTCCTTAATATCTTCTACTCTGACACCGCACACAACTCCCTTAATCAGGGCTCTCAAAGCATTCAATTTTGGAGCTTCTGCAAAGAACGTTTCAAAGTCTGTCTGTTTTTTAATTTGCTCCTCTAATTCTTTCTGACTGTAACCTGTCAGCCAACAAATGATTTCATCTACCTCTGTCTTAGTGCGTCCCTTTTTTTCTGCCTTGGCAATATAAAGGGGATAGACACTTGCAAAACTTGTTGTATAGATACGGTGTTTAGTCATTTTTTGTATCCTTTGTTCAATGAACTCAAATTATGCAGACAAGATGCGCGGTCAAGAAATTATCATTCTTGAATAGAAAGATATTTTACTTGAACCTTAAATGGAATACAGCGAAAATTGGGTTTAGCGGGATTTTAGTCACCGGAGGTTTGTATGGATGCTCTACTGGAAAAACTGACTGTATCGGAATACTTGGAAAAGGAAAGAAGATCAAGCCTCAGAACAGAATACATTCAGGGAGAGGAAAGAAAATTGACAGATGCAAGTTTTATTCATAATTCTATAGTTTCAAATCTACTTTTTTCCATCAAAGGGAAATTAATTTCAAAAAAATTTAAAGTTCTTTCGAGTGATATGAAAGTCTGGGTGCCCGCGAAAGAAGTATTTTATTATCCTGATGTGCTGGTGCTGCCGACCCCGCCATTGTTTCACGATGAATTCAAAGACATTGTGACCAATCCCATCTGCATCTTTGAAGTTCTTTCTGAATCCACCAGGAATTTCGACAAAGGCGAAAAGTTTGACAATTACAGAAGTATTCCTCGATTTCAGGAATACTATTTAGTAGAACAGACTAAGAATCTTATCACACAGTACATTATAAACTCAAAAGGCAACTGGGAACTTATAGAGTTTAAAAATTTAGAATCTTCTATCACTCTTCCCTGCCTCGGAATTGAACTGGCAGTGTCGGAAGTTTATGATGGTATAGAGTTTTAAAAATCTTCTATTCGTTTCAGGTATTTTTTGTATTCGAATTCCATGTCTTCTCTTTTTGGCAGAGCTTTTTTCCGGATAAATTAGCTTATTTAGAATCATTGTTGCATTTTTTTGTTTTTTTTGCTTGACAATAAAACGGAAATATAGATTCTAAATCTGCGCTTTTTACGGCGACAAAAACTTAGGGGATTTTGAATGAAAAAAGGTTTAAATTTCATTTTTGTTTCAATTATTATTACAGTAGCTGTTTCCTGTCAGAAGAAAAAGGAAGACAATACAAAAAGTCTGTCACTATTGGCTCTTGCGGCACTTTCCAATTCCACTGCAGCACAGTATCCAAATTCTGTAACAGGGTCTACAGAAGCCATTAAGGGGGCACAGGGAACAACATCCGGGGTTTCTGCTGCTACTTCTGCAGCAACTCAAGGTGCACAGAGTGTTGCTCAAAGTGTTCTCGGAGCTGAAAGAGCAAATGCAATGGCGAAAGGACTTGCTGCAACAAAAGCGTTGAGTACTTGCGACAATACAGAAAGAAGTACTACAGGAACGTATACAACTGCTTCTACAGTGACTGCTTCCAGTACGACAGCTTCTTATCTTACAAGCGGTTCTTATACAGTGACACCGAACATCACGATCAAAGGAACGTATTCCTGTGCTCCAAGTTCCAGCACCAGTTCTTCCGGTTCTTATAACCTCACATATTCAGGAAGCATGACTGTTGCTTTTTCCAATGCAACTCTGAAATATTTTGATGTAGAGGACTTTGTCAAGAATGGAAAGTTCACTTATAAAACAGTGACTCTGAACGGAACAGTAACTACTTCCAATCTGTCTATGACCAGCGTAATAAAAGGGAGCAGTCAGTCTACTACAAGCGGTACTACAACAACGTATGTCAGTTCTTCTGATTTTACTATGACCAGTTCCGATTCGTCTAAATCTACTTCTATGCAGGTGGATGGGGGAGCAGCGGCTACTTTTGACCTGTCTTCAGCAGGAAAATCAGTTATGTCAATGAAAATGACATCCAATTACACTAGTTCTCCTTATTCTTATACTTCCTGCTACAATACACTGAATGTAGAAGCAGGCAGTAAAACAACCGGAACATATAACGGAGGATCTGTTTCTGTAAGTTACAACTATACAAAAGCAGATTTTGAAAAAATGATGACTGCTCAAGGAGGGACTGTCACTTACTGCAAATAAGCTTATTTCTTTAACGGATGAATTCAGATTTCCAATGACTTATTGAATGGTTCAGTTTCGTTGGAAATCTGCATAAATTGGGAATTTTGAGAATGAGCATTGTATTCATTATGTCAAATATAAAGAAATATTTTTAAATCAATTGACAGAATATTTCATATCCATTATAATATATGTACTGTCTAATACAGTAATATCTCTCAAGAAAGGGTAAATACATGAAAAAACTTTTAACAATTGGTTTAGCTTCAGCGGTTCTGTTCAGTTTTTCTGACTGTCAGTCAAAGAAAAAAACGGACAACACTCCCGCTCTTGTTTTGCTTGCATTGGCTGCATCAAATAGCTGCAGAACGTACGTAACTGAATCTTCTTCCAAAATTACTCAATCTGGAACAACAAGCACAACAACGGATACTTGTACTTATTCCAATCTGACTTACAGCTGTACATCAAAGACTTCGGCCGGATCTACATCGACAACATCTTACACTTATGGATCCAATGCGGATTTTGTGGCTGAGGGGAAAATTATGGGGCTTGTAAAGGCAAAATCTGCAAGTCTTCCGACAATTGGGACGGTTACTTATACTTACGACAGTACCGGAAAGCTGACTTCTTCCGTCTCCTCTTTAGGAACTACAACATATTCCGGTCATGATGCTTCAGGCCGTTATACTTCTTCAGTTCTCTCTGGATCAACTCTTACATTTGCTTACAGCGATACTGCCAAAACAGTGACAATGAGCGGATCAAGTCTTGCTGGGACTTTTACGATTACTTCTACATATGACAGTAATAACAGTTTAACTAAGTCTGTAAGTGCAGTCGGTGGGGTTGCTACATCAACTACTGAAATAACCATTTCCAAAACTGCTCAGCAGTGTCAGTGATTTGATTCATTTGAACATCGAGGTTTCACCAACCTCGATGTTTTTTAAAGTCAGGTAAATAAACCTTCTATCGAAAGATATCTTTCTCCAGTGTCGTAGCAGAAAGTCAGAACTGTCTGTCCTTCTTTCAGTTCACCTACTTTTTTGGAAACTGCTGCAAGTGATGCTCCTGAAGACACTCCTAAGAAAATTCCTTCTTCTTTTGCTGCGCGTACAGCATATTCAAAAGCTTCTTCTTTGGAAACTTGTATAACCCCGTCGAGAAGGTTGACTTGAAGATTCTTTGGGATAAATCCAGCACCGATTCCCTGAATTGGATGAGGACCTGGTTTTGGAGGTTCTCCTGCCAATGTAGCGGTGATGACTGGTGAGAGTGCAGGTTCAACTGCGAATACTTTTGTCTTGTTAGGGAATTTTTCCTTCAGAACTTTTGCCACCCCAGTGATATGTCCGCCTGTTCCGACTCCAGTGATGATATAATCTACACCATTTGGAAAGTCTTTCAGAATTTCAGCAGCCGTTGTATTTACGTGAACCTGAATGTTGGCATCATTGTCAAACTGACTGGGCATCCAAGCATTTGGTCTTTCGGAAACCATCTGTTTTGCCTTTTCAATTGCTCCAGGCATTCCCTTTTCTCTGGGAGTCAGTTCAAAACTTGCTCCGTAAGCAGACATCAGTCTTCTTCTTTCAATACTCATTGATTCCGGCATAACAAGGATTAAAGGATAACCTTTGACTGCAGCAACCATTGCAAGTCCAACTCCAGTATTTCCGGAAGTCGGTTCAATAATGACACTGCCCTTATTCAGTATTCCTTTTTTTTCTGCATCTTCGATCATTGCCAGCGCAATTCTGTCTTTGATGCTTCCGCCCGGATTGGCTCTTTCGAGTTTTACAAATACTTCTGCCTTAGTCTGATACAGTTTATTGATTTTTACATGAGGAGTATTTCCTATCGTTTCAAGAATACTGTTTGCTTTCATGTTCCTTCCTAGAATACAGATTTCGTTTTCAAAAAATAATTTTTAGACATTCCGGTCTATTGTTTTTTTAACATATCATCTGGAAATGTCATCTCACCCTCACCGGTGATCTGGCCATTGGCAAATACACCACTGACCTCACTTCCGTCAGGATAGGTGAGTTTTCCTTTTCCGTGAAATCTTCCTTTCAGGAAATTTCCTTCATATTTTTCACCCTTGGCACTGGTCAGAAGACCCTCTCCATTGTAGAGACCGTCTTTAAACTCTCCAATATAGATTGTACCGTCTGGAAAAGATAATGTTCCTTTTCCGTCGAATTTATTGTCTTTGAAATCGCCTTGGTATTTTTTTCCGCTGGGAAGTTCGAGTATTCCTTTTCCGGTGTACATTCCTGAACTGAAGTCTCCTGTATACCGTTCACCATTTTTGTGAGTGATATGGCCTTCACCGTCCATCTTGCCCTGCTTGAATCTGCCGTCGTATCTTTCTCCCGATGGGAAAATCAGAGAGCCTTGACCGTGAAATTTACCTGACTGGAATTCTCCATCGTACTTGTCGCCTTCTTTCATTGTAAGAATGCCATGGCCTTCGAATACACCGTTTTTGAACCCACCGGTATATTTTTCACCTGTAGGAAGAATGAGCGTTCCTTTGCCTTCAAAATTTCCATCTTTGAAGTCGCCGGTATAAATTTCACCTTCAGTAAAATTCAGCTGACCCTTTCCATTGAACGTTGCATTCCGAAATTCTCCTTCATAATTGCCTTCTTCGGACTGAAGCTTACCGTAACCCTCACTGCAGTTTCCGGCGACGCATTTCCCTTTTTTTGCAGGGGCAGTCAGACAATTTATCAGCATGAATGGAAAGATCAAAATTAGAAATTGTTTCATGAATTCATGTTTATCCTTTCTTAGTATACAATTATGTAAATCAGGATTTCCGTGAAAATAAAAATCTGACCGGTTTTCCAGTCTATAAAAATGAGAATTGTCAAATTTTATTTACAAAGTCTGCTTGACTTTACCGGCCAATCATGGCTATATGTTCGGTAAGCAGTAACAAGGTAGTTTTTGAACTGATTTTTATTGGTTATTACAGTAAATCTGCAGTTTCTGCTTTATCATAATTGTAGGGGCTTAGTTGTGCTGAAACATACGGTAAAAGGTGAAGTGCTCGTTGTTCATTTAGAAGGAAGACTGGACGTTTCTGTAGCAAATGAGGTGGAAGAAGGACTGGCAGAACTCATAGACAAGCAGGACTATAGAAAGGTTCTCTTGAATATGGAAGGAATTGAGTATATGTCTTCTTCAGGATTTCGAGTATGTATCAGTACCTTAAGAAAATTGAATGCAAAAGAAGGTTCTTTAAAAATGTCCAATATCCGTCCAGCGGTAAAAAGGATATTTGATGTCATTGAACTCACTACTCTGTTCGATATTTATGCGACAGAAGATGAGGCTTTAGCAGCTTTCTAAATTGTCTATTCCGCCGATTCTTCAGAAAATCGTTCAAGAAAAATACTCCGAAATCACACAGATTCCGGAGTATTCTGAATTCTCTAAAAAGACCTATTCTTTAAAAAAATCCATACTGAGCAGAAAGACTGCGATCATTGCAGAATGCAAAAAAGGAAGTCCATCCGCAGGAATTCTGAAAGAGGATTACTCTGCCAAAAAAATTGCTCTTGAATATGAAAAATTTGGAGCCGCAGGGATTTCTGTTCTTACGGATCAAAAGTTTTTTTATGGTTCAATTGGTGACTTAGAAAGTGTATCTTCTTCTGTAGGAATTCCTGTACTTAGAAAAGACTTTATCATTGATGAGCTTCAGATCCGCGAAGCGCGATATTTCGGCGCATCTGCATTTCTTCTGATTGCGAGAATTTTGGATCAAAAAAAGCTCAGAAGTCTTCTGGAGTTTGGAAAAAAAATTGGTTTGGAATGTCTAGTCGAGATTCATACAAAAGAAGAGGCAGAGACAGCCTTGGATTCAGGGGCCGAAATCATAGGCATCAATTCTCGCGACCTGGATACATTTCAGATCAATAATTCACTGATTCCTGAAATTGCTGAATACCTTCCTGACCATATCGTCAGAGTGGGGGAATCGGGCGTTCACGGAAAAGAAGATCTTTTGAAAATGGGAAAACGGATCAATGCCTATCTCATTGGTACCTATTTTATGGAATCAGAAAATCTTTCTGAAAGTTTTCAGACGCTGTTGAGTTAAGGTTGTGGAAAATCCAATCGATCAGGCAGAAACAAAACGGATTGAAGACTTGGGAAAAGAAATTATGCTGAACAAACTGAAAAGACTTGAAGATAATATAGTCAGGATGAACGAACTTAAGGAAAGGATTGAGAAAGAACGGGAACTGTTTGAACCAAATTTTCTTGATTGGGCTCTCAGATATGCTCTCCTGAAAACAATTCAGACAGTAAAAGTATATATGAATCATTAAAAACTGCTGAGCATTTTCATCAGTTTACTGTCCTGCCTGATAAGACCGGCATCTTTCAGCTCTTCGTATTTTTCCTTTTCACCTGTATCGTAAAATCTTCCTGGAAATATTTTTCCATAGAGTTTTCCCTGTTCTGAAAGTTTCTTAAAATCAACTGACAGATCTGCATATTTTTCCGGTTCGAGGTAGTTTAATACAGACGTGTCCAGAATGCAGATTCCGATATAAAAATACTGTCCGTCCGCATCTGCATAAATTCTTTTCTCATCTTTGAAGGAAAACCCTGTAAATGTGTCTTCAGGATTTTTTTTTCCAAGAAACAATGTGCATACAGAGTCCGAATCTGCTTCCGGCTGCCATTCAGCTGAATCAGGAAAATACATCATATCCGGATTGATTATCATGATTTTTTCATGATCATTGATCAGTCCTCTGTGGACGGCTGTCCTTATGCCTCCTGCTGTGCCGAGTATTTCTCCTTTTTCTTCCGATATGCTGATGTCTGTATTTCTGAATGAAGCAGTTTCCTGTATGATTTTTTCCGAATGGTAATGTGTATTTATGACAAATCTTTCTGCACCGAAAAGTTTTGCGCGGGCTACGGCTGTTTTCAGCAGACTGAACCCATCCACCTTGAGAAGAGGTTTAGGAAGATCAAGAGTGAGTTCTTTCATTCTTTTTCCGAACCCAGCTGCAGGAATGAAACAAGTTTTTATTTTGGACATTGGAGGCTCCGTCTAATAAAGCCGTTTATGAATTTCTTCAATGTCCTGAAAAGGAAAACCTTTTTCTTCCATATTGTCTTCGTAAAAGAAATCGTAAGCATTTCTCTGCACTTCTTCGGTGAATTCTTTAAAGGCAGAAATGGGAACGCGCATTTGCTCCATCATAAAATATACATATTTATTTCCGATTGCATAAGAGTAGGGTACATCATTATTTCCTACCGGCGCATAGAAAGTATGGATTTCTTCGTCAGAACTGAATTCAAATAAATTCAACCCGATAAACAGATATCGGGAAGCACTGAGTTGTACTAAAATGCAATTACCGAGAAATTCATCGGAGTTTGAGTGTGCAAAGGCCGTCGTATTATTGGCAATACTTTCCCCAATCCAGACTTTGATGAAGTCCTTCTTTGTCACAACATGCTCGATATAAGCCCAGGCATTTTTATGATCATCTTCCAAATCGCGGTCAGCGTCCCTTACATAAAAATGATTTTGTACATCTCGATATACGGAGATTTGTTTTTCAGAA
>JBPOJG010000497.1:0-14905 GCA_052033835.1 Spirochaetota bacterium
CTCGGAATGACTCCTGCAGTGGAAATTGTAATTCTTTTTGCACCAAGTCCGAATGCTTTTTCATCATGAAGAATATGGGCTGCTGTCATTACATTTGCATAATTGTGCATGGGTTCACCCATTCCCATAAATACAATGTTTGTGCACCTTTCGCCGGCCAGTTCTTCCATCTGAATGATCTGATCGAGAATCTGCCAAGCCTTCAGATTACCCTGAAAATCGAGCCGTCCAGTCGCACAGAATTCACAGGAAAGTGTGCATCCTGACTGAGAAGAAATACAGATGGTCTTTCTTCCGTCGGATGAATTCGGAATCCAGACCGCTTCTATGTTTTTTCCAGGATCTGCCTCAAAAAGCCCTTTGATAGTTCCGTCCATAGAAACCTGCTTTGAAACCAGAAGGATATTTTTTATCTCTGCAGTTTCCTCGAGCTTTTTTCTAAGATCATTGGATAGATTTGTAAATTCGGAAAATGATTTCCATCTTTTGGAATACAGTCCTTCATATATCTGTGCGGCTCTGAATTTTTTCTCTCCTATTGAAAGAACAAATTCTTCAAGTTCCTTGACTGACTTCCCATTTACGACGGTTTTCATTTTTTATCTCAGCTCAAGACAACTGTTTAAAGCTCAGTCATACACTGCAAGTTTCTTTTCTTATTCACGTTACGCAGGTGAGCCATTTTTGGAGTTTTGCCTGCCGGCGGCATTTCTTGGGGCTACGCAAGTTTGGAAGCCGCTGCCCCAAACCCCGTTTTTACTAGTCTATTCGATTTTCCTAATGCATTTATAAAATTACAGATTCTAGACTTCATATCCTATTTGCGTAAGGTGAGTTCTTATATAAAAAAAACGAAATTTTGGAATGGACATCCCTTCCTTTACTTTAGAATGGAACAGAAAGGAGAACTGTATGCGATACAAACTTTTAGGAAGAAGCGGACTCCGTGTTTCCGAGCTCTGTCTCGGGACAATGACATTCGGAGAAGAATGGGGATGGGGAGCAGGAAAGGAAGAAAGTTCACGTATGTTCAAGAAATTTCTGGAAGCAGGCGGAAATTTTATTGATACTGCAAACCGATACACAGAAGGCACAAGTGAAAAGTTCGTGGGTGAGTTTATCGGTGCTGACAGACAGAATCTGGTAATCGCTACAAAATACACTCTTTTTGAAGACAAAAAATATCTGAACCGTTCCGGAAACCACAGAAAGAATATGGTTCAGTCTCTGGAAAACAGCCTGAAAAGACTGAAAACTGACTATATAGATCTTTATTATCTGCATGTCTGGGATTCAACGACTCCCGAGGATGAAATACTGAGAGCGCTGGACGATATGGTGCGTGCCGGAAAAATCCTGTATATCGGAATTTCAGATACGCCTGCATGGATTGTTTCAAGGTGCAATACAATGGCAGAACTGATGGGCTGGACAAGATTCATCTCTCTTCAGGTGGAATACAGTCTGATAGAAAGAACCCCGGAAAGAGATCTGATTCCTATGGCAGAACATATGGGACTCGCACTTGCAGCCTGGGCACCTATTGCTGGAGGTGTTCTTTCCGGAAAATATCTGGAAGGCGAAACCGGCAGGGTCAAGGAAGGAAGCCCTCGCCTGAATGAAAGAGCAGTGAGAATTGCAAAAAAAACGGTCGAGATCGCAAAGAACAAAAACTGTTCTCCCACTCAGGCGGCAGTCAGATGGGTGATGCAGAAAAACCGAATCAATGTCCCGATCATTGGAGCTAGAAAACTTTCACAGCTCGAGGATTCTCTCTCCGCTGCAGAAATTACACTGAGTGATTCAGAAATGCAGGAACTGAATGAGGTAAGCGGAATTGAACTGGGATTCCCGCACGATTTTATAAAATCAGCAGGACCTCAAAATGTAATGTATGGGGATCAGAAAAAACTTTTTGATTTTCAGTCGTAGATTCCGAGCATTTCCTTGGCATCTTCACTCGCCATCAGTCTTGGATCCCATTTTGGGGTCCAGACAATCTCTACATCCGCATCTGTCACACCGTTTACTTTCAGTGCCGCTGAAATTGTCTCTGCCTTCAGATAGGGCCCTGCAGGACATCCCATACTTGTGAGAGTCATTTTAATGAGAGCCTTTCCTTCTGCGTCTGTTTTTACATCATATATTAGTCCCAGATCAACGATCGGAATATGAAGTTCAGGATCTTCAACTACCCTGAGTGAATTGTAAATATCTGCTTCCAGCTGATTCATTTCTTCCATTCAGTTCAATGCCCTCTCAAGTGTGTTCCATGCAAGGACTGCACATTTTACGCGGACAGGATATTTTTTGACCCCGAGGAGAGATTCCAGATCACCCTCTTCTTCTGTAAATTCCTGCTCCTTGTCTTCCAGAATTGCCAGCTTGAATTTTTTCATCACAGCAAGCGCTTCTTCCTTTGTTTTTCCCTTCACGAGTTCAGTCATCATGGATCCCGAAGACTGAGATATGGAACAGCCCTTTCCGTGAAATGTGATGCTTTCAATCACATCTCCATTTAAGTTCAGAAAAAGCTCCAGTTCATCACCGCAGAGAGGATTTGCTCCCTTTTCATGCCTCTGGCACGGATTCAGTACACCGTAATTTCTCGGGTTTTCGTAATGATCTAAAATGACTTCCTTATACAGATCTTCTTTGAGTGACACGGCTGAATATCTCCTTCACTTTCTTTACACCCTGAATCAAGGAATCCACATCCTCTTTTGTATTGTAAAGATAAAAACTTGCTCTGCATGTTCCAGCTATTCCGTTTTTTTTCATGTACGGCTGACAGCAGTGGTGACCGACTCTGATTGCAATGCCTTCCTCATCCAGAATGGAACCTACATCATGTGCATGAACTCCGTCCACATTGAATGAAACGACTCCGCCTCTTTTTTCGATTTCCCTGGGCCCATACAGTTTTATTCCCCCAAGCTCTTCCAGTCTTCCGAGAGCATATTCCACGAGACTCATTTCATGTTTATGGATTTCTTCAAGTCCGATTTTCTGCAGATACTGAACTGCTGCTCTGAATGAAATGACACCTGCTATGTTCGGAGTTCCAGCCTCAAGTCTTGCCGGAAGATCAGCATATGTCGTTCTCTGAAGACTGACATCGGAGATCATGTCTCCTCCTCCCATCCAGGGAGGCATTTTTTCGAGAATTTCTTCCTTTCCGTAAAGAACTCCTACACCGGTAGGCCCAAGCATCTTGTGCGCAGAAAACGCATAAAAGTCTACACCGAGTTTTTCCACATCGGTCTTCAGATGACATGCTCCCTGAGCTCCGTCCAGAAGAAATACAGCCCCGACTGAATGTGCTTTTTTAATGATCGGTTCTATATCGTGTATTGTCCCGACCGCATTCGACATCTGAGAGACGGCCACAAGTTTGGTTCTGTCAGTGATGATTTCATCCAGCCGTGAAAGATCCAGTGTCGCATCTTCATTGATCGGGATATATTTTATCTTTGCATTTTTTTCCTCTGCGAGCATCTGCCAGGGAACAATGTTTGAATGATGCTCAAGTTCAGTCAGTACAATCTCGTCGCCTCTCCAGATATTCTGTCTTCCCCAGGTCTGAGCAACCAGATTGATGCTTTCAGTTGTATTTCTTGTGAATATGGCAACCTTCGCACATTTTGCACCGATAAAATCAGCCAGATGTATCCTGGTCTGTTCATATTTTTCAGTGGCTTTCTGCGAAAGATAATAGACCCCTCTGTGAATATTCGCATGTTCAAATTCGTAATAATGTTTAATTGCTTCAATGACAGATGAGGGTCTCTGCGAACTTGCAGCACTGTCGAGAAAGACGAGAGGCTTTCCGTTCATTGTCGTCTGAAGGATTGGAAAGTCTTTTTTTATTTCATATGGATTGAGCATCTATTCCTCCAGAAATGCTTCTATGTCATTTCCCGATATTCTTATTTTAATGACCGGTATAGCTTCAGTAGCAGGCATACAGAGCGGCTTCCCTGTCTTCAGATCAAACCTTGCCTTGTGTCTGGGACATTCGAGAACTGTATCATTCAGCACACCGTTTGAAATCAGTTCCCCGTCATGAGTGCAGATGTCTTCAAATGCAAGTATTTCCGCACCCTTCTTCAAAAGTCCGATCGTCTGATACCTTGTCTCTTTTACCAGAATTTTTCCCTCTTCGAGTTCATTCAGTTCTGCGATTTTTCTGTACATATCAGGCCGCCTTGCGAATCAGTCTTTCCAGTATTTCTTCTTTCAGTTTTTCATTTCCCATCAAATCCAGTGTTTCGGAAAGGTAACCTTCCACAATCAGCATTCTTGCTTCTTCCGGGGTAATTCCTCTTGATTCAAGATAGAACATCTCTTCTCTGTCCACCTCTCCCATTGTCGCCCCATGAGAACACTTCACATCCTCTGCATATACTTCGAGTTTGGGCATGGACTCTGCTCTGGCAGTTCTGTCAAACAGAAGATTATTGTTCACCTGAGATGCACTCACTTTTTTCAGATGTTTGGGAACCTGAAGTATCCCTGTGAATATATGATGTGCTCTGTTTCTCACGACTGTCCGGAACCGAAGACTGCTCTCTGTATTGTCCTCTGAATGTCTGATGATGAACTCTGCATCCTGCACTTCTCTTTTCGAAAAAACACCTGCACCCTGAATGTCTGCACTGGAATTTTTTCCATCCAGACCGACGTTGAAGAAAGTCTTCCCTCTGAATCCTCCCAGATTCAGATAACTGCATTTGAATGCTGAATCGGCATCCTGCAGAATATGAAAATCGGAGAAATGCCATGTGGAAGCATTCAGTTCCTCAGTGACCGTTAAATTCAGATTTGCAGATTCAGAAATATGAATGAATATATTCTGACTGATCAGATGCAGATCCTCTGTGACTGGAGAGATGATTTTGAGAAGAACGGAAGTATTTGAAAATTTACCTGTCTCAATAATGATGAAAGGCAGATTGGACGGTGAATAGTCTCTGAAGCTGCTTTCAATTACTAGAGGGTCAGAAGAATGATAATGATCCGGTATTCTAAGATAATGAATTTCTCTGAAAAAAGAAAGGTTCCAGAGAGTGAAAAAATTTTCACCGCTGTTTTTCCAAATCTCTCTGAATGCAGTTTTGACTGCACCTGATTCTTTTTCATCTATGTCTGATTTCTTTTTCAGAACAAGACCTGCACTGTTCTGAAGAAGTCTGACTGTGGAAGATTCTTCACCTGATGCAAACTCTTCCGGATTCAGTCCGGAAAGGGAGATCTTTCTCCACGATTCCATTTTTGAATTCGGGAACGGACAGTTGAGAAATTTTGAAAGACTTTCCTTTCTTAATTCAGGAACCCAGGCAGGAGCACCCTCTTCCTCAAAGTTTTCAAGAAATTTATCCTTCCAGAAAGACTGATTCTTCATTTTTTTTCCAGCACCCAGTCATATCCCTGATCTTCGAGTTTCAACGCGAGATCACTGTCGCCTGACATGATGATCTTTCCGTCAGAAAAAACATGGATGAAGTCGGGCTTTACATAGTTGAGCATTCTCTGATAATGAGTGATCAGAAGAACTGCATTTTCACTGGATTTAAATCTGTTGATTCCCTCACATACAATTCTGAGAGCATCAATATCGAGTCCTGAATCGGTCTCATCTAGAATCGCTACGGAAGGTTTCAGAATGGAAAGCTGAAGAGTTTCCATTCTTTTCTTTTCCCCTCCCGAAAAACCGTCATTCAGATATCTCCCCGCAAAACTTTCCGGGATCAGAAGATCGGACATTTCCTTTTTGACAATTGCTCTGAATTCCTTAACGGGCATATCTTTTCCGTTTCTGCTCTTCAGCACTGTTCTAAGAAAACTGGTCACAGTCACTCCTGGAATTGCAGTCGGATACTGAAAGGAAAGAAAAAGACCGAGTCTTGCTCTCTCATCAGTTCTGAGTCCCAGAATGGACTGTCCCTTAAATTCGATATCACCCTCGGTTACAGTATAATTTGGATGACCCATCACAATATTGGAAAGGGTGCTTTTTCCAGAACCGTTCTTACCCATAATTGCATGAATCTCGCCTGCTCTGACGGTCAAATTCACACCTTTCAGGATTTCCTTGTCCCCGATATTTGCATGAAGATTACTGATTTTTAAGAGATCTGACATATAGTACCAAATTTTTTTTTAAACTGGATATTGCAAGTAAAGTTATTTTATAATCATTCTAAAAATGATTACGGCTGAACATACTGCAGATAGAGGTGATGGTAGTCAGTAGCAGACCGAATAAACCTGATCTTTACATTCGTGTCCCAGGAACGGCTGAATTCTGAAAGAACTTCCTTCAGTTCAGAATTCCTGGAGAGAAGTTTTTCTCTTTCCGTCTCATTTCCTTTCGAAGCCAGAAGTTTCTTTTCGGTTCTGAAAAGAAAAAAGGAGGCACGGGTAAAAAACTTTCTTTCCTTTGGAGGAAGAGAGCTTTTAACAGACTGAAAACCTGCAGTAAACTCAGTAACTGAATTTTTCAGAAAGACAAGTTTTTCAGTATCTTCCTTCTTCTGAACGGAGAGATAATAACCCTGCGAAAGAAGAATGCATAATGAAAAAAGAAATACAGGAAAAAGTTCTGATCTGTGCATCACAGAATGCAGAAGAAGTCTGTATGCAATGAGAGCGAAAGGTATCCAGTAGAAACTCATCAGATCCCAGTCTCTCGGAAACCCCAGCTGAGGATTGTGAACCGAAGCATGTACGAGAAATCCAAGAAGCAGAAACAGAAGAAATTTTCCCTGAGAAGAACTGTAAAAACTCTTCCACTCATCTCTTCTGAAAAAAATGAAGTATGCAATGACAGAAACAGAAGGAAGGGAAGTCATAAACATGCATGAGATAATTTCATAAAAATGATTCAGACTGAAAAAATTCTTCAGAGGATAAAATCTTGGATTTGTCACATGAGCATCAGTGAAATCTATTCTGACATCGGAAAATAAAATAAAATACAGTATACACACTGATATTACAGAAGAACCGACAAAAAAGGCTTTCAGAATCAGTGCAGGCAGCTTCTTTCTTTCAAAGCAGTGCAGCAGAATGCAGAGAAGAGAAAACAGAAGATACCCCGAAATCATATGAAAAACAAAAGACACTGCCGCCACCAGGCATAAAATCAGAAAATTCCGTTCATTCATAATGTTCTTATCGAGGAAATACAGTGCGGTAAATGAATACAGGAAAATAATAAGTGCAGTCAGGGTATAATTTTCCATATAACCGAAAAAAAGAAGCATACCCCCAGAGGTAAGTATGGGTAAAATAGAATATCTGTCTCTTTTATCTGCGCGGAAAAAAAGGAACAGAATCAGTATCATTCCTGCAGTTGAGCTGACCGCTCTGTAAGCATCCGCAGGATCGGAAAACCGGAAAATCTGAAATACGAATGAATGCAGGACAGCCTCGAATATTTCATCGAGAACCAGCTGATATCCCCAGACGGAATTCTCTATCAGAAAATTTTCATACAGAAGTTCTCCGTCCCCGAGACTTATGTTTCTCACCGGATAAAAAAGAATAAAATAAGAGAGGAATACAGTAAATAAAACAGATATATAAAAGGATGTTCTGTATTTAAACTCCGGCAGAAAAAGAAACGGAGTGCTCAGGAATACAAAAAAGGCTGCAGCTTTTGCGGGAAAAAACACGAACCATCCGCTCAGGCTGCAGATCGCTGCACTTATGATAATAAGCACAAATATAAAAAGTCTGTTGTAGAGTATATTCAATGTTCTGCCTCCTCTCTTCCAAAATCCTCACCGAAAAAAATCCGGTCATAGTCTTCTGCAGAAATAAATGTTCCTTTTCGGATATTGAAAAATATCAGTTCCGGGAGACTGAAAAGAATGCTTTCCATCCCTTTTTTGACTCGTTTTCCTCTGTCAAACGGAGCATAAAAAACTGCCCCTGCTGAATACAGAGAACCTGCTCCCAGATTCAGAATACCGTACAATGGTCTCAGTATGACAGTATCGTCGGTAAACGCAATAAAAAAAGGGTCATACCCTGTATTTCTGTATACAGATGAAAACGGAGTAAAATCTTCTTTGATTTTTTTTAAAAGACTCTGACCGGATACATATCTTTTTCTGTAGGATTCATACGACGTTTTTTTCACTGATTTCATTTTTCTTCCGAAAACTTCATAGGAATAAAAAGGTACAAAATCAAATCTGCTTCTTTCCAGTTTTTCCCCTTCTCTGAGAAGTTCTGCCAGAACATCTTTTTCATTTTCTGAAACAGAAATCAGCAGATTCCAGATTTCTGTCGTGCAGTTTTCTCTGACAAGATCAAACGGGTAAAGGGTTCTGAGGTTATTTTCATAATTCAAAAGTGCAGTTCTGAAAGCCTCACGCTTTTTTTCATCTGTTCTGTGTTCAGAACTGATTTCTCTCTTTTCTGAAAGAGACGGATACATTCTTTCAAAGGAAAGACGCACTTTTTCCGGATCTTGAAAATTCTCCTCCCTGTTGCAGGAGTCTTCATACAGTGAAAAATCCATTTCATCAGGATCTTCTGATGAAGCAAAAAGGTGTTCTGCATTTTCCGCAAATTTTCCCAGTATCTTCCGTGTAACAGCAAGTTCATTTTCATCGTCTTTCTCATTTTTCACATAATAGTCCGACGATTCCGGAAATGTCTTCAAAACGAAAATTCTGTTTTCCTGAAGCGATTTTTCAAGAACAAGAAACCGAGAAAGAGATGTGATGATTCTGTAGTAATTTCGTCCGTCCCTTTCCCGAAAAAGTCTGTCAAGACTCAGAAGCAGATTTTTTTTAAATATTTTATAATTATTTAAAATCTTTTTCTTTTTCTCTGGATCAGTGATTTTTCTTTCAAAAAAAGTTCCCTCTTTCAGTGTAAAGTTACCGCTTACGATCCTTGCTATTTCCAGAAAACTGGTTTCTGAAATGATATTTTCTGAATAGCCGAAACCCAGACGAAAAAAAGAATTTCTGTCTGTATGCAGAGGAACTGCAGATTCATCCAGAGAAATTTTTCTGAACCCGGTTGAGCGGATGTCCCTCAGATTTTTTGCGAATACTCCAAGTCCTTTGGATTTTCCGGCATTCTTCTGAAAGTATCCTGCCCCTCTTAAAGGAAAAGTCCCTCCTGATTGAGCAAGTTCTGCCATTTCCAGATCCCTTTTCAGTGACTCATAAAGTGAGATCTGCATATTTCGAGTCAGATAAAACCGGTTCAGTTCATCCGACAGAAAGGTATATGTTTTTTCAGAAACTCTGACTCGGCGCATATAAATGCTTCTGCTGTCGAGACTTCCGTATACGAAAAGAAAACTTTTCCAGGACTCCCTGACAAAATGAAATATTTCATCAGGATAAAATTGAAAATGGTATACCAGATCGCCGATCCTGACTGCAGTATGTCCTCCGCTCGACTGTCCGGTATTTGCATTTACATAAATATAATCAAAGTATTTATCATTTTCCGAGTGAAGCTTCTGTGAAAAGAAGGTTAGAAGAAAAATGAAAAGAACTGTAGGGATTCTGCTGATCCTGATCACTGCTTCCCGCAAAGAACCGGTTTTTTCAGATATTCCGGGAAACTGCAGTCCCGCATTCAGGACAGAATTTTGCACTCGGCAGAACAATTTTTATTCCGCATTGAATGCATCTGTCCTTCAGCTCAGATTCCGCCGGCAGAGCAATTCCTTTGATTTTCTTAACAGTATCACTTGCGAGTTCCCTGAATTCAGATTCATTCAGTTTTCCCGAATCAAATTCTGCCTTCAGATCCTTCAGCTCTTCCATATAAAAATTCCGCAGAGAAACCGAATCTTTTCCTGAATTTCCCCAGCGAACTCTGATGATAAAAGGAGAGACTGTGAGAAACACAAGAAACACTCCGTAAGAAATTACTACCCAGTCCATTTATTTTTCCTGTCTCAGTTCTTTAAGAATTTTGTCCAGATCATCTGATTCAGATGCAGACATTTTTTTCACAGAATCATTTTTTCGATTTTTTCTAAAATATAGAATAATGATTCCGATCCCGAGAACTGCAGCCGCACCGATGCTCAGGTTGATCCAGATCGGCTCCGGTTCAGCAAGAATTTTTTCTCCGAATCCGTTCACAATGCTTCTTGCCATTCCTTCACTTCCGAGTGCCAGAAATTTCTGAACGATATCATCCTTCAGAGCTTCTTCTCCGAATCCTGTCTGCATTTTACGGATGATTTCCTCTGCAGACTCGCCCTGCCTGATTCTGTTTTCAATAAAATTTTTCAGAAGTGCAGACACTTCACAGTTGTTGAAGGAACAGCTTTTGATCGGAAGAGAAGGCAGGCAGATGCATCTGATCCGAGTAGTCACGATTCTGAATTTTTCCCGATCTGCAGGGTCTGTAAGATTCGTATTCACCGATTCAGAATATAATGATAATACCATGAATACTGCTGCAAAAATCATTTTCATGCTGTTTTCTCTCCTGCAGGAACAAGGATCAGCAGTCCGGAAAGAAAGAAAAGCAGTGAGCCGAGCCAGATCAGCTTCACAAGCGGATTCACCCATACCTCCAGATTTACAATCAGGTCGGAAGGAAATCTGGGCTGGTATGCAGCCTTCTCCATCAGATTCTTTGTGCCGAAACTGTATTCCATGAACATCATCGGAAGATCAGGGTTTTCTCTGCTGTTCGAAACTGCCTCAATTGCACCAAGCTGAATGTACAGATCCTCTTTCGGAAATGATGCAATTGCAGGTTCGCTCGTCGGAATATGAGCCTCAAACCCGCCCGTCAGATGAGAAACCTGAGGATAAAATCTTCTTTCTGTGAACATCGGATCAATGACCTCAGAATGTCTTTTCACCTGAAATCTGGCTTCTTCGCTCACAATCGTATTGTAGATATCGGAAGATGCTCTTTCATCACCGTTTCGGATCGGTTTGATCTTCAGAAGATCGGCCTCTATTGTATATCCTCCGATATATGCCTTGTCATAACTTTTATATACAATTTCATCTGCAGAATTTCCCTTCATTGAAGTGAACAGAAAACGAAATGAAGTGTTTTCCTTGAAAGCATTTCCTGCATATCCCGCAAACAGTATCACAATAGAAAAATGCACAAGATACCCGCCGTACCTTCTTTTGTTCTTCAGAGTCATTCTGACAGCTGCCTGATGAAGTTTCTCCTCAGGATGTTCTTCTTTTCTCGCCAGAAGTCCTCTGTAGAATTCCTGAATGATCCCTGAGGCCGTGAATATCCCGATCCCGATTGTAAGTATGGAATAGATTTCTCCGAGCATATCGTTTTCGGAATAGTCCGATTTCGTAAATATCGCGGAGGCTGTGACTGCATAGACCAAAGCTCCGATTACTCCTGCAATTAGAGGTTTCATCAGAGTGGAAACAAACACCTTGTCGGCACTTTTTCTCCACGCAAGAAGAGGAGATGCTCCCATCAGAAACAGAAGAAAGATTCCGGAAGGAACTCCCCAGGAATTGTACCAGGGGGACTTGAATTCCTTTCCATAGAGAAGGGGTGAAAACACTCCAAGCAGAATCACAAGACAGGACATGACAAGCAGGAAATTGTTCAGAAAAAAACTTCCTTCCTTTGAAGTGACCGCTTCGAGATTTCTTTCAGGTGCAAAGTCCTTTCTTCTGTACACAAGAATAAGTGTATATACAATAAAGCTTGTGACAATAAATATGATAAAGGGAGTTCCTATGCTAGACTTAGAAAAACTGTGAGGACCTTCGAGAACACCGCTTCTTGTTATCCAGGTTCCGAGAAGAGTAAAATGAAATGTGAGAATGCAGAGAAGCATATTCCAGAAACGCAGCATTTTTCTTCTTTCTTCGATGATGATCGAATGAATGAATGCAGATGCGAGAAGCCAGGGCATAAGTGAAGCATTTTCTACAGGATCCCAGGCCCAGTATCCGCCCCATCCGAGTTCTTCGTAGGCCCATTTGGAACCGAGAAGAATTCCAGTTCCGAGAAAAAACCAGGAAAAAACAGACCATCTTCTGATCTGACGAAGCCATTCAGGACTGATGTTTCCTGAAAGAAGAGCAGACATTCCGACCCCGAAAGGAATTGCAAAACTGACATACCCGATGTACAGAATAGGAGGATGAATGATCATAGCCCAGTGCTGAAGAAGAGGATTCAGTCCGCGTCCTACTGCAGCTGCAGGCAGAAATTCACGGAAGGGCTGAGCATCATCGAAGAATACGGAAAGAAAACTGAAAAAGAATGCAAGTATTCCAAGAGTAAGATTCAGAAAAGGAAGTCTTTCCAAATTCAGTCTGGAAGTTTCAAAGGATACATAAAAGATAAATCCGTTCAGAAGAAGATTCCAGAAAAGAAGCGAACCGGAGGACCCCGCCCAGATGGATGTCACTCTGTAAAACAGAGGCAGATTTGTACCAGAATGCATTACAGCATAATGATTTGTAAGATCCATTCTGGCAAGAGCAGTCAAAAGAACTGCAAATGCAAGGAGTATCACTCCGAAATTTGCGAGAAGCGAAGTCTGACCGAGTCTGACGGCGGATTCATCGTGACGCAGTATTCCGTAGACCGTCTGAAAAAGACTGAAGGCAGTCAGTCCGCAGGATACTACCATGACGGCTGAGCCGAGATCATTCAGTGTCATTTGCTGTACTCCGCCTCATATTTGGATGCACATTTTGCTTCCACATGATCTGCCTCAAGAGTTCCCGATTTGAAATGTCCGTCCACCCTCGCCCTCACTCCGTCCTTGAACGCATCGGGGAGAAGGTTTTTTCCGGTAAAATGAACAGGGACTTCCTTTCCATTCAATTCCAGAACGAATCGCGCTTCCCTTCCTTCGCGGAGGACCGATCCGATTTTTACATTTCCCCGAACCCTGAGATTTTCCCCGGAGTATTTCGCAGGATTGACAGCCAGTTCACTTGCATCCAGAAGAAGGAAAGATGCCTCTCCTTTTGTGGAAAAATATGCAATCGAAAGCACAGAAGCCCCAAGAATTAATGAAATCGCAAGAAATTTACTCTTCATAACTCCAGATTCTGAAATAGAGCCGAGTTGTCGATTTGTTTTAAATTGGGTTCAGCGGATCTGATTGAGAAAGGAAAATCTTTCTTCCGGGAACCGATTTTATACTTGACTATTTTCATCTTATAAATATGCTCAACATAGTCATATTTATAATGACTTTCAGTGAAAATTATAAATTCAGGAGGACAGTGTGGTCTGGAAAATAGCCAGTGCAAAATCTCAATTTTCAGAGCTGATTTCGCAGGCAGAAAAAGAACCTCAGATTGTATACAATCGGAAAAAACCGTCTGTTGTAGTACTAAGCTTTGAAGAATACAACCGTCTGCACAGTCTCGATGTGCTCATTCACAGGCCCCCGAAATGGTCTGAATTTGCTTCGTTTTCCGAAAAGCTTGCTGACGAAAAAGTATCCATTTCGCTCGAACTCCCTTCCCGCAAAGACCGAAACGGTTCTCTGTTCTGAAAATGTATCTTATTGATACCAATATTATATCTGAACTTACGAAGCCTAAAAGAAATGCAGGTGCAGTCAAATGGATATCCGGACAGGAAAACCTTGTATTCAGCGTCATCTCCTTTCACGAACTGCGTTACGGAATCAATCGGGCCAAAAAAGAACAGAAGAAAAAACTGGAAAACTGGTGGAACGAATTTCTTTCCTATTCCCCTGAATTTCTGCCGATTGACCTGAACATAGCCAATATAGGAAGTCTCCTCCGTTCCAAATCAGAAAGCGGAGGAGTTCAGATGACGCTTGCAGACTCACTGATCGCGGCAACTGCAATCCATCACAATAAAATACTGGTCACACGCAATACAGCCGATTTTGCAAAATGCGGTCTGGGTCTCTTGAATCCTTTTGAGATGATCTGAAAAAAATCGTTCTTCTTCGTAAACCGGGAAATAAGGAAGCTCAAACCCGCCGCACCTTCCGAAAAAGAGTTACTTCACATACTTCAGAAACACACCCAGAAGACCTGCTGCACCGAATACAATTCCGATCATCCATTTGACCAGATCGATTTTTACAGTCTGAATTTCCAGTCGGACACCTTCAATCTCCTTGCCCAGTTTCAATTCTATGTTTTTTGTCTCCATTCGAATGCCTTCAATTTCTT
This sequence comes from Spirochaetota bacterium, assembly GCA_052033835.1. GTDB lineage: Bacteria > Spirochaetota > Leptospiria > Leptospirales > Leptospiraceae > DAORDI01. Next base: position 14,163 of record JBPOJG010000497.1, read on the forward strand.
TCTGAAGACGAAGCTCTGTATTCTTCAGCTCCATTCTCATATCCGATTGAACGTCTTTTAATTCCTGTTTCAGACCAATCTCTATATCTTTCAGATCGCGTTTCAAACCGCTCTCTGTTTCCTTCAATTCCTGTTTCAGACCAATCTCTGCTTCCTTCAGATCTCGTCTCAAACCGCTCTCCGTTTCTTTCAGTTCCTGTTTCAGACCAATCTCTGCTTCCTTCAGATCGCGCTTCAGACTATTCTCTGTTTCGTTCAGATCACGTCTGCTCGCCGGCTCGGTTCCATAATATTTTCCGAGCAGATTGGCCAGTTCCTGAGACTGAAGTTCCGTAAATTCAGCCTTCTTCAGAATTGTGTATACTTCAAGCGTGTTCATATTTTCCATACTAATACACTGTCTCGAAAACTGTCAAGGACTGATTTTTTTTGCATGGTTTTTCATTATTACTGCACTTAAATGTCTAGGGTGAACTTGAACTCTCCGGATTCCGATTTCCTGATCCGATGACGACTGCTTTCTCAATGGATATGGGTGTCCCATTCTGTCCGGTAAATCTGCAGAATTTCACACTGTCTTTCTTCATCACTCAGAATCAATGTCTACGATCAGCTCATCTACTTTCTCTGGACAGGCTGAAACTTCCTTCAGCTCTTTTCGGAAACTCTTCGGGTCGCTCAGCTCCAGATAGCCGACACAGGTACATTCATCTTTGGCGCCTTTCTCCGGTTGCTCGTAACAT
>JBPOJG010000309.1:0-11121 GCA_052033835.1 Spirochaetota bacterium
GCGTGTCATCCCGACAAGCGCGTGCGATATTCTCCCGCTGCTGAAAACTCTGTCCAGTAATATCATTCTTCCATCTGATGATCAGAAGAGTTTTGTACAAGCTCTTTTATTTTTCAACAACTCTATTAAAGTCTCCGAGCTTCACTATTTGGAAGTCAACAGTAACAGATAAAAAAAGGGATGAAATTCTGTCTTTGCCAAACGAGATAGTATTTAATCTAATGAACGGATTTGATAAGAAAATTTCCATAGATGAGCAATCTAGAATCAGTCAAAACAGACCTAAAAACGAATCTGCCTTTGAACTCTATTCAAAGGGAAATCAGTTGAAAAGCACCAATCCGTCAGAAGCAGTTCAATTCTATGAAAAAGCAATTGAGGCTGATGATAAATTTTTTAATCCACTAATAGAAACATCTGAATTACTAATTTTTCCATTTAGAGATTTTGCAAAAGCAGAGAAATATTTAAAAAAAGCTGAAAGTATCCTGCTAGAACAAGGAAAGCAAAACACCGAAGACTATGCCTATTTACTTTATGTAATTGGCGGCTTTTATAATATGTCACGAGAGGATCATTCTGATAAAGGGTATTTGACTAAATCAAAAGAGCTCTATGAATTCTTAAATTTACAAAAGAATACGCACTATGCCACCGTCATTAGTAGTTTGGGAGCAGTGAAAGGGAATCTTGAACTGCTGAAGGAATCTCTGAATATTTTAGAAAAAAATGGTCAAAAGAATTCTATTGAATATTTTAATGCTTTAATGCGTTTGACTAGTTATTATAAGAATCAGAATATACAGGATAGGGAAGTTTTATCGGAAGGGTATAAAAAACTTACCTCGCTAATAAATACATTGGGTTTGAAGCAAACTTCTCTTAATGCTCAACTACTTGTAAATATCGGGTCATTTTATAATGATTTTTATAAATATGATTTAGCCATAGAATATTTGAATCAATCTATGTCCTTAAGAAAAACATTACAATTAGAAGATACGAAAGGGTATGCAGTAGTAATGACAAATCTTAGAAAGGCTTATGAAAAAAAAGGACAAAAGGAAAAAGCTTTGTCTTATTATAAACAGTGCAAGGAAATATCTAATAAATTAAGTTTGGAAGATACCTTTTGCGATTGAATTTATTGAAAACTTTCAGAATAGGGGATTTAATTTCGATGACATTTAAATTTTACAAGTTATACTATGGTCTGTTCACCATACTCCTCCTCTTTTCCTGCGCGTCCGGGCAGAAGCAGTACAGCACTGGGGAAAACGGTTTTGTGGAAGTGAGTGTGTTCGGTACTTCTCCCGATGATGCGGATACGGAAGCCAAGCTGCAGATTGTGGAGAATGGAATCGGTTCTCTTGTGGAAGGCGGTTCTGCTGTGGCGGACGGGGAGACGAAATACAAGGTTGTATCCAGCTTTACACAAGGATATGTTTCTGAGTATAAGAGACTCTCGGAAGAGAAGCAGGCACGGGGCGGATATATCATCAAGGCAAAGGGAAAGCCGAATCTGAAAATGATCGGTGATGCACTGGAGCAGAGAAAAAGAGAGATTGGAAATCCGAAGATGCTGATTCTGATGAGTGAATCCATGTTTGGAAAAAAATCAAAGGCGGGTTCTACGAAGAGTGAGTATATATTTCAGTCGGACTTGAAGAAAGACGGGTTTCAGTTTGATGATAAGGAAACCGTAATGAAAATTCTGGCAAGGGAAAAGGGTCTGGAAGTGGGAGCCTATGGAAATCCGAAAGCAGAAGAGCTGGCTCAGAAAGTGGCTGTGGAACTGAATACTGATATTTTAGTGATCGGAGATGCTGTTCTGAAAAACGGGGGAGAGATTCGAAAGGGAACAGGGCTTCTTTCCATCCAGGCAGACATCAAATACAAGCTCGTGGATGTAAACTCAGGGGCCATCCTCGCGACTGCAACGGACACTGCGATTGCCTCTGATGTGGAAGAAGAACTGGGAGCAACAGAAGCGATCAGGCAGGCCACAGAAAAGCTGACACCGAAGGTCAAGCAGCAGATCAGCAAGGACTGGCAGGCAGGGAGCACAACCAGAATATCATTTTCCGGCATTAAATTGGGAGATTTTTTATCCAGCGACATTACGGATACGATCAAAAAAATTCGAGGCGTGAACGGTGTGGATGAAAGAGGAAATACCGGTGCAGGTCCTACGATTGAGGTGAAGTGTTACTGCGGACGGTTTGAACTTGTAAAACGGATCAGTCGCCGCAGTTATCAGATGGACTATGCACTGGATCTGAAAGAAGAAAAGGGAAATCTGATCGTCTTTGCAGTCAAGAAGAAGTAAGCACAATCCACAAGAAGTCCCCCGCGAAAGGGATTGACGCGGTGTCAATTATTTGCTTGTAATGCAAATAATTGACTAAGCGGAAAGCCCGGTCGCACAGTTTCGGGAAGGCTTTTTTTCGGCAGAACTGTGCGATTCGCCCATAAAAATTTCGATTTATTTATAGACTTTTTTGGAAGGGAAAAGAAGATATAAATGGGATGGAAGGGATCAGGAGACATAATTTTTTACTCCAGTTCGGAGGGAAAATCCCGAAAGGAATAGTATGAATATTTCCAAGCAGAATGCATTGAATTCTACAAAAACAGCTGTAAAAATCACGAATGTGTTTATAGAACCGGTCGAATACAGCAGTATTGAACTGAGTTTTGGTGCAGAAGATCTGATCCCTTTACACGATATTGCAAATGAAATTAAGGAAGAATATTTCCCGCTTTCTCTAGGAAGCACAGAAGACAATACAATTGATTCTCTCTCAATTCAGCCTATCAAAGAAGAAATTCATGCGACCCAGTGGTTTGCAAAGGTAGAATCCGCAGACACCCTTCCTTTTATGGAAGTGAAAAAAGAAATTACCGAAAATTAGAGTGCAGTCCATATGACTGTACTCTGTTCCAAGTCAGTCCTATATCCTGTTTAATTAAAAACGTATAAACTTTTCGCTAAGTTTTCGTTATTCCGTCTGTCGGAATAACATTCCTGCATTAATTCTTGAGTTTCTTAGCCAGTTCTTCGTAATCTTTTGCAGAAGATTCCAGGGATTCTGCTTCTTCAATCATTTCTTTCTGATGATTTATCTGTGTCGTAGCTTTTCCTCCTCTTTTTACCGCTGCAAAATTTCTGAATTTGGCTGCCATCTTCCTTTTGTTCTGTGCTTCTTTAATTAAATAATTATGAATTGCTTTTTTCTCTTCGGATGAGACAGCTTTTTCTACTAAGAGTCTGTCAATTTTTTCTATCCCAAATACGGAAAAGGATGTAAAAGCAAGCATAAAAAATAAAAATGCATGTCTCATATTTTCTCCAAAAAACCAAAAATTTAATTTACCTTTCCTCTCTCTCAAAATGTGTATCAGATAGTCAACCGTTTTTATAAACTAAGGGGAAATGTATATGAAAACCAGAAAAGATTTTTTATTTATATTGGATTGTATGAAGGAAGTTTTTTTGGAATTGGGAGAGAAAGAGGCTTCCGATCTCCTCGTTTCATTAAAATCTGAAGAAAGAAAGTCCACAAAGACTTTAAATTTAAAATCGGAAAAGCTGGCACAGGTGCTTTCCCTATATTTTCAGCTCCTGAATATTACAGAAGAAAATGCGGCGGCCCAGTATCGACGGCAGGCTGAAAACCAGAGCGGGGCAAAAACTCTAAAAGGTTCCTGGATGGAGAAACTGACGGACTTGATGGAGAAGGGATTTACTGAGAAGCAGATTGCTGATTCTCTGATGCAGGTTTATGCCGAACCGGTTTTGACAGCGCATCCTACTGAGGCCAAAAGAATTACTGTCCTTGAGCAGCACAGAACACTGTATCTGAATCTTCTCAAACTCGAAAATACAATGTGGACAGAATCTGAAAAAGATGCTGTGCGTGATGAAATCAAACTGTCCCTGGAAAGACTTTGGAGAACAGGTGAGATTTATCTTCAGAAACCGGATGTAATATCAGAGAGAAACAATATACTTCATTATTTGGAAAATGTTTTTCCAAATATACTGACAGGTCTGGATAATAAGCTTAAACAGGCTTGGAAATCTCTCGGGTATAATTCTGATTTAATTAAAAATTATGATAATTTTCCTGTCATCAGGTTTGGGAACTGGGTTGGAGGAGACAGGGACGGTCATCCTTTTGTGACTTCTTCTGTTACGGAAGATACGCTGAAGACGTTTCGCACATCTGCTGTCGGAATCATAACCAGGGAACTCATAAAACTGACTAAGAATCTGAGTCTCTCCGACAGGCTTCAGAAACCTCCATTATGGTTTAATGAAAAAATAGAAAGTCTGGCAGTTCAATTGGGAAAAACAGGGGAAGAATGTCTGAACAGAAATCATGACGAACCCTGGAGACAGTATCTGAATCTGCTGATTTGCCGTCTTCCGAAAGAAAACAATTCCGATTCATATGAATACTCGAAACCGGAGGAACTGCTGAAGGATCTGGATTATCTTGTTCAGTCATTAAGGGAGATAAAGGCTGACAGGTTTGCCGAACTCGATGTGATTCCGGTCCAGAGAATCATTCAGACATTCGGTTTTCATCTGGCATCACTGGATATCCGGCAGAACAGCAAGTATCATGACAGTGCATTTGAACAGATACTTCAGGCAGCCGGCTTCGAAGATTTTCATTTTTCAGCCTGGACGGAAGAAAAACGTCTTTCGTTCATTCGAGACGAATTGAAAAGTATGCGGCCTTTTCTTTCTGATTCTGTTCAGTGCGGCAAAGAAGCTGATGATCTGCTGTCCTATTTCAGAATAATTAAAAAATATGCAGCTCTCAACGGTTTTGACTGTATCGGTGCGATTATTGTCAGCATGACAAGATCATTATCCGATCTCCTTCTGGTTTATCTGTTTGCAAGAGAGGTCGGTCTGCTTTATAGGGATACCGATTCAGGAAATGTCTACTGTCCCTTAAGCATTGTTCCTCTTTTTGAAACTATAGAGGATCTGCAGCAGTCTCCGGAAATCTTTGAAGCTTATGTTCAAAATCCTGTTGTGAAGGAAAGTTTATATTCAAAGAATAAAAATGCTTCGAGGCCTTGTATCCAGATTATGCTGGGTTACAGTGACAGCAATAAGGATGGGGGGATTCTGGCAAGTCAATGGAATCTGTATCTTGGGCAGAAGAATCTTACTGAGGCAGCCAATAAACAAAATATGGATATTATGTTCTTTCATGGAAGAGGGGGGACGATCAGCAGAGGGGGCGGAAAGACCCATAAATTTATGCAGGCACTGCCTCATTTTTCATTTTCCGGGAGAATCAGGATGACTGTTCAGGGAGAAGTCATTTCTCAGCAGTTTGCCAACTGGAATACTGCAGTATATAATCTCGAACTGCTCCTGGCAAGTTCTGCATCAACTTTTCTTAAGCATAAATTTACCGATAAAAAACTGCATCAGTCCGAAGCTCTTCTGGATTCTGTTTCCAGGAGAAGCAAGGAAGTTTATCGCAGTCTGATTACAGATCAGGACTTTATGGAATTTTACAGTATGGCAACGCCTATCGATGTGATAGAGAACAGTCGACATGGATCTAGGCCTGCACGCAGAACAGGAAAACGATCGCTGGGTGATTTAAGAGCGATCCCATGGGTATTCAGCTGGAATCAATCCAGATTTTATCTTCCTGGGTGGTATGGAATTGGAAGTGCACTCGAGGAACTCAAGGAGGGAGATCCGGACGGTTTCAGCACATTGAAGGCTGATCTGAAGGAATGGAACTTTCTGAAATATGTAATGGGCAATGCAGAATTAAATCTGGTATTTGCAGATCCTGAAATAATGAAATTGTATTCTTCTCTTGTGAGTAATGATTCGATCAGGGAAAGAATTTTGAATTTGATACTGAAGGAATATGAGAAGACATCAAGGATGATAGAAGAACTTTCCAATTCCCGGGTTGGAGAAATGAAACCCCAGCTGAGGGATTCCTTTCTCATCCGAAAAAACGGCCTTCATCTTCTTCACGAGGAACAGGTTGAACTGCTTGGACAGTGGCGAAGATTCTTATCGGAAAACAAGACAGAAGAAGCAGAAAATACTCTATTGAATCTTCTGCTGACTGTGAATGCGATTGCAAGCGGCTTGAGGACAACCGGGTAATGACTGCAACTTGTGCGCAGGAATCGTTGCTCTTATTGCTCAACGGTTCTAAAATGCGAAAAGGCTTTTGAAGATGAGTTTGAAACCGAAGTTCCAAATTATTGACAAGGGGTGATGAAGTTATCTTGATTATGAAAATAGAAAAAATGACAACTAGAAAGATATTGGAATTTTATTCTGATCTTTATCATTATCATCTGGAGAAAAACAGTCTTTTTCTGAAAGAAAGAGACTTTTCCGGAGAATTTGATGAATACGTTTCTGAACTTTACAGACTTGATCTTCCCTTTCATTTCAGCTTCAGGAAGATTGATTCTTATCAGTACGACAGTCTGGGCAGGAACGACTGGATATACAGAGAAGGGAAATTCTGCAGGATTATAATGAGATTTCCTTTTTTTCTGCTGACGGAAGATCTTGAGGGAAAAAAGGTTCTGTTTAAAGAATCCAGTTTTTGGGAGGAAGGAACAGTTTCCTGTCTGAGTGCTGAGCCGGTTCGTCCTTTTTCTTTGGGAGAAAGTTCACTGAGTCCGCAAGAGAGAATCCTTTCATTGATTCGGATGGAATCTTCCGACATTGTCATCCTGGCGGTTTTTTCAATTTTTGCAACCCTGTTCTCATTGGTTATTCCCATTGGAACTCAGTCCTTTGTGAATTTTTTAGCATTTGGCACAATGATGCAGCCGGTCATTGTGATTACAATACTGATCACTGGAGCACTTACTTTTGCCGGTATCCTGAAACTTTTGCAGATGACAGTGGCAGAGATTCTTCAGCAGAGACTTTTTGCAAGAGTTTTTACTGAAATTATATCTCTTTTCCCTGTTTCTGAGTCGAACAGTATTCTGGAAACCGAAAACAGGCAAAAACTCAATTACCTGCTGGATATTTCCACTGCACAGAAAAGTGCTACTGTTCTGCTGACTGACGGTCTGGCTATTCTTTTTCAGATGATTGTAGGAACTGCTGTTCTTGCAATGTACCATCCTGTTTTCATTGTTTATGACGGTCTTATCTTTATTTTATGTTACTTTGTGGTTGTGAAGCTCGGCAAAGAGGGTGTAAAAACCAGTATGCTGGAATCGAAGTATAAGCATAAGACTGTTTTCTGGCTGGACGAGGCCTTTGAAAAGTTTTCGGCAATTCAGGGAAAAAAGGGGTTGAAGGCATTTCAGTTGAGAGCAGAAGGGCTTGCTGCAGACTATCTTCACAGCAGAAGAATGCATTTTCAGATTTTGAAAAATCAGTCTACAGTTTTTATTCTTTTCCAGGCCGTAGGGACTGCTGTTCTGCTTGGACTTGGGGGATATCTTGTAATTAAAGGAGAGATTTCTCTCGGACAGTTTGTGGCGGCGGAGATCATTGCTACAAAAATTATGGAAAATTTCGGAAAGTCACCGAAATATCTAGAAAGTTATTATGATCTTTGTGCAAGTCTGGATAAAATTTCTCAAACCATAGATGCAGTTGATTTCACTCTAAAAAGTAAAGAAAGATCTGAGGATCTAGACAATTTGGAATTTAAAAATACAAGTTTTCCCTGTTCCGGAAAAGAATTTTATATCCAGAATTCTTTTTTCCGGAAAGGGGATACGGTAAAGCTGGAAGGGGATTTTTCGATCATAAAAATATTTTTCCGTCTGTTTCACCGTTCTGACGGGCATTTTATAAAAACGGATTCTGAGATATCTTTTTGGAGGGAGAATTCTGTTCTTATCACATCGCCTGTTTTTTTCTCGGGTACTCTCGATGACTGTCTGGAGCTGTTTACGGAAAGAAGGGATTTCATTGAACTCCTTAAGTTTTTTGGACTTTACAGCCGAATGCAGACTCTGTTCGGAGAAGAGTTTTTTTCTCTCGAGCTTTCTGAAATATCCGAGAAGCTGGATCAGGATCAGCTCTTTCTTTTGTATGTTTCTATGGTACTCAGGAAAACTGCATCTCTTGTCATTTTTGATCTTCCGGAAAATACGAGTACACAGTTATACGCTGTTCTGAATGATCTTATCATAAATCAGCTGAAAGACAGAATTGTGATTCATCGTCATGATAAAATAATTTCGGGAAAGACAATTTACATTACTGAGGAGAAAAAAGATGAATGATTACAGATATTCTCTTCTGGATGAAACCAAGGCTTCCGTTTCCATCAGGAATTTTTCCAGACTGCTTCTGATTGCTTCAGTATTTATTTTCCTCTCTCTCTGCATCCTTCCCTGGCAGCAGACAGTCTCCGGTTACGGAAGAGTGGTCGCTTATGCACCGCTGGACAGACAGCAGTTCATTGAAGCGCCGATTGACGGAAGGATTGTGCATTGGCATGTGCAGGAAGGAAGCAACGTGAAAAAGGATGATCTGATTGTCGAGATATCAGATAATGATCCTATGTTTCTGCAGAGACTTCAGGAAGAAAAGTCTGCAATAGAGTCGAGGATCGCAGCGATTAAGGCCAGAAGTGAAGCAATTCAGGCGAGGATCCGTTCACTCGAGGGTTCCGTTGACAATTCCGTCTCTGCTGCAAAATCAAGAACCAGAATGGCAAGAGACAGAATTGATGCCTCGGAACATGCTCTTGATGCGGCGGCTGCAGTTTATAAGACAGCCAGCATCAATTCCAAAAGACAGAAAACTCTTTTTGCACAGGGACTTGCCTCTCAAAGGGCAGTGGAGACTGCTGAAATGGAAGAGGCTAGAGCGCTGACGGATATGAACCGAGCCAAGGCTGCTGTGAGTTCTTCCAAATCGGAAATGCTGGCACTTCAGTCCGATCAGTCCAAGGCCGGAACAGACGGATCGGCATCCATTGAAGATGCAAAGGCTTCTTATGCGGCAGCTCTCGCAGAACTTGCCAGCTCTCAGGCGGAACTGCCCAGAATCTCAGCCCGTCTTTCCAGACAGCATTCTCAGACAGTGAAAGCACCTAGAGACGGGACGGTGATGAGACTGCTTGTATCTCAGGACGGTGAAATGGTGAAGACCGGTGAACCTCTGGTTATTCTCATTCCTGATTCAGGTGACAGAGCTGCAGAGATCTGGATTGACGGAAATCATCTTCCTCTCCTAAGCGAAGGAAGAGAGGCAAGAATTCAGTTTCAGGGATGGCCTGTACTTCAGTTCAGCGGATGGCCGGATATGTCTTTCGGGACATTTGCGGGAAAGGTAATTTTAGTCGACAGTACAGACAATGGGAGCGGAAGATTCAGAATCCTGATCAAACCGACTGACGGTTCAAAATGGCCTGACGGCAAATATCTGCGTCAGGGTGTCCGTGCATTCGGACTGATATTTCTGAACAGAGTGACTTTGGGATATGAAATATGGCGAAGGTTCAATGATTTTCCTCCTGAGATTCCCGGACTTGATCCGAAAGAACCGAAAAAGAAGGATAAAAAATGAAGATATTATATATATTCTTTACTGTCATAATATCAAGTATTTCAGCTGAAGAAAAACCGCGTGCAAAAGAAAGGCTTACTTTGAAGACGGCACTTGACCGTGTGCAGAAAAACTTTCCTCTTCTGTCTGCTGTTCTGCAGGACGTGAGAATTGCACAGGGGGAGCTCTTAAGTTCAGAAGGTGCATTTGACGGACGGATAGCAAGTTCAGGCACTTCGTCCTCAGGTTATTACAATAATCAGAGAATGGATATGCTGATTGAACAGCCGACTATGTACAATGGAACATCTCTCTTTGCAGGATACAGACTGGGAACCGGAAATTTTCCTGTATATTATGGAGAAAGAGAGACAAATAAATACGGAGAGTTCAGAGCAGGAGCGCGTGTACCTGTCTGGAGGGACAGGGAAATCGACAAGGGGAGAGCCGGGATCAGACAGGCCAAAATCGGAGTCAGGCTTGCCGATCTGACCGTAGAACAGCAGAAGCTCGAGATATACAGAAATGCCTGTTTTCGGTACTGGGACTGGGCTGCATCTGCGGAAAAACTGAAAATCGCTAAGTCCAATTATGAAATTGCGAAGGAAAGACAGAAACAGATAATCGGTCGGGTCAAGGCAGGTGATCTTCCGAAAATTGAGGAAAAGGACAATGAAAGAATTCTTCTGCAGAGAGAATCTCAGTTTCTTTCAGCAGAACAGAATTTTCAGATCGCTTCCAATGAGCTTGCGATTTTTCTTCGCACAGAATCAGAGAAAAATTTTCTTCCTTCCATGGAACAGCTTCCGGACAATCCTTTTGATCAGATACGGGAAAACGAGTCGATCGACGTTGAATCTGGACTGAAGCTGGCTCTCGAAAAAAGACCTGAACTGAAAAGACTGCATGCTCAGAAAGAACAGAATGTTCTGGATATGGAACTGGCAAAAAATCAAATGAAACCCGGAATAGATTTTGTGTTTGCCGCATCTCAGGATGTCGGGCCGGGCAGCCAGACTAGATCTAGGCCGGAGCTGGAAGCGTCTCTTGTTCTGAATATTCCTCTCGCCACAAAAACTCAAAAAGGTAAAATTCTTTCTGCTGATGCAAAAAATGAGAAGCTGGAAGCACAGGAAAAATTCCTGAGAGAAAGAATTGAAGCGGACATTAGAAATTCATTTTTTCTGTTGAAGGCATCATTAAAAAGAGCAGAGCTTGCAAAAAAGGAAAAGTCTCTTGCCCGAGAACTGGAGACTGCGGAAAGAAACCGGTTTCAGATCGGAGAAGGCACTCTGATTCTTGTAAATATCAGAGAACAGACATCAGCAGATGCACTGAACAGGGAAGTGGATGCACTTGCAGAAAGAAACAGGGCCTGGGCTCTCTACAGAACTTCCACCGGTGAGTGGACATTTGAAAAATAACTCACCAAACGCAAATGAGATATGATGCCCAGAAAATGTAATTATAAAAAGAATTAGGGAAATCCGGCAGTTTTGTGGCTTGTGATGGATCAGTAAATGCGGGGTTCGGGGTGCAGCCCCGAAAAAAGCCGCCGGCAGGGCTCACTGCTTTTATGACTC
>JBPOJG010000021.1:0-6326 GCA_052033835.1 Spirochaetota bacterium
TTGAATATATCCGAAATGTCAGACAGAATCATTGCCATCGGGTTCATGTTTTTTTCATTACCTGAGAATATATTGTATTTCACTTCGCCCATACTCGATGCGAGGATGTCCGCAATCTTAGGAAGGACATTCTGATTGAATTCCATTTCCATATTGACCGGGGTGGCTTTGTTTTCTGTTTCCAGTCTGTTTTTCAGATGTTCGAGTTCTTCCCTGTGGTAGATTTTTCTGGTCTCTGTTTCCTTTTCGGCTCTTTCAAGATTCAGAAGCATTGTCTGTCTTTCTCTTTCGAGTTCTTTTTCGAGACGGAACTGACTCAGTTCTTCCTGCTGCTCCGCCTGGTATCTTTCGAGTTCGAATCTTTTTTTCTCAGTTGCTCTCGAAAGTTCAATTTCGTTTTCACGGATCTCTGCACTGATCTTCTGTCTTTCGAGTTCACTTTTTTTTCTGTGTTCAGACAGAAGCTGTTCATTCTGGATATTCTTGATTTCAAGTTCCTTCTGCATCTGCAGTTCTGCAAAATGAGACTCTCGAAGCTTTTCCGTCTTGAACATCATCTGCATTGCACTGAAGATCTCTTCATCCTGAATAAAAATATCCTGTATATTAATTGTAATGATTTCTACACCCCATCCGCCCTGATCGCTTGCTACGATATAGGAAAGTTCCTTTTTGAGTGCTTCTGAAATTTCTTCCTTTCTTTTGCGGATGCAGTCTTCGAGATTCAGATTTGCGACAAGCCACTTGACTGTGGACTTGCAGATGTCTGCAAGCATTCCCGCCAGTTTCTGTTCTGCCCTGCTTCTGTCCGAGAAATTGATCAGTCTGTAGATTTGAAGAGGATCGGAGATTCTGTATACAGCCATTCCCTTGAGACGGATATCCACATTGTCCTTTGTCAGCTGATTTGTCTGGAAAATAATTTCCTTCAGACTTGTAGGAATGATGAACACCGTGTCGGAAGGATATTTGAAGCAGGTGGTTCCCTGACCGCTGTTCTTTTCCTGAATTTTACCGTTTCTGAAATGAAGAAGATATTCACTCGGAAGGGCAGTCACATAACCCCAGGATTTCAGTGTTCTCGAATCATTGGGTGAATTGGAAGTGAGCTCATATTCTCTGTCGAATTTACTGTCATCTGTCATATTGTTCTCCCCGCTTTAAAAATAAGTCAGGTTAATACATTATCAGGAGGCGATTTCTCCGTCAACAAGTCTAATCTGTCTTTGTGCGGAATTTGCAAATTCATTGTCGTGTGTCACAAGGATGATGGATGTCTTTTTCTCCTGATTCACTTTTTTGAAGATTTCCATAACAATCCTTCCATTCAGAGAGTCGAGGGCACCTGTGGGTTCATCTGCGAAGATATAATCAGGATCCATAATGAGTGAACGGGCAATTGCCACCCTCTGCTGCTGACCGCCGGAAAGTCTTCCAGGAGGTTCATTCATCTTGTCTGTCAGATCAAATTTTTCGAACAGCTCCTCTGCGTATTTTCTTCTTTTTATATGTTCACCGGCCTTCCTCGCAGGCATCAGCACATTTTCGAGAGCTGTGAATTCCGGCAGAAGATAATGAAACTGAAATATGAATCCCATATGTCTGTTTCTGAATCTGTGGAGTTCCTTTTCCTTCATTGCAGAAATATTCAGTCCGTTGATTTCAATGATTCCAGAAGTAGGGAAGTCCAGGGAACTCATCAGATACAGAAGTGTGCTTTTTCCTGAACCGGACTTTCCTGTCAGAGATACAAATTCACCCTTAAGGATCTCAAAGCTCAGATTCTTGATCACATTTACAGGAGGATTTCCGAAGGACTTTGTCACATTCTTCATTACAAGACTCATCAGACTTCCCCCCGTATGATTTCAATCGGCTGCATCTTCCCCGCCTTTCTCGCAGGAAGAATACTCGCAAATACAGTGGCCAGAAATGCCAGCACAAAGGACTGACCGTATATTTTATAATTAAAAGAAATCAGCATATATCCTGTCTTTGTGGAAAAATAGGGATTGCTGAAGCGGATCAGGGTGAGACGGTCGCAGATGATCCATCCGAGCATCATTCCTGCAATTCCTCCTATGATTCCAAGCACGACTCCCTGAATCAGAAAAATCACAAGGATGTCGCCTGCCTCATATCCGATCGAACGCAGAATGGCGATCTCCCTTTTTTTCTGATTGATCAGAATGTTCAGGATATTGTATATCCCAAATCCGGAGACCACGAGAATGATGACTGTAATTGCATACCGGATTGTGTCCTGAAGTTTGAATATAGTGAGAAAACTGGCATTTGCCTGATCCCAGCTTTCAACCCTGTCCGGGTTTGTGCTGAGATAATATGCAGCCTTTTCCTGTGCCAGAGTAACATCCTTGAGACGGATGGAGATGGAACTGATTTTGCCGGGAGTTCTGTTCAGTGTCTGCACGTCGTTCAGTGAGGCATAACATACATTGTCGTCAATTGCCTTGTTTCCTGTGCGGAAGGAGCCGATCACCTTGAAAGGCATACTTTTTCCCGGGCCTGCACTCAAATAAACTGATTCATTGATTCGGATACCTACCTGCTCGCGAAGTCCCTCACCCATAATGAGTTTGTTTCCGCTGTCACCGAGATCAGTAAATTTTCCATACAGCATATTGTCTCTGATGTTTGTCACTCTGCTGTGCTTCAGAGGTTCCACACCGATGACCGAACCTGCATCCGTGAGACTTCCCTTGCTGATGATGACCTTTGAGGCAAGCTGTCTGGAAAACGCCTCCACGTCAGGATCATTGGAAAGAATATTGTACCAGTGAGATGCTGATCTGATTTCGCTGTTGTCCTTTCTGCCGGCAGGTTCCGAAATCCAGGAAATGTTTTCCTTAGTATTAAACAGAAGTTTTTCGGTTCCTTCCCTTGTGATGATTTCAAGTCTGGGCGATACTTTCACATGGGCGTCATTGTTGACTAGCTGTTCGAGAAGATATTCTCTGAATCCGAGCATCACTCCTGAAATGACAATATATCCCATTGAGCCGAATACGATTCCTAGAAGAGTCAAAAATGTCTGCATCTTTCTTGCAGTCATCTGTCTGAATGCGATAAAGAACATCAGTTTTTCTCTGAAAGAATTTCTTCATCACCGGAAAGAACCGGATCAGTGATTTCAATCCATCCTTCCGTCTTGAGTCCTGTCTTCACCTTGACTTCAGATGTTTTTCCGTCTTTTCTCACTGTCATCTTTCCGCCCCTTACCGATTTCTCAGGAACCTGAAACACATTTGATTTTGCTCCTGTTTCAATTGCAATGTCCGCAGTCATCCCGGGCAGAACCTCCGTCGGAAGCTCTTTGGAGGAAATTCGTATGTAAAATTGATTATCACCAGGATATACTGATTTCACTTCTCCGAGAAATGTTCTGTCCTTCAGTGCTTCGAGTGCAATCCTTGCCTTCTGTCCTTTTCGAACCTTGATGACTGACTGTTCTTCGAGTGAAAGAGTGATGTATTTTTCAGACACATCCATGACTGTGAGAATGTTCATCTGAGGAAATGCAATTTCATTTTCCTTGTAAGTGATCACAGTCACTATTCCCGAAATCGGCGAATGGATTGCAGGAATGGAATCAAAACTGACGAGAGGCTGTCCTGATTTGATCTCCTGACCTTCCTCCACAAATATTTTTCTGATCTGACTCATTACCCCGATCTTCAAATGAAAAATTTTTGCAGCACTGACAGTGCCCAGACCGTAAACTGCTTCAATGACATCGGACTTCTTCGGTTTGATGAATACTTTTTCAGATCCGTTTCCTCTGAAAAGAAGAAAGGAGGTGAGAATAAGAAGGGGAATCAGAAGCATAAGGTACTTTCTCTGTTTCATAAAACCAGTTTATTTTGCGGGATAAGAAGTGAAAGGATTTTGCAGATTGGCGAATGGCGAATGGCGAATGGCGAATGGCGAATGGAATTCCCTTTAAGTTATTTCCCTAAAGAACAAGGTTGCCCTCTTTGTTGTCATTCCGAAGGAGCTCTGAGCGATATTGTTTTCAAGAAAGCGGCGACTGAGGAATCTTAAAGCATTTGCAGCATACGTTCTGCTTTCAGTAAATTACACTGGAGTTTGAAACCCGGAAGCTGCTGTTTTTTTACAGGATTACAGGATTCGCAGGAATTACAACAGCATTATTTTTATCCTGTTCGTCCTGAAAATCCTGTTGTGTCCTGTATGATCTTTTTACAAGATTCGCAGGATTGAAAATGCAACGAACTTTTTTTCCAGTTTTCATTGATATTGAACATCGGGTCTACATAGGTTTAGTAGGAAAAATTTGTTTTGGAAAGTATCACAGCCATCTTGGCTGTGAGTTTGCGTATTGAGATGCCCACTTTCACAGAACACAATAGAGAAAGTGCGCTGTTTTTCGTCTCAAGATGTCCAATCTTTCGAGGACTTGATAGAAAAAGTACGCTCTTCTGCGTATTGACCGATGGACTGCTGTTTAGATCATTGGTCATTTTATAAAAAATTTATTCTAAGAAATACTGTTTTTTCTTGCGATAATCTATTTGTTTTCGCAAATGACTTTTTGTGGAAGTCTCTATTTTGACAGCGGACAGCAAAGGTGGGTTATTCATACATTTTAAGAATGCTTTCATACAACGTGTCCTTTATCCAAAAATTTCCTTTTTCTCTAAAGCCGTCTAAGAAAGGTCGCATGCTGGAAATAATATCTTTTTCTTTTGCGAGAACGAGGCAGCCAATAGAGCCTAACGCATCCAAGTTATGATATTTACATAGAGACCTTGCAGATAATTCATCCAAAATGATGAGTCTAATTTCCAATTCTTTAGAAAGAACAATTGCTTCAGCTTCTCCATCGTCAACATCTATTTTTAGATTATTGGCAAAAGTATAATTCTTAATTTCCTGAACTTCAATAAAACTGGAATTTAAAATTTCAGATACACCGTTGAATCTTTTTTCTTTTTCTCTAATTTCATTTGCAACGGCTTCTGGAATGATTATTCTTTGAAAAAGTTTTTCCAGAATATCCAGTCTTTGGATAGAATAAAAATTGATCAGCGGTGTCGTATTTGAGACTATCATTGTTATATACCAAATGCCATATTTTTTATTTACAAAAGTGCAATTTATTCCGGCACTTACTATAATTGCATTTTTTTTATCGTATCAAGATCATCTTCAAAATCTTCAGCATCGTATTGTCTTGGAATCTTTCGATTTCCCAATAAGTCATGAAAATCCCATTTACTCATTTCAGCCAGTCGCCGTGCGTTTCCAAAGGAAATCAATCCTTCCCTATAAAGCTGTATCGCAAGTTCTTTCTTTAATTCGTTTTTCCAGTATTGCCTAGGAACTTTAAAACTGATCAGCAGTTCTTCCGGAATATCCAAGGATAAAGTTTTCATAAGTTAAGTCTTTTCAAATTTTGCAGAATTGTCAACTAGAAATGCAAGAGTTATTTAAGGAACAGGCTTCTCCTGATAGGCAAAGCAGACAGATCAGGCAAAATCAGAGAGAATTGAGGAAAAACTTCTTGCTGATTTAAACATTCTTGCTCTAATTATCTTAAGAGAAGAAATGATGACTGCTTTTTCAATTGAAATCAGCGACCAGAAACACGCCAGAGCATTATTCTCCTTTTTAAAAACTCTTGATTCTGTTAAAATCAGCAAAATTTCCTCCAGGAAAGAGGACAGCAGCTTAAGTCAGAAAGCATCTCTAAAATTCCCTTTCAATATTTTCTATATAATTAAAACTCCGGTGATTTTCATTCTCGCTGTCTGGCATAAGAAACGCCATCCGGATGGATGGAAAGACCGAATAGAATAATCCTTTCTGAAAACAAAAAATGGAATTCGAGCCATGATAGAATGGCGAATGGCGAATGGCGAATGGCGAATGGCGAATGGCGAATGGCGAATGGCGAATGGCGAATGGCGAATGGCGAATGGCGAATGGCGAATGGCGAATGGCTTTACCCATAAGTTTTTTACCATAACAAGGAAGCCCTCTTTGTTGTCATTCCGAAGGAGCCTGGGCTGAGCTGATATTGTTTTCAGGAAGCGGCGACAGAGGAATCTTAAAGCATTCGCAGCAATTGATTTTTGGAAGGAATGCGTTCTGCTTTTTGTAAATTACACTGGAGTTTGAAAATCGGGAGCTGCTGCTTTTTACGGGATTCGCAGGAATTAGAGTTGTTGAAAAATAAAAGAGCTTGTACAAAACTCTTCTGATCATCAGATGGAAGAATGATATTACTGGACAGAGTTTTCAGCAGCGGGAGAATATCGCACGCGCTTGTCGGGATGACACGC
>JBPOJG010000292.1:0-18231 GCA_052033835.1 Spirochaetota bacterium
CGCCTCAGAAAAAAGGTGTGTGTAAAATTGAAAAAATCAATGATAATTTATATTTTCAGGAACGTCTGAACTGCACCGGACCTATAGGAAACTTTCTGAAACAGAATGTTAATGCACGTACTGCCTACCGAAGCCTTCTTCCTGGGGGAACCGCAAGAAAGATTCAAGGTCAGGAGACCTATTCCATTCTGAAAAAAGGAAAAGTGAATGATGCTGCATATCTTCGCTCTGCTCCGAATGCGACCGCCAAACCTCTCACTTGCAAAATCTTTACTCCGGATGATAGACTGGAACACGAAGGTCCTGTCATACCTAAGGGAAAGGAACTGCTTGTCATCGGCAGAACAAAAACAAAGGTCAAAGTGCAGAAATGGGAGAACTATTGGTACTATATCAATACAAACAATGGAATGGGCAACTGTGGTCCTGGCTGGGTGTACGGTGAGTTTGTCACGATTCAGTAATTGAATTGCGCATAGAATCGGGGGGTTGTGTAAAAGTTCTCTGAACCCCATTTTTTATGCTTTTACACAGTCCCTGCTGAAGAGCGATTTTTACCTCTGTTTGTTATTTTTTGATGGACTTAAGGATCAGTCTGATTGATTCGTTTACAGATTCATTTTGGGGAGAAAGAATGAGAGTCTGGTCAGCAGTTTTTCTGTTTTTATTTCTGTCATTTCCTGTCATCAGTTCAGAGAAAGCAGTCAAGGGTTACATTGATCTCAGTTCTTTCAATTTAAGGGAACGGAATCAGTCTGTTTCTCTGGATGGGGAATGGGAGTTTTACTGGCAGAAGTTTGTTTCTCCTGCCGATTTTTACAGTGCAAATCCTCCCAAACCTGATCTATACTCTCCCTTTCCTCTCACTTGGGAAAAAATCCCGAATCAGAAATTTCCTGCGAAAGGATACGCAACTTACAGACTCAGAATTAAACTGAATTCACTCGATACATTTGTGTTTTATGTGTATGGTTTCGGAACAAATTACAGCATATATGTGAACGGTGAAAAATTGGCAGGCTCCGGAATTCCTTCTGAAAAACAGGAGACCTCAGCTCCTCAAATGATTCCATCCGTGTTTGCCTATACTCCTCGTTCTGCAGATTTGGACATAGCAGTTCATGTTTCCAATTTCCATTACAGATCCGGCGGAGCCTGGTATCCGATTCGGATTGGAAGTCAGGCTGTGATCAGAAATGAAATCTATTATTCCCTGTTTCTGGATATTCTGATATTCGGAAGCGTATTTATTATGGGAATTTATCATATAGGGATTTTTTACAACAGAAGAAAGTCTTTGGAAGCACTGTATTTCGGGATATTCTGTCTTCTGATCAGCTTCAGGACTCTTGTCATGGGGGAAAAGATTCTCCCGCTTCTGAATCCTAATCTGCCTTGGGAATTTCTGATGAAAACGGAGTACCTGAGTTTTTATCTGGGGACGCCATTATTTATTAATTATCTTTATGCTCTTTTTAAGGATCTTGTTCATTATCGAATGGTTCTGATCTGCAATGCAATCGGGGTCGTTTTCGCTATGGCAGTTCTTTTTTCCAATTCATATATATACACTCATACTGTTCAGGGTTTTCAGCTCTTTACACTTGTATATATCATTTATGGAATTGTAATGGTCAGTATCGGAATCAGAAGAAAGATACAGGGAGCTGTGATATTTCTGATCAGTCTGCTCCTTTTTTCCGGCACTGTCATTAATGATATTTTATACAGTAATCAGGTTATCAATACAGCAAATCTTGCACCTCTTGGTTTCATTTCTTTTATTTTTCTGCAGAGTTTTCTTCTGTCAAAGAATTTTTCTAAAGCATTCATTATGTCTGAGCAGCTCGGACTCGAACTCCAGGGAAAGAATGAATCACTTACAAAACTTGATAAACTCAAGGATGATTTTCTGGCAAACACTTCCCATGAACTGAAGACTCCTCTGAACGGCATCATCGGACTCAGTGAATCTCTGATTGACGGGGCTGCCGGGCCCCTGCCTGAAAAGGCAGCCTACAATCTATCAATGATTATCACGAGCGGAAAGAGGCTCGCAAATCTTGTAAATGATATTCTGGATTTTTCCAAGATGAAGGGCAATGAACTGAAAATTGACAGAAAGCCTGTAGATATTTATTCTCTTGTGAATCTGGTTCTGTCCCTTTCCCATATCCTGCTCGGGAAGAAAAAAATTGATCTGCACAATTCCATTCCGATAGATTTTCCTTCTGCTCTCGGAGATGAAAACCGGATTCAGCAGATACTGTACAACCTGATCGGAAATGCCATTAAATTTACTGAAAACGGGACGGTGGAAATTTCCGGGAAAATAAATGATTCTATAATGGAAATTTCAGTCTTAGATACAGGCATAGGCATTCCTGAGGATAAGTATGAAACGATATTCAAGTCATTCGAACAGATTGATTCTGCCAGTGACCGAAAGTACGGAGGGACTGGACTTGGACTTGCAATCACAAAACAGCTGGTGGAAATTCACGGAGGTGAAATCTCAGTGCGGTCTGAACTCGGCCGGGGTTCTGTATTTACATTCAGTCTTCCGGTTTCCAGTGAAAAAGCTGCAGTTCACATAGAAGAGACTGTGATAACACAGCTGAAAGAAAGTGCATTGGATATCATAAATCAGAAAGTGCCTGTCGATTCTAAAGAACTTGAAGATCATCAGAAATATAAAATATTCATAGTAGATGATGAACCGATCAATCTGCAGGTTCTTTCCAATCATCTTTCCATGCAGAAATATTCTGTCATTCAGGCTTCAAGCGGTCCGGAGGCTTTGGAAATCCTGGATTCGCTCGTCAGGATTCCGGATCTTATTCTGCTGGACGTGATGATGCCCAAGATGACCGGTTTTGAGGTCTGCAAAAAGATCAGAGAAAAATACAGTGCAAGTATTCTGCCGATTGTCATGCTCACTGCAAAGAATCAGACCAACGATCTGGTTCAGGGATTTGTAAGCGGTGCCAATGATTATCTGACTAAACCTTTCAACAAGGATGAGCTTTTTACCAGAATCAAAAACCACCTGAACCTGTCCAAAACCTCCGGAGCGTATGAAAAATTTGTTCCGCAGGAATTCATCAGACTTCTGGACAAGGAAAGCATCATTGATGTTCAGCTTGGCGATCATAATGAAAAATTCATGTCAGTAATGTTCTCTGACATCAGATCTTTTACGACTCTCTCGGAAAGCATGAGTCCGAGAGAAAATTTTAATTTCATTAATTCGTATCTCAAAATAATGTCTCCGATCATTCATGATCACAGAGGTTTCATAGACAAGTACATCGGAGATGCCATCATGGCCTTATTTCCGGATGATGCGGATGATGCGATTCTTTCAGCTGTTTCCATGCTTACTGCTCTGAAGGGCTACAACCGAAACAGGAATTCTTCCGGTTACAGACCGATTGATATCGGTGTCGGAATCAATACAGGAAACCTGATGATCGGCACAATCGGGGGACAGAACCGTATGGAAGGTACTGTCATCAGTGATGCAGTGAACATTGCATCCAGAGTGGAAAGCATGACTAAAATTTACGGAGCGAATCTTTTAATTACAGAAAGATCGTTCCAGAGCATAAAAAACCCTTCTCTTTTTCTGATTCGGGAAATTGATCAGGTTGTTGCCAAGGGCAAAAAGTCTGCGATAAGGATTTATGAAGTATTCAATGCAGATTCAGAGGAAATGAAAGATCAGAAACTGAAAACAAAGGATCTTTTTTCGGAAGCAGTGTATGAATACTCTGAGAATAAATATAAAAGTGCATATAATCTATTCAGTCAAGTAAAGGAGAAAGCCCCCCTGGACAGAATCACTGAATATTTTCTGAAGACGATTCATTCTACGGTTTGACAAAATCCAGAAGAATTGCAGTATCGTATCGTGTTCTCACGTGAGTTGAATAAGTTTTATCTCGAAGACTTGAGTGCAGGAGTCAGTGTATTCCTGGTTGCTGTTCCATTGTGTTTAGGGATTGCACATGCATCAGGCGCTCCTGTTCTCTCGGGAATCATTGCCGGAATCATCGGAGGCATAATTGCCGGATTTTTAAGCGGCTCCCGTATGTCAGTCAGCGGACCTGCCGCAGGACTCACCAGTGTGCTTATTGCTTCGCTCCATTCTCTTGGAAGTATGGAGGCCCTTCTTTCTGCCATTGTGATTGCCGGTCTGTTTCAGACAGTGCTTGCGTTTTTGAAAGCGGGAAGACTGGCTGATTTTTTTCCTTCGGCAGTAGTCAGCGGAATGCTTGCCGCAATCGGAATTCTTCTCATCATAAAACAGATCCCTCATGCAATCGGATATGATGTTGTCGAGTTTGGAGTGGAAGAGTTTTCTCTGAACAAGGAAGATATACATGAGGGTTATGCTGACCCTTTGGCAAAGCAGGAGAAAAATTCGTTTACAGTTCTGCTCCATTCATTTACTCAGATCAAGACAGGGATTGCTCTGATCGGTTTTGCCTCACTTGCTGTATTTATTTTATGGGAAAAATATGCATCCCGTCTGATCAGGTGGATACCTGCCTCTCTTGCTGCCGTTCTGATTGGCATCATGATTTCAGAAATATTTGATATATATTTTCCATTATTACATCCGGGAAGTGACAATATGGTTCAGCTTCCTGTGATCAGCAGTACAGATGATATTATCAAAGCACAGCTTTTTCCTAGCTCTCAGGCTTTTTTGAATCCTGAAGTCTATAAGATTGGTTTTACTCTTGCCGTCATTGCATCTCTTGAAACTCTGCTTTCAGTCGAAGCGATAGACAGGATAGACCCTGCATTTGAGACGACTCCCAAAAACAGAGAACTCTTCGCGCAGGGAGTGGGGAATGTTTTCTGCGGACTTCTGGGAGGAATTCCAATCACATCGGTCATTGTGAGAAGTTCAGTCAATTTGGAGGCAGGGGCCAAGTCCAAGAATTCTGCAATCATTCATGGATTCCTGCTTTTTATCACTTCCTTTTTTCTGGCTCCTCTCTTCAACAGGATTCCTCTTGCATCTCTTGCAGTCATACTGGTCATCATAGGTTATAAACTTTCGAGTCTGAAACTCTTCAGTAAAATGTACAGACAGGGGCTTGGGCAGTTTATTCCGTTCACTGTAACTGTAGGAGCCATACTTTTTACAGATCTTCTCACGGGAGTGTTTGTCGGTTTTCTGGCATCGGTTGTCGTAATCACAAGAAATCATTATGAACTGATTCAGGTGAAAGTGAAGGATCTTGGCAGAACAAAGAAGATCACTCTTCTTCAGTATACTACATTTCTGCACAAGGCCAGACTGAAAAAAATCCTTCACGAAATTCCGAAGGGATCCATTGTTGAAGTGGACGGGAGCGGTACGAGTTATGTGGATCAGGATGTCATTTCCCTTCTTGAGGAGTTCAGAGAATCTTCAGGGAAATCCGGGACGGAGCTTATTGTGTCAGGGATACCCAGTATCCCAAAATATTCAAAGGAGTTTGAGAATAAGATGAATCTGAATCTGCAGAAGATGCTTGAGAACAATGTAAAATGGGCAGAGGAAATGCTGAAAAATGACCCTGGATTTTTCAAGAATCTTTCACAGGGACAGTCTCCCGATGTTTTCTTTATCGGGTGTTCTGACAGCAGGATTACAGTCAATGAAATGACAGGTACTTCTGCAGGTGATATTTTTGTTCACAGGAATATTGCAAATATAGTCACCGGTTCCGATATGAATCTGATGTCTGCTCTAGAGTATGCTGTAGATGTTCTTAAAGTACAGCACGTTATTGTATGCGGTCATTATGGATGCGGCGGAGTGAAGGCAGCGATTGACGAAAAGTCAAATCCAGGAAATACAATCTCCAACTGGATTCAGGGAATTGTCAAGGAATATGAAGCGAACAGAGAAGAGCTTGAGCGTATTTCAGACAAACATGTATTGGAAGACAGGATGATTGAGTATCATCTTATGGCACAGATGAAAAATCTTTCCAAACTGAATGTGATCCGAAATGCAGTGGAAAAATACGGTTTTCCAAAACTTCATGCATGGATATATGATATACATACCGGGCATGTGAAGGTTATTGCTGAAAACTATAACGAGGAGAAATGATGAGCAGAAAGAAGCTTCTGGAAAAATATAATGATATTATCAGTTCATTATATAAAGACTATATCAAAATTAAACCGAAGAAAAAAGGCAGAACTGAACTCTGGCAGAGCAAGTTCGCAGGAAATCCGTATCTTCCCAAAAATAAAAAGCATCCGCTGACAAAGAGTGGAGAATATCTTTATCTTCTGGCTCAGATCAATTTTGAGGAGGTTCCTCATCTGCATCCTTTTCCTAAGAAAGGAATACTGCAGTTCTGGATATATCCTACTCTCTATCAGGGAGTCAATCTGGATGACCGTTTTCTGCAGGACACGTTCAGAGTGATTTATTATCCGGAAGTACAGAAGGAAAATTTAGTGACTGATTTTTCCTATCTGGCGCCGATATCCTGGGACAGCAGTTCTGAAACATTCGGATTTTTTCCGATTGAGTATGAATGCAGTCTGAGTTTTTCACTGGAGAAAATGCCTGTGACCTGTTCTGATTTCCGATTTCGGACGGAAATTCTCCGCAAAGTGGATGAAGAAGAGCAGGATGATTTTGAAGAAGCATATTATGCTTCAAAAGCCCTTCAGACATACACTCACAGAATCGGGGGTTATGGCAGTTTCTCGCAGGAAGATCCTAGAATATGGAATAATTATAAACATAAAAAATATGACACACTCCTCCTGGAAATTGAATCTGATTTCAATCATGGGATCAATACGACCGGCGTATTGAATTTTTTTATCCAGGAGAAGGATCTTATTGCACAGAAATTTTCCAAAGTAATGTATACGATGGACTGCGGCTGAGATTTACGGAGCCGGTGCAATTTCAGGCACTGGATTAATCCCTCTTATGAACCTGCTTGTTGCTTTTGCCCCTGCCGATTTAAGCGCATCTGCAATTCTAGTGTAATTGTGCTTCTCTGCAATTCTAAGTGAACTCCATCCGTTCAGTTCATAGTTGATATCTGCCTTTCTCTGGATCAGTCTTTTCGCAATATGTTCTCTGTTAAAATGTGCCGCGAGAAGAAGTGCGGACCATTCCTTATGTTTTGCATTTGGATCTGCTCCGTCATTGATTGATTTGAAAGCTGCTTCATCGTCACCTTTGTAAATTGCTTTGATGAGTTTCACATTCTGGGCTGCATCCAAAGGTTTTGGATCATCATTATTTTCGGATACAGGCTTTTTGTCGTCTGAGCTGGAAGAGAACAAAGTTGTAAGTGTCTCTTTCGGATTTCCTGCAAATGAAAAACTGAATGCTTTTCTTCCGCCCTTTTCTTCATAGAACCAAAGACTGTTTCCGCTGGATTTAGGATGAGAAATTTTGTTCACTTTTCCATATTCAGAGTCTTTTCCTCCATAAGATTCTCCTAATGTTTTGCCTGCAAAAAGATTTCCGATGACTTCCTGAAGTTCATAAGGCGACCAGGCTGCATAATATCCCCCGAATCTGGAATTCAAATACGGTTCGGAATACTGTGCAATTCTTCTTTTGGCTTCCTCTGCATTGATTTTTCCGATGTCGTCACCTGCATTTCCTGCAGTGAAACAAGCTCCCATAAAAAATACGATAGCTCCTTTTTTCACTTCCCACTCTTTCACATTTTCAGCTCCGGTCCATACATTCTCCAGAATCAGCATTCCTCCATTGGAACCTGATGCTACATACGACGGCGGATCTGCACCTCCGATTCCATGTCCTGCATAAAAGACAAAATTTGCATCCTTCAGTTCAGTTTTAATTTTCTCTTCTGTTGTGGGTGCATAAATCTCCACAACCTTGACATTTCTTTCTTTCAGAACTTTTGCTAACTGTTTTAGATTATCTGTGTAACTTTTAGTCGACTTGCCGTTGAGCCCGTCTACTTCTCCGGCAAGCATTACAGCTTTCAGTCCTGATATCTTCACTGTCTGTGCGGGAAGAGATCTGAATGAGGATACTGACCTAGTGTACCCAGCTTTTTCTGTGACACCGACTGCGGTCTTTGGATGGATCTTCTTTGTTTCTGCACTGACAGATGCAGCAGCGAAAAGGAAAATAAAATTTATGACTATCATTTTCATATCGAAAATTTTTCAGTGAAAGAACGTTCAGTCAAGTAAAAAAGGAAAAATTTTTCATGTGGAATGTCACAGCATATTCATCCTGGAAACAGCCTCGCGTATAGAAGCATCTGTCCCTGCTTTTTATAACCTTAGTGGTCTGTAATCAATGCTTGACGAGTGATCACCCAATTCATATTTTTGTAAAAAGGTTTACATTACTTGAATAAAAAATTTGAATATTGCGAAGCAAATTTGGCAAATACAGACTTAATCCAGAACTTTGGAGCTGTATGTCGGGTATCTCGTAATAATGAAATAATCACTCACTCTTCTGAAAATTTTGAGGAATTTACCGGAATCCGGAATCCTCTGGGACAGAAAATGAGTACTGCGTTCGGATCTGATATTTCTTTCCGTCTGAACAGTATTCCTTTCGGAAAGGAATTTAATGAAAGATGGAACGGGTTCATCATTTTCGGCAGGTCAGAAAATGACTTTCTGATTCTGGAAATTGAGCCGGCCGCAGATCTGAATCTGCAGTACAAACAATTCTTGCTTCAGAAAATTGTGGATAAGGAAGATGCAGTTCGGAGGGTTTTGGAATTTCTCTCATCTGCAAGCGGATTTGAGAGGACGATGCTCTATGAATTTCTGCCCGACGGAACCGGCTGTGTAATCGGTGAAGTTTATCATGGGGACGGTGACAGATACCTGGGACTGCGTTATCCTGCCACTGATATTCCCCGTACAGCACGTGAACTTTATATCCAAAATTCATACAGATATATATATGATGTATCTGCAGATCCTGTAAAAATACTGAAGCTTCCTGAAATGGACTTATCTTCCTTGGATCTGACTCATGTCACTCTTCGAAATGTATCACAGTTTCATATTGCATATTTGAAGAATATGGGAGTCGGGTGTGCATTTTCCCTTTCTATTACCGTCAATGGACAGCTGATTGGTCTTTTTTCTCTGCACAATTCAAAACCGAAATTTCTTCCGTATCTTTTGAGAGAGAACCTTTCCGAGGCAGTAAAAAATTATCTTCAGGCACTCAGAACTTTGGATTATGCAGAAAGAATGAAATTTATCGACCGTTATAAATTTCTGGCTGATTCATTCTGTCAAAGTATAATCGGCAGTCAGTTCGATGACCTTTCTATTGATGAAGCAATGAAAATGATGGAGGCTTCCGGACTGATTGTAAATATGGATGATGTATGGAAAACATTTGGAAGATCAAAAGTAAGTGAACATATTAAAGGGATTAAAGAGGAGAAGGCGGATTTTAAACATCCGGGCATTTTTATGACAGACTGTGTGAGTTCAATCAGTGAGGAATTTCGGGATTTGACTGGAGAATCTGCCGGCCTGTTCTGCATCTGGTTCAGAAACCGTCCGACTCAGAAAAAGATTTTCTGCATATTTGTAAAACCGGAAGCAGTTCAGGAAGTTGTCTGGGGAAGCAGGGTTTCTCATTATGAGGGAGAAATCAATCCTTTAAATTCTTTCGGACAGTGGCGAGAAGAAATGCATCTGCACAGCGAGAAGTGGAGCAGGCGGGCAGAACACTTTGCTCAGGGAATTCTTGCATCCGGCCTTGTAATTTAAACTGAATATCATCCGACATTTTTACAGTAAAATCCTTTATATTTCAGGTCAGACTGTTTTTTAGAATAGTGCAGAGACTTATTCTGTCGAGGGAAAATTTGTGCATAACCTTAGACAGTTAATTTAAAAAATTCTTGAATAAACTGATCTTTTTAAGAAGTTGAAAACGCGCGCAGGTTTTTTAGCGGCTTCCACGTCAGTAGCAGCTCCATATTTGCGAACCGTGGGCACGCGTGAAATGTGGTTTAAAGGTAGCTATTAGGGCCGTCAGGCCGGGTAGTCGCTAAGAACGCAGGTGTCAGGAAAAGCTGTTTCTTGGAAGTTGCGAATTACTTTACAATGAAGGGAACTTGAATATGAAGAACATCGAAAAAATCATAAGCATTGTGACTTGGGAAATCTGGCAAGGCTGGAGTGAAGAACAGAAAGACTTTATTTTGAAGCACGAAGGAAAACGTGTAGGCGAGCTGGATTCTGCAGGAGTTCATTCAAATAATTATTCTGACAAGACTTGGGAATTCGGAAAGACCAGACCGGATCGCACTGAGGAATGCGGGCATTGTAAGTTTACTTATTGTTTTTATGCTGAACCCAGAAACTGGTCGATGAGCTCTGATGCGGATGTATGGAATCTCATGAAATGTGCAAATGTAAACTGTGGCAAATACTTTGAGTCGTGTTTTTGACGAAAATTTCTCTATTTTAGAATTGTTTTAAATCTTAAAATGGGAAATCGGGAATAATTCAGCTTGACACATTCTGTATAGAAAGCTCATACTGAAAATGAAAGGTACACTTCAGAAAAATAAACAGATCTCTTTTCGATATGCAGAAGGGACACTGAAGAAGAGGTTATGAAAGTAGTTTTAGTCAGACATGGAGAAGCTGAAGTTTCTTCTGAAAGCGGAAAAGACAGTGACAGAAGCTTGACAGATTATGGTAAAAATGACATACACCGACTCGGTATGTTCATGAACAGACTGTTTCTTAAGTACAATTTCATATTTCACAGCCCTTATCTCAGGACTGAGCAGACGGCACAGATTCTTTTTGATGACCTTCAGAAAAAACAGCCAATGCAGATTCTTCCTGCAGATGAGCTTGCTCCTGATGAAGATTATGAAAGAATTTATCCGAAACTCAAGAATTTTACAAATTCAGATTCTGTCATCATTGTAGGACACAATCCGAATATATGTTATTTGGGTTCGAGGCTCATTTCGGGAAATGATGTGCTCGCCCCGAATCTTAATTTTCTTCCTGGAACGGCTCTGGCTTTGAATGTATCCAAAGAATATCTTACTTCTGCACAGATCCTTTGGATGGTTTCTTCAAAGGAACTTCTTTAGATTCCTTCTGTATCTTAAGGTACAGTTCAATGCAGGAGTGCGTTCTCATTCCTGCATAAAGAAAATCCTTGCACTCTGATTTCATTACTTTTGATATACAGTCCTGCATCATCATCTGTTTTTCAGGTTCTCTGTGATTTTTTATCTTTTCATCCCATTTATCCAGAAGGTTCGATTCACACTCCCGCCTGTCCCTGTACTCTTCGGGAAATGTTCTGTATATCTGAGGATTGCACTGCCTGATCTTAGCACACATAAAAAGAGCCGATTCCTTCAGATAGGAATCATAGTCTCCCTTGAACTCGGGAATTTTCTTTCTGTCTGAACATGATGAAGAATGTAAACATAATATAATGATAAAATATTTTGAAAGTGAAACTGGAGAATTGATTATTTTCTGAAGATCGAACATTCTGTTTCTCCTTTTCTGGAATAATAAGAATTGAGCAGCTCCAGTGCTTTTGTGAAATTCGCACTGCTTTCTTTTGAGTCAAAGGTGTTCGCAGGATTTAAAAGTACAGGCATATAGGCGTAAACCATTCCGTTTTCCATATAATTGAAAGATTTTTCTGCCCAGCTTTCCTTGAAGTTTTTCAGATACCAGACCTGATATCGTTTTACAGTTTTTCCGTCGATGATAATGTCCTGTTCCGGAAATTCTTTCACTTCTTCAAACATAAGCTCCAGATAACTCTGGAAGAATATAAAAGACTTTTCACAGGTTTTGTCTTCTATGAATCCCAGAAAATAGTTTTTTCCTTTTTCGAGATGGAGCCAGTAATTATACTGATTCTTCTGCATAATGTTGAGTGACTGAACAAAAGGCTGATCCGGAAGAAACCAGGAGAGAATGGCCGCATCCTGATATTTATTTGCAATGATTTCAGCATTCGGATCTGTTTTGTCCCTGAGTTTTCCGATCTCTTCTGCTGCTTCTCTGAAACCTGCCTGTCTGTATCCTGGAACAGAATATGTCTCAAGCGGAATATTGAACAGTTTTACAATCGGAACGGAAAAAAAACTGAATACATTAAAAAGTAATGCAAAAAAAGTCCCTATCTGAAAGGTCCTGAATACAGCAGTTTCCGTCAGTGTGCCGGTTCTTTTCTCAAGGAAGACTGCAGAAATGAGTATCATCGGAAGGTATGCAGGGAAAGTCCAGTTGGCCTGAATGTGCTTAGTGAATGACATAAAGAGAAAATACAGAAGAAGAACTGAGGCATTCAGATACAGAAATGAAAATGCGGATTCAGAGTCATTTGTCCCTCTCTCAAATAGGAAATTCGATTTTTCCTTTCTCAGCCTGCTGAAAAAATGTCCCAAGGGCAGAAATAGGAGCATTGCAGAAGCAATAAACCAGAGAGGAGACATTGCCAGAAGCTGTCCTCCGATGTATTCCCCTGTATTCCATTTTTTGGAATATACCCCTCCGGATGACCGTAAGTGAATGATTGCATCCACATTGTCCCAATGATGCTGGATATTCCATATGATCACAGGTGAGAACACGGCTCCGGCGAGAATCAGGCCTGCATAAAAATGAGGATTTTTCAGAAGAACCGACTGTTTCGGATTCATAAGAAGCCATACAGTCAGACTCAATGCAAAAAACACCATAGAATGTTTTGAAAGAGCTCCGAATCCGAGAGACAGGAAAAGGAGGTATAATGATAATGTATCTTTCCTGAATATATAATGTACAGTAAAATACAGTGCTGCAGACCAGAAAAGAAGAAGAGGAGAATCGTGCATAATGAAAATGGATCCTCCGAAAAATCCCGGAATCAGCTGAGAAAGAAGAATTGTCCAGAAGAGACCCTTTTTTCCGAAATCAAAAAGTCGTGCAGTAAAAATCAGAAAGACCGAAGTTCCGAAGCCTGCTGAGACTGCTGCGAGTTTCAGTGCAAAATTAGTATTTCCTAATATGGAAGTGAAAAGCCGGATATACAGTCCTGCCCCGGGACCCTGATCATAAAAGGACAGATCCAGCCTTCTTGACCATTCCCAGTAATAGGCTTCATCCGGGATCAGTTCCGTTCCCAGTGCAAAAAAAAGTTTCAGTACTGAGATGAGTGTTATGATTCCGATATAAGGAAATACTGAAATATTCATCAGATTGAAATTTCTCCTTCAAAAACTGTGACTGCAGGTCCTTTCATAATCACATGATTGTCCGATGTCCTCCATTCGATGAACAGAGTTCCTCCGAGAAGATCAATTCTTACCTTTCTTCCTGCTCTTCCTGTAAGATGCGCTGCAACTGCAGTCGCACAGGCTCCGGTTCCGCAGGCAAGAGTTTCCCCTGCACCTCTTTCCCAGGTTCTCTGATGAAGATGATCCTGCCCGAGTACGGTGATGAATTCCACATTTGTCCTTCTGGGAAACAGAGGATTGTTTTCAATGAGAGAACCTATGTCGCGGACTGGAAATTTTCTATTGTCATCCACGAAAATGACCGCATGAGGATTGCCCATACTGACCGCAGTGAACTTCAGATCAGTCCCTTCCACTGTCATCTCTTTTTCAATGACAGGATCAGTCCCGGCTGCCTTCACCGGAACTTTCTCCGGCACAAGGATCGGCTCGCCCATATCGACTGTAACATAAGTCACTTTATTATTGCTGTCCGTTTCAAGATCGAGTTCGAGAACACCCTTGCCGGTTTCCACTTTTGGATTTTTTTTGGAGGTCAGCTTTTTGTCATAAATAAATTTACCGACGCACCTTACTCCGTTTCCGCACATCTCTGAAGAAGTTCCGTCTGAATTGTACATATCCATCATGAAATCTGCCTTGTCTGAACTGCGGATGAATATCACTCCGTCGCTTCCTACGCCGAAATTTCTGTCTGAGATTTTTATAATCTGTTCCGGAGTGAGTTTTATATTATCCTTTGTTGCATCAATATATACATAATCATTTCCAATACCTTCCATCTTTGTAAAACGAATCAGATTCATATGCCGCCTGTGTATTGTATATTCTGTTTTAAGTTTTCTGAACCTCAATTCTGCTGACAAGCAGTTTTCGGAAAAATAAAAAGCGGGACGTATGAAAAAGACTTGCGGTTTCCCGCTTTGGCACTCTTATCAGAGCCTGTGATTTTCGGATTTTTTTAGTGACAGCTGCTGCAATGGAACAAAGTTGGACTTGAAGAAAGTCATTGTGCACAATGTGCGGACCGACTTTCATTTCGCAAAAACTGCACCGTCGATAAAATTATAAACTATGGAAAAAATAATCAGCGTCACTGCACTTGTTTCCGGGGTCATCTGTGTCGTTCTTGCGGCCAGAGGCCATATCGGGAATTTTATATTCGGAATTTTGAATTCAGCCGCATACGCATACATTGCCTGGATCAACGGACTCTTCGGAGAGGTTGGGCTGAATCTTATCTTTTTCATACCGGTCAATATCGCAGGAATCTTCCTGTGGAAGGACAGAATCCAGAACGGAACTGTCATTATGAAAAAAATGAATATCATAAATATAATATATATACTGATATTTGCTTCTGTTCTGACTTGTTTTGCCGGATGGGGACTCTCTTTTATAGCAGGACAGAATACTCCTTATATTGACGCATCCACAAATGTGCTTTCTGTCGGGGCAGCACTCCTTATGATTTTCAGATACAGAGAGCAGTGGCTTTTTTATATCCTTCTGAACATTCTGACCGTAACAATGTGGTTTATCCGTTTTACCGAAGGAGGAAATGAAAGTATCATGATGATGTCTATGTGGGTATTCTTTCTTCTAAATTCTTTGTATGGGTATTACAATTGGAGCAGGGGAGCGGAATAGGACAGCTGCCCACCGCAAGTCAATACTCCTCTGCTGAGAAGGCAGTGGAGTAAATGACCAAATAACCCCAGTAAAAGTCTTAACGCAAGCAGCGAACGGGGTTTTTGCCTTCACGATCGTTGGGTAAGGCCTCTCCAGTGTCGTTATCAAGAGCTATTGCGGTGTCATCACGACCTGGGTTAGAAGACCAGATGTCATAGTTATCGGTGGAAATTTTTTTCCAAGATTTTGTAATCCCAGCTGCATATGCTTCCTTTAATTCATCGGTTGTCGGCAGCCGCATTCCAATGCTTTCACATTTTTTCTTAGCATCTTCCCAATTCATTCTGCCTTGGTCTTCACTCCATATGTAGTCACTTATCAAGCAGCGAACTTTGTGATAGCTGGTTTCAAAGTTGCTGCCGGTGATCCCAGTGTAGATATTGAAAAATTTAATCCAGTTGTCTTCTTTAGAACGTTCAGACGACCAGTAATAGCGGGCATCTGATTTCCAAGATTCAGTAATACCTGCTGCATATGCTTCCTTTAACTCTTGAGGTTTCGGCAGCCGCATACCAATGCTCCCACATTTTTTCATAGCATCTTTCCAATTCATATAACCTTGGTCCTCACTCCATTTTCTGCTGCTCGGTTTTTGCGGAGCATTCTTCAAATCATTCGAACCATCCCATGTAATTATTGAAATTTCTTTACTTTGGTAGACTTTTGTCATGCCTTCGGGGGTCGTTATCGTGACCAATTCCTCTGTACGTTTCGCTTCTACACCTTCAAAGACAATTCCGTTTTTTAGGATTACGGTTTGACTAAATCGTGGCATCTGTGCGGATAATTCGGTAAAGGCGACTGCAATACAAATTGTGATTACCAAGGTGATTGGCTTTATGATCTTTGAGAAGCTTGCACTTTGGGAGTCGTACTGCTGTGCTGCTTTTTGTTTGTTGTTCATATCTTTTCCTCTATAGTTTTATGTTACTGCATCAGACCAAGCCTCGTTCCAGAAAAACATTCAGCATCTTGGAATTTTCTGATCTGCGAAAGCATTCTATAAATACTTTCTCTTTTAAGATGTGAATTAGACCTCTGAAACGGTAAAGAAAACAAAGGAATTTATCATATTTTTTCTATTTTTTCAGAATTTAAAACCTTAAGGTTAAACGGATTTTCAAAGAGAATAGGGAATATTTTTTAATAATAAAATAATTCAATAAAGAGTATAAATATCTTCATTAAGATCCGTTCGATTTTTCGCCGATCCCGAACTCCGAAATCTGCAATCTGCAATCTGCAATCTGCAATCTCACCCTAAAGAAATATTCTTGACATCTTTTGTCCCTAAAGTATCTCTTTCTTTATAAGGGAATCATAAGTGACTTACAGCGGCGAAGACAGAAGAAAAGAACCAAGAATTCATTTTGAACGATTCGGTAAAATTACTGATAAAGAGAATCAGGATCTGAAATGTTATATTGAGAATATCAGTATTGGGGGGGCGCAGATATTCTGCAACAGACTCCTTGTCCCCGGAAGCAGAATTATTCTGAGAATTCTGGATATTCCTGTCACAGATCTGACAATTCCTGCAATTGTTCTCAGTTCTGAGCCTATGGCAAAGAAAAGAAAACAGATTCTTCAGATTGCAAAAAACCTTCATGTGGAAAATCTTGCTCACCTGCAGTTCGAACAGAGAATAGACAGTACTGTTCTGAATACGATCACGGGAGCCGCAGCATGAAAGAGATTCTGTCAGAAGGAATACCTGATTTTATCAAAGACAATCAGAAGATTTATTACGAGTCCTTTGATCCCGATTTTGCGGATGCAATACTCAGAAATGTAATTTCAGTTCTCGATGAATACTATTTCAGAACAAAGTTTATTGGTCCTGAAAAACTTCATGAGAGAAACAATCCGGACAGACCTATCATTTATGCAGGAAATCACTCCGGAATGGCCTTCCCCTGGGACGCAGTTATTTTTGTTGCAAATTTATACAAAAAAAATGCAAACAGTTTCAAGAATGCTGTCCGAGCTCTTTCGGCTCCGATGCTTTCCGCGTCTGCACTGATGAGTCCTTTTCTGATTGAAAATTTCTGGAAAAGAGTAGGGTGCATCGATGCTACAATGGAAAATTTTGAAACAATGATGCATCAGAAAGACTGGAATGTTCTGATTTATCCTGAAGGTGTTCCCGGAATTGCAAAGGGATTCAATAACAGATACAAACTTCAGCAGTTTTCTACTTCCTTCCTTAGAATGAGCATAAAATATCAGACAGATATTGTATTTGTCGCGACTGTAAATGCCGAATATATAAATCCTTACAGTTACAACTCAAGAGCTCTCGATAAGATTGTGCAGTATGCAGGGATTCCGTTTATTCCTGTGAGTGCTTTGACACCGTTCATTATATTTCAGCCCTGGCTTTTTTATTTTGGATTTCCGGCGAATTTGACTTATGTGGTCGGCCCTAGAATCAAACCGTATGAAATGCTTCCTAAGCCTCTCGAGAAAATCAGAAAACCTGAACTTCGGGAACTCAGAGACGAGGTGCAGAGACAGTTTCAGGTGTTTCTGGATGATTCAGTTGCAAAATATGGACAGAACCCTTATGATGGAATGGAATATCTGAAGACCAATCTGAAAAATCTGAATAAGGTTCCTTATATTTCTCCTTCAGGATGGCCTGTACTTTTTGCAGAGTTTGAAAGAAAATATAAAAAGGAAGGGAAGAATATGGAACTTCCTATCGGTTTTTGGGACTATATCAAGGCAGCATTCAAAAATCCGATGGCGGCCTCTTTTTATCTTCCAATCCTCGGACTGATTCCAATCCTTATGAAAGGATACAAGGGAAATCATCTCGATGACCTGAAGAAAAAACACGAACATTGAGGTCAATGTGATTAGTGTAAAGAAAATTATACTGTCATTGTTATTAATCTTTCTTGGATTCTGCAATGATGAGAAAAAGGATAAGAAAATTTCTTTCAAAATCCCCGATGCTGTCCTGCAGTATGCCAAGCAGGAGTCAGTCAGCAGTGCGTACAGGAAACAGCTCCAGGAGAAGATTGATCTTTCTCTGAATGGACTGAAAAATTACACATCCGATCTGACCTGTTCAGAGGACAGTCATTGCGGACTTCTTCAACTGGATGATTATTCTGCTTGCGGAGGTGTCAGTCAGTTCTACTCTTCAAAAACAGTCTCAATGTCAAAGCTGGAGGAAATGCTTAAATCTCACAGTGAACTGGCAGAGCAGTACAGGCACTTGTATCTGATGGGATATGCCTGTACGGCAATCTAC
>JBPOJG010000290.1:0-12013 GCA_052033835.1 Spirochaetota bacterium
GCGTGTCATCCCGACAAGCGCGTGCGATATTCTCCCGCTGCTGAAAACTCTGTCCAGTAATATCATTCTTCCATCTGATGATCAGAAGAGTTTTGTACAAGCTCTTTTATTTTTCAACAACTCTAATATCTACTCCCGGATTCATAAGATTTCCGACTATCGCATTCAATACATTCGGAGTGATTTTCTGAATCATATCTCTAAGGACGGATTGAGTAATTCCTGGCTGAACCTGAGGAACGACTCCGTTTCCGATCGCTTCAGAAATGAATGAAAGCAGATTGCTTACCCAGCTTGTGGAATTTACGAGAGATACTCCGGCAACGCTTAGATTGTTTACCCATTCTGAAACATAAAAATTTGCACCGAGTGCATCATTCGGGGTATAAGGGTTTTTTACATTGATGACAATTTTCCCGCTTGAATCAACAGTCATTGTGTTTCGAGAACGTGCAAGTCTGAGAATGGAATTTCCTACGTTCAATTCAACAGATGTGGAAAAATGGAATTTGTTTCCTGAACCAACAAGGCAGAGCATACTGTCCCTGTTTTTTGCAATGATTGCCAGATTCAGATAAGCCTTTCTTCCTTTCAGATCAATCCCGACTTCTCCGTCAGAATTGACTCCAAGCGCTGCCTCAACTGTAGGAACTCCTCCTGTAAAGCCTGGAATGCTTACGCCTGTGACATATACATCCATATCCAGAGTAGCACTTCCAAAACAGCCTGCACCGGTTACAGCCTGAAAACCGCCGGGATTTTCTCCGTTGCCTCCGCAGTAACCACCGCTTGGATTGTCTCCGTAACTTGTAATGAATGAAAAACTTCCATAGTTGATGCATTTGGAGGTGTCCTTCGATGATGATAGAGGCTGTGAGGCAAACTGATTGAATGTCTTAGGAGTTCCTGCATCTGATACTCTGAATTTCCCTTTGATAAAAGTCTCTATCATTCTTTTCAGTATCTTCATCATCTGTGATTCATCAAGTACACCGGATGCGACGTTGTTTATCAGAGCACTTGGATTTGAATTGACATTTCCATAATTAAAACTGAAATATCTCTGAATTCTTGTGTTCTGGCTTGTTGTAATATCAAAATAATAAGTGTTTCCGCCTTCAGTCAAAGCCATACTGCCGGCCATAAATGAATCTGTGCTGAGATTGATCGGAGAGAGAAGACTTGTGCAGCTGTCTTCACATACAGTTTTTGCATTTGCATTAGGATTTCCGGAAGAGTCCACATTTCCCATTTTATTGAATACGATTTTTTTAATCTGTGAAAAAGCACCGGCAGGGTTCAGAAAGGACGAGGTCATGATCAGATCACCTGACTTGCTGAAAGTCACGTCGTTTGTTCCTCCTAAAGGAATCACCGTCGGTCCTTGTGTGACGGTGGTCGAGATAAGATAGTCGTGCGATGCATTGAAACTCTTTGAGTAACTGATCAGTTTTTCCCCATCGATTGTCTCTGCCGAGTTTGCTATTGTGATGACACAGGAAGCATTGGATGGCAGTTCTCTATACGGATCAAAAATCAGTCTCTGAGGACTTTTCCAGATCAATGATCCCCCCGGAGCAGGTCCGGGCAGAGCAGATCCCCCGCACATCACTGAAAAAGATGCTGCGAATGTTGACTGATTCATCGGATGAGAAAATTTGATTTCCAGGTTCTTGAATCTGTTTACATTCTCTGTTGAACAGACACTGTAAAAAGCTTCTGGACCTGCGGAACCGAAAGATGAAGGGGGTTCAACGGCCGCATCATTACACGAACTGGAACCGGATGCTGCTGTCAACAATGCCGGGTTTTCGGAAGCTGTAGCTGTGAGAACTGAGTTTCCCGGTTCAGAATATGCTGTTTTAGTGCTTCCTTGCAGTATCAATGGAAGCATTTGAGAAATCCCTTTGTTTCCTACAGAATCACATCCTGTATAAAATAATCCAAAAAACGACAGAATATAGATGGGTGTGAAAAGCCCTCTCGGTGCTGAATTTTTCATTTTGAACTTCCTTTTCTAATGCTGTTAATTATAGCTTATTTTCACAGTGAACAAGTGTTTATTTTTGTAAAGAATTTTTTTAGGAGAATGATAAAAAATATATGAGCAGAAAAAGGATGATGCAAAACTGGACTGATTCATTGAATGAGACCAAGTTCTTGAATCTGTTTACGTTTTCCGGTGAACACACACAGTAAAAGGCTTCCGGGCCTGCGGAACCAAAAGATGACGGGGGCTCCACGCTTGCATTATTGCAGTAATCAAAGGAAACATTTGAGATTGCAATGGAATCGAATCCTGTCTGAAAAAAGACTGAAAAAACACAAAGATATATGGAGCAAGGTGTTAAATTTTTCATTTTTACTGCCTTCCTTATGCTGTGAATTACAGATTTTTTTATTTTAGAGTATACAAGTGTTTGTCTTTGTAAAGATTTATCAGAAAATTGGAAAAAACTGCCGCCAATCTGTCATAGCATTCATTTTATTGAACTACACAATTTTTTAATAAAAAGACAGATCTTTATCACAATGCGCTTTTTGTTAATGTATTGCACTGAATACAATGAAATGTATAACAGGTACATATTGTTTTCGGATTTTAAATAACGGAAACGGGGGACTATGGCGTATGAAGATTGTAATGAATATGTTACTAATATATGGGATTTTATTTTTTTCGGGATTGAATGCAGTTCAAGTTACGGAAAGCAGACTCAAAGTAAAGACGGGAAAGATTCTGTATACTTTAGTAAAGACAGAATGGGAAACGACTGCAAAAATGTCCGGGGTAGGAGAGAAGTTCAGCGGAACTGTCGATGTGGAAGGGAAAACCGTCAACATTACTGCTTCTGTAAAAAGAGACAGTTTTTATCTTACTGGCGAATATAAATTTGCAAATGATCTGATGCATGAAGGGTATCTGGAATCCGAAGCATTTCCTACTGCAAATTTTCAAGGAGAAATTATTTCTTACGATACGTCCAGCGGAGATATCAAAGTGAAAGGTAAAATGACAATTCACGGTGTTTCCAAAGAGAATGTTGAAATTGCAGGAAAGCTGAAAAAGGATAAGAGCGGTTATCTTTTTACTTCAAACTTCAAAGTGAATCCAAAAGAATTTAAGATGGATCCTCCAAAAATCAAAGAAGTTGATATTGCTTTTAAGCTGGAATTGACTGCACAGTGAGCAGAGACAGAGATGGATATTGGCTGCAAGATTATGCACAGCTTTTTCTGTCTCTGTTGACCTTTTGTAATGAAAAAAATTGATTTTTTTCGTTTAACTGAGAAATTTATTTCTGAATTTTTGTAAGCTTACATATAATAAATAATTTGCAAAATGAAAAGCTTAAAGAATTTCCCATTCTTCTTTTGTAAGTTTTCCGAAAACAGGATGTGGACAAAAATCCTTGTTCCAAGATTCAAAAATTTCAATTAAATGAGGGAGTCTTTCATACTCTTTTTCAGAACGGCAGTCGGTGTCAGGAATCTTTTTGACTCAATTTGGAAGGCCTTTCAGCATTTTTGCACGAAAAACCTAAATTCCCAGAGAAGCCTTGGGGTTGTGTAAAAGCATATTTATCACGGATAAACACAGATAATTTTAATGTAATTATTTAAGGTATATTGGATTAAATCCATTATTTTGGGAATTCATTCAATATACCTTCGTTGAAAAATTCAGCTTTTAAATAGTTCTTATTTTTGGGCTGGTGAAAATTTGTTTACTTTGTTTGTAACCGGTTTCACGCTCGAGAGATAGGCATAGATTGCTTCAAGATCCGCATTCACCATTCCCGAATACATTATCCAAGGCATAATCGTATTCATTTCACCGTCTTTCAATACAGGTGTCGGTGATTTGGATGGATAATGTGCTTTAAATTTCTGGACAAAATCACTTTCACTTAAGCTTCCTATTCCTGTTTCCTTGTCAGGCGTAATATTCGATGATCGCAATATTCCCCAGGACATTGGAAATTCTCTTCCTCCGGCAAAATCCATTCCGGGAAGGGGTTCTGCTTTTTCATTTACATTTGTATGACAGTCGAAGCAGGCGGCCGCATTCACAAGGTATTTTCCATAAGCTGATTTATCATTTTTATCAGGAGCTTTAACAGGTTCAGCAGGTCCGGGAATTGTGTTCAGAATAATGTTCATAGGGAAGTCCGGCTTGGATTTAGGGACATCATTCTTTATTGCCGGAAGAGTTTTTATATAAGCTATGATGGACAGAATGTCCTCAGTATCCATCTTCGCATAGTTTCTGTAGGGCATAACCGGAAAAAAGGCTTTCCCTGTTTTGCCCACACCTGAAGTGACGGCTCGGTAAATTTCAGGGTCAGACCAGTCTTTGAGTTTTTCCTGAGTAATATTTGCAGCATAAAATGCTCCAGGAAAACCAAATTTCTGATCAAATGTTTCTCCGCCCTTTCCATGAGTGCCTTCAGCAATAGGACCTGAAAACTTTGTCCAGTCTCTGACTGAATGACAGTCGACACATACAGTAACATGATTTGCCAGATACTTTCCGCGTTCAATTCGTTCAGGGGTAGTTTCTGCCTTAATCTCCGGTTTCAGTTTTATGTTTGGAAGTGCAATCAGAATATAGGATGCTGCCAGGATTGGTACTGCAAGTAATGCACCCAGAACTGAAAATGTGATTTTAATCTTTTTGTTCATTAAATTTTCTCCAGAAACTTGTATTTCTGAATATAAATCTTTTGTCAATATAGTTCCTGGATTTTCAATGAAACCGGTTCAAGTCTTTGAAGTCCTGCCTTTTGCTCTCTGCTCGAGACACCATCGACACTTGCAAAACTGTTTTCAGGAAACTGCCTGCATCGGCTTTCAGATGTTTTCCTTTTTTACAGTATGAAGTTTTATCATTCGGACTCCCTTTTTTCAGTGATATCCTTGATTCCATTCTTGAATAGGCCTTTAATCTTCAGAATCTTTTTTCGCTTTCTGTTTCAGGATGCGCGCATTAAAAAGGTTGATTCAATTGTGCTGCTCCCTAAATTGTTTTTACAGAACTTTATAAGAATATGAATGAAATATATGCAGAACCCTCGTTTTTTAAAACAGCGCAGAGACTGATTGAATTATGACTGAGCATAATCATTCTCATCATACAGTTTCAGGATATGATATAAACCGCTCGTTTCTCATTGGTATTTATCTGAATTTAATTTATGCAGTCTTTGAAGGTGCTTACGGATTTCAAAGCGGATCAGCGGCCCTCATATCTGATGCATTGCATAATCTGGGGGATGTTTCCGGCCTGCTCATTGCTCTTCTTGGATTCAGACTGCAGAGAGTCAGTTCAGGAAAAATATTTACCTATGGATTCCGAAAAGCTTCCATTCTTGCTTCTTTTGTCAATTCGCTTTTCTTAGCAGTGGCAATAGGCGGAATTTTATGGGAGGGAATTCATAGGATTTTTCGCCCTGAGAAGGTGGATGGAACAGCAGTAATGGCTGTTGCTGGAATAGGAATTATCATTAATTTTGGGTCGGCACTTCTTTTCAGTCAAAAAAAGGAAAAGGATCTCAATCTAAAAGCAGCGTACTGGCATCTGATGGCAGATGCTCTTGTTTCTCTAGGGGCAGTTCTGTCCGGATTTTTGATCTATTTTACTGGCTGGAATTTTCTGGATGGTATTGCTGCTGTAATGATATCTATCGTCATACTTTTCAGTACTTGGGATCTTTTTAAAGACAGTCTGATTGCAGTTATGGATGGAGTTCCCTCTGCGATCAGACTTGATGAGATCAAAAAACATATTCAGGAGATAGAGGGTGTGCGGAAAGTGCATCATATTCACGTATGGAACCTCAGTACAAATCAGATTGCTCTCACTTGCCATGTTGTGCTGAAGAGCCTTCAGGATCTTCAGTCCGTGAAAATGGAAATAAAAAAAGAACTTTCAGAACATGGAATTGATCACAGTACTATAGAATTTGAACCTGCATCTGAATATGAAGACACAGCTTCAAAAACCTTCCTTACTTAATTTATTGATTCGCGTCGAAGGAATTCATCATATATGACCCAAAAACCTATCAATTTTGATAGGTTTTATTCATTACAATCCCTTTTTTTCAATGCTGTTTCTTTTTTTTGTTGATTATCCAAAATGGTAATAATGATTATTCGATAGGTATACATTGATTTGAAAGTAAAAATTGCCTTAATTGAAGATCAGAAGTCTATTTGTGAAACCTTGGAGATGATCCTCATAAAAAATCCAAATATTGAAAAGATTATCATTTTCCATTCAGCGGAAGAATGTGAAGCTGCGGACGTTTCGGAAATAGATATCTTTGTCATTGATTTAAGACTTCCTGGAACAGACGGAATTACTTTTCTGTCAAAAATTAATGATCTCAAACCGGGCAGTAAAAAACTTATTCTGACTATGATGGAGTCTGATGATATCATTTTTCAGGCATTAAAAATGGGATGTATCGGTTATATTTTGAAAACAGATATCAGCAAGATATCCGAAATTATTGATATGACACTGGCCGGCGGTGCTTATATGAGTCCCAATGTCGCGATTCGTGTCATAAATTTCTTTTACAGAATCAGGAATTACGGGGACTATGAAAAACTGACTGAAAAGGAAACTTTGATTCTGAAAGAACTTTCTGCTGGTTTTACTCCAGTTGAAATTGCCGAAGCACTGAAAGTTACTGTCTCCACTGTCAGATTTCATATTAGGGGAATATACCAGAAACTCCAGGTAAACAACAGAATTCAAATGCTGAAAAAAGCAGGGGATCTGGGCATCATTTAGAAATTCGTTCAGTCGCATAGATGAAACATTTCCTTTTTCCTGCCGCGTTTA
Source organism: Spirochaetota bacterium (assembly GCA_052033835.1). GTDB lineage: Bacteria > Spirochaetota > Leptospiria > Leptospirales > Leptospiraceae > DAORDI01. The sequence continues at coordinate 6,857 of JBPOJG010000290.1, forward strand.
CGTATCCATTAAAATATATTTTAATGATTTCATATTCTGTTTATGCAAAATGAGAAATACGGCAATTAAGTTATAATGATTGTGGAAAATGGAATGGGAAGGTGCAGATACTCAGACAGGACAGACAATTATACAAAAATCTTTATTCAAGGAATGAGTTTATGCGGGTTTAAGATTGCTGAAAGGAAAAATAAAAGCCCGCTTTGCAGCGGGCACACAGAAGTTCTGTGAATTAAATTATTTGATTTCTACCCATACGGATGCACTTCCGACTTTCTGCTCACCTTTTTTAGTTGCAGTCAGTCTGCTGTTTCCTACATAGTCATTGGAAACAGCATCTTTTTCCTGGATTTCAAGAGGGAATTGACCTTCGTTGTCCAGTTTTACGTTTTTGCATTTCCACATTTCAGTAAGACCTCTGTCTGGAGACTTACCAAACTTATCACATGAACCACCCATCACGTTTCCGTCTTTGATAGTGATCTTCTGGTTAGCACCGCCGAAAGTATCCCAGCTTTTGCCTTCATTGTTTTTAGGAGGAAACTTAACTTTCAGTTCAAGGCTGACAGTTTTTCCAGCCATTTTGCTTTCTCCCATTTCTTTTTTGTCGTCTTTTTTTGTGTCTTTTTTGTCTTTGTCTTTTGCGAAAGCAGCCGTGCAAGCTAAAATCATGGATATTACAAGAAACTTTTTCATTCAATACTCTCCTAGTTTGTATCGAGGGTCCTATTTCCGACCCTTCATTTCTTAGACTGTTCTTTAAACCTACCGGAAAAGAATAGTGGAAAATTTTATAAAAAAGAGAAAAATTTTTCTATTTATTTATTGGATTTACTTAGTATAAATTCCTTTTTGGGTACGATTTTTGTTCACGATTCAATGGCCTATCTATCGGTAAGTATCCTCTTCCTTGTATGACTGCGGTGCGTTATAGCAAAGAATGAAACGGAAAAATTATATATGAAATATACTGTCTAAGATTACTATGAATTTGACAGAAAAATTCGGATGCCGTCCTTTCTGAAATCAGTAATAAAGTTTCCTTATGGAACTGTTGAATCGGTCTGCAAAGAAGAGATGGATTCCATCCGTGGTCAGTGAGGAGTCGCAGTTCAGGCCGGCACCGCAGAACTGTGCCGATCCAATTGTACCGTCCTGGTAACCGTCATTTTGAGGTATGATCGTATGTACAGAGTACGGGGCATTTACGCTGATTCTCCTGAATCTTTTTCCGGAACCTTCCAATATGTAAATATAAGATCCGTCAACAGTGATTCCATACGGTTCATTCAGTGTGGCAGATGTTCCAGATGCATCGTCTAGTCCCCCGGCAGTTCCCGTTCCTGCGATGACAGTCATTGTTCCGTCTGAAATTCTGTATCTCTTGATTTGATGTGCTCCTGAGTCTGCAGCATAAACATAGGTATTGTCTGTGGCCAATCCGTTCGGAAAAATCAGTCCTGATGCGAAGGTCGAAACTGTACCGTCAGACAGTCTTATCTGTTTGATTTTTCCATTGCCTCTGTCTGATACATAAAGATAAGTTCCGTCAAAAGTCAAATATACCGGTGTATTGAACTGTGCATCTGACGAAGATCCTGTTAAATCACCTGATACTCCTGTTCCTGAAAGAACAGAAACTGCTCCTGTGGACAATCCAATTTTATAGATTCTGTGATCGTTGAAGCTTGATGCAAAAATATTGCTTCCGTCGGTAGCAATGCCATGCGGTCCGGTTACTGAAGCAACTGTCGATACAGTTCCATCTGAGATTTTTATCCTTCTTATGCTGTTGTTGAAGATGTCGGCAGCGTACAGATTTACTCCGTCTGTAGAAACGGCAATCGGATTATCGAATCTGGCGGATGCAGCAGGCCCGTCAGTATTTCCTGATAAAGCTGTCGGAGGAAAGGAACCTGAAATTGTCTGTATTCCGGAAAATGACTGAGAAAGAGTGGGAGGAACTGAAGCGGAAAAAATGGATCCGTTAAACAGGTAGCCGGAGATACATTCTAAGTTGATTAATATATGTGAACTTATTGTTCCGTAAGGAGAATCAGTAAAAGCGCAGGTTTGACCGGCGGGCTGGGTTACTATATCAATGGAATAGAAAGTTCCCATACTGATTGGATTTGGAAAACTGTCGGTTCCGTTTGTATTTAAGGTGAGAGAATCTGTTCCGTTCAGTTTCAGCACCAATGCTCCGGAATTGAGTCCGGTCAGTTTTGTCCGTACAAAAAGATTTGCGGGATCGTCAATATCCAAATTTTTCAATCGAACAGGATTCAAGGAAAGCTGACTGTATCCGGAATCTCTTCCTTGTACTTTGAACTTGATTTCATAGTCGGTATTTCCTCGCACATCGACAGATCCTCTGCTTCCTTGTACTGAAACTTGACGGGAAACATCCCAGTTGGCAGCATTGAAGCTGAGATAAGAAGCAGCCGATTCACAGGTTCCATCCGGTGCCGATACATTGACTGAATTGAGTACAGTTCCTCCTTGAATCTCGTCAGAACTGGAAATGCATATTTTTACATCTTCAGTCGGTTTCGAATTCATTAAAATTGAAAATGATGCAACTGCACCAAACTCATTCGTATTTCTATCTGGACTGCCTATAGTAATACTTGGATTTCCGGCAGGAAATGCAAATAACAGTTTGAACGGTCTTCTGACATTGCAGAACAAGAAAAAAGGAATGAAGAAAAAGATACAGACGGCTGCTTTCAAAAAAATAAGCAAAAGATCTTTCATTGCAGCCTTGTTCATAATAGTCTATTCGACGAAAAAAAGTCTGCAATGCAGAAAATCCGGACAAATCTGAGTATCTCACCTTACGCAAATAGGAAATGAGGTCTAGAATCTGTAATTTCATAAATGCATTATGGTTTTCCTTTTATTCTACATTCACATCCAGAGATTTGCTGATTGTATATGCCTTGCCGTTGATCGTTGTTGTTCCGGTGAGAGTTCCCTGCCTGGACTGAAGAGAGGGTTTGGATACTTTTCCGCTTGTCAGTGTCCAGTTTCTTACTCTGCCTGTCAGAATCAGGGTGTGATTATGTTCGATGGTTCCTGTACCGGTGCCTCTTCTTCCGCTCACAGTGACTGCCATTGAACCTTTTACTGTGGCTTTCAGATTGGAAAGTGTCCGCTGCAGTGTTCCGCTTGTTGTTGTTCCGGAGATCACCTGAGTCTTCATCGTTGTGGATCCGCTGTCCGGTGTGAGCTGAGTGAATGTAATTGAACCTGAATTGATTGTAAGCGTTGCAGAAACAGCACAGTTGTCATAAGTGATTTTTCTGCTTCCGTTTGTGAGAGTTGTTGTTCTGTTGTAAAAGTCTGTTCCGTCGGCAGTAAAGTCCTGAGTCCCTTCAAAACTGACAGTTCCTCCTAATGCACAGTCAAAGGTTTCACTGGAATTTGAGATTGTGCCGGCTGTCTGCGTTCCTGAGAAAGTAACAGCTTTTGTATTTGAGACTCCCATTGAGCCGCTTTCTGCTGAATCCTCTCCTGAAACACTGCTGCTGTTCGCCATAAATTCTGCAGTGGCTTGGCTTCCTGCAAGTGTTTTTCTGTATGATGCGAGAAGAAGAAGGGCCAATGCTCCATTATTGTTTTTCTTTTCCGTTCTTCTGCAGTCTGCCGTGAACAGTACACTGAGAAGTGCCAAGGATAATGCTGTGATTTTCATCATATGCTCCTTTTATGATACAGAAATTGTGTAAAAACACTATTCCCTTCTCTTTTAATCTGAACTCGATTAAAGTCAAGTCACATACAATATTATCAGTACAATATCTGAAGACAGACAGGAATCTAAAAATTTTTAGTGAATGCCAGAGAAAAATTCTCTCTGCCTGATGACCTGAAAGTAAAATAGAATGAGGTGTTTTCTGTCTCCCGTGATTTTGTTTCCTGAAGGATTCTGGAGAGAAGAACATCAAATACGGTGAGAGCCGACAGAAAGATCACGCCATTTCGTCTGTTGAGAAAAGTTTCCAGACCGTCATGGGCATCTCTTCCGTCTGCGGTGTGTCTGCTGAAATATCCGATCAATGCAGCATCTCTCACCATATTTCCCCCAGGAGCATCTTTCATATTCAAGAGAGATATGATCTGAAGATTTCTGCCGTCTTCCTCATCCAGAAGCGGTCTGACTTCGTTTTTGCCTGAGATACGTCCCATTGCACCAAATTCCAGAAGGCTGATTGCAAGTCCGGCATACCAGTATCTGCCTGTATTCAAGGATGACCATCCTGGAATCAGACTGTACAGATAACTGTAATTGTTCTCTGAGTTGACAGATTTTTTTTCAGTCAGTTTTTCTTTTTTGACGGGAGTCTTGTCTCTTGTTTTTTCTTCCTTTGCAGACATTTCTGACTCGACTGTTCTCTTAACTTCAGTCTCCTTCCAATGAGTTTTGGCCGGCTTCAATTCTGCAATCGCATCTGCATTTAATATTTCTTTTTTTCCGTTTTCATAAACGATCGACAGTGTATTTCCTGATAAGGAGGTTTTTACATTTTCATGGATTTTCCCGTTTTTCAGTTTTACCGTATCGGAACGGATTTCGAATACCAACAGAACTGCAGCAGCAAAAAAGACTGTATTACTGAAAAAGTATCGCATCTATTTCTGAATCCTTAAAAGTGAAAATATCATCTTTTGTAATGATAATATATTTATCTTCCTCCTGAAATATTGTTTCTGCTGAAAGAGATTTCCCGTTTTTCAGACGGATTCTTTTTCCTGAAATTTGGGAGATTTTTCCGGTATTTATTTTCTCCGAGATTCTTCTCGAGTAATGAAGGCTGGCCGGCTGAGCTTTGTAGTCTTCTTTTTTCAGTTCCTCAGGAGATACAGGATTCAGCTCATCAAATTCCTGTTTCAGTTTTCTTTTTTCCGCATCTGAAATTGGAACGGATGTCCAGAGTTTTTTGGAATGATTGAATCTTTCTGAACTGTTTTCTGAGATGATTCGTTCTTCATTTTTGGACTCAGATGCCCTCACTGATCCTTTCAATACTGTCAAAGTGGATATTTTTGAATCTGACTCAAGGAAAAGTTTTGTTCCTAAAAATTCAATTTTAAGATTCTCGGCACTTGCAGTCAGAATAGAATTATTCTGTAATTTTTCTGAATCAATTTTTA
>JBPOJG010000540.1:0-21047 GCA_052033835.1 Spirochaetota bacterium
CCGAGTTTGCACATAGCCTTGAACTTGACTCCGAAGAAACGGATCTGCTTCTGATCTGCCCAGCTTGTGCAGAGTCTTCCGATCTGTGCCATAACATACATACCGTGCGCAATTGTTCCGTCGAGACCGTTTGCAATTGCAAATTCCTTGTCGTTGTGGATCGGGTTGAAGTCTCCGCTCGCACCTGCATATCTTACCAGATCAGCATGAGTGACTGGTCCCATGGAAATGGAAGGAAGTTCTGTTCCGACTTCTACGCTTTCAAATTTTATCATATCAGTTCTCCTTACGCCGGTCTGATGACAATTGCCATCTCAGCCTGAATGCAGGCTTCATTTTTTGCATTATGGTATGTTGTGCGGAAAGTCACCATATCCATTTTTCCAGTCTTTACGTCCACGACTTCTGACTGTGCCCACATCGGTCCCGGATAAATCGGCTTGAGATATGTGTATTCTTCCTTGAGGTGAAGAAGTCTTTTAATGTCGATTCCGAAAGATGTCATATCTTCCCAGATCTTTGGATATCCCCAAAACTGTATGCATGTCTGGAATGTAGGAGGGACAGGGGTATCTTCATAGCCTGCTTTTTTGGCAGCGTTCAAATCCCAGTACATCGGATTTGTTTCCCCGATTGCCAGACAGAATTCCTTTACCTTGCCCCTTTCGACTGTGAATTCGAAACGGTCCATTTTTTTTCCTACGATATCCTTGGAAAGTGGAGTATTCTCGCTCATATTTGACCTTTTTGCAGTGCCCGATCTGTAAACAGTTTCCGACTCTGCACCTTTTTAAGATATGTTTCCTTAACCCAAAATTTCAAATTGAGTCATTAAATCAAGGATTTAGTTTTCTCTGATGTTCGATTTTGAGAGATCTCTTCCGACAGTAGAATTTTCTGAAGTTCCTCTGCATCCACCGGTTTTTTCAGAAAAACATTCACTTCGAGTTCTCTCATTCTTTCCGTGTCCGTTTCCTCTGCACTCGATACAATGATGAAAGGTCTGTACTTTTTATCTGCAAAGTCCTTTCTTATATGTTCAGTAAAATCGAGACCGCTTTTTCCCGGAAGATTGACGTCGGTCATGATGACGTCCGGCCTGTCTTCGATCACTTTCAGAAGAGCATCTGATGCATTGTCTGCAGTTAACGTAATGAAATTCAGACTGCGGATCAGTATTTCAGTAAGACCCAGAACTGCAGGATTGTCGTCTACAATGAGGACTTTTCCTCTCCTGCCGGCGGCTTCCATAGATTCAATGTTTTTCAGGTTGAGAATTCTTTCCTGACATTTCCGGATATGAAGTACAGGGACAGGATCTCCCGGAGATTCCAGCTGAATATCCAGAAACGTCTGAAGAGCTTCTTCGTCCTCTCCGTTTTCCAGAAGATTCAGTGCTCTTTTGAGTTCTGATTTGTACATTTCCTTATCATTTTTCAGTTCGGGGGGATCAGACTGAAAACACTCAAAAATCCTTACTTCTCTGGATTTTCCCTTTACCTGCACTGAGTCAATTTCGCGGAGGGAATATCTTTCTGGATTTTTGAGACTTAAGAATGCTGCCTCTGAGATAAGAAGTGATGTAAAGTATATCTTGTTTAATGATTCGAGTCTTGCCGCAAGGTTGACCGTGTCTCCGATGACAGTCGTGCTCATTCTTTCATAATTTCCTACTGTTCCCATCATTGCTGACCCAGTATGGATTCCGATTCCGATTCGGACTGAACTGTATCCTGAATTTGCTCTGTGCCGGTTGTATATTTCCATTTCTTCCAGCATTTCTATTCCCGACATAAGAGCAGAATCGGGATCAGGGAAGATAGCCATCACTGCATCTCCGATGAACTTGTCTATGAATCCCTGATTTTTCTGGATCACCGGATTCATTCTTTTCAGATAGGAATTGATGAATTTGAAATTTTCGTCCGGAGACATTGTCTCGGAAAGTGCAGTGAAATTTCGGATGTCTGAAAAAAGGATAGTTACATTTCGGAGACTGCATTCTCCCACTTCAATGTCCTTGGCCGATTTTTTTCCGAGCAGATCCAGAAACTGGACAGGCACAAATTTGGAAAAGGAATCTCTTTCTCCCGTCAGCTCAATGTTCAGTCTTTTGGTTTCTGCATTGATTTCAATGAATCTGTTTGCAAGAATCAGAATGAGAGAGATGATGAATGAAAAAAATGCATACTGCAGAATCCTGAATCCTGACTTGAAAAAGACTGTGTCGAGAATTTCAAACAGGACTGCACAGAGGAGAACTGCAATTCCTGATGCCATAGGCACTGCATCCTTGCTTCCTTTTCTTACAGTCTTGATAATGAAATAAAATATATAAAATATCTGCGGAATGACAGCACCGTACCAGGAAAAAAGAAGCGACTGATAAAAACGGATACTGGATAAAAGATAAATTCCTGCAAAAATTAAGGAGGAAATTATTGTAAATTTTATAATGGCAGGAAATTTTTCTTCAGGATGGAAATAGTCAAAGATAAAAAGCATAAAGAACATGACTGCCAGAGGCTGAGATGCATAGGAAAAGAAAAACAAAGGTCTTGTATCTGAAAACAGTTCAAAACCCAGATTGGAAAATGAAAGAAAATAGACTGAAATCAGAAGCGAAAATACCCCAAAGTACAGATTGTATTTTTTCTGAGTCCATCTGATGAAAAAGAAAAGATGGTAGAGTCCGAAGAAGATATAAATCGAATTCAGCAGAAGCACTGAGATTTGGCCTGTTTCATCCATAATTTTTTTTTCGTAGTCCAGAGTGTAACCTTTGCTGAACCGAAGTCCGAGAAGACTGTTCGGTGAGAGAAATGATGAGGGAGGATATCCCGCTGTATGAATCAGAAGAACATTGTCTTCCTGCAGAATCGATGAGGAAAACGGGATGACTGCATTTCTTACGGTTCTGTATCTCAGAATTTCATTACCCTGTATTTCAAATTCATCTCTGATTTTTACTCCATTCAGAAAGACTTCCCAGGATTCCCCAATCCCAGAAAAATAAAATGCAAGCTCCTTTCCTTTTTCCGTTCTGTTCAGATCCAGCCTGAATCTGCAGAACATGGAATATTCCTGAAGGTCCCCGGATACAGGAGTTTTAAAGATCGAATTCAGAACGATTGGAAATTTTTCAGAAGCAGCGTCTGCGTCTGTCGGGATGTTTTTCATCCGGGAATAGTCTTCAGAAAACCCTTTTTTCAGAACCCATTTCTGCCTGGTCAGATCAATTACAGAAGTCGATGACTCTGAAAGAATCGGGGTACATAAGAAAAATAGAATGATCTGAAGCCAAAGTATTATCAGCCTCATTTGTTCTCCGTTTTTTTGTGTATGGAACATTTTACAGAATGATCGGCAGAAGTCCACCAGTAAAGAAAAAAGCTGTCTGTTCCGGCCGAAGGAGCAGTTTTTTGCCTTTTTCCGATTTGAATGAAAAAATGTGCTTTTGCCGAATGCGGCTCCCTTTACTTGACAAAGTCAGACTGAATAAACAGACTGAATTTATGGAAAGGTTCTATACAAGCCCCGTCAGTTCCATTGCCCCGGAGGACTTTGATCCTCTTGTTGAATTGGCCGTCTCTGAAGACTGTCCGGATTATGATATTACATCCGAGTCTGTTTTTCCGACGGAAAAGACAGGTTCTGCCATTTTAATTACGAGAGAAGAGGGGATATTCTGCGGTTCTCCCGTTGTGGAATCACTTCTGCGAAAATTTCCCGGAAGTTTCACCTATGAAATTCATAAATCAGAAGGAAGCATTATGATGAAGGGTGAGAAACTCTTAAGCCTCTCAGGTTCACTCAATGTGATCCTTCGTGTGGAAAGACCTCTTTTGAATTTCCTTCAGTACCTTTCCGGAATTGCCACAACCACATGGAAACTTGCCAGAGAATATCCGAGACTCATGATTCTAGATACACGCAAAACACTGCCGGGATACAGAAAACTCGCAAAATATGCTGTGTTTACCGGAGGAGGTGCAAACCACAGGATCAGTCTTTCCGATATGGGACTCATCAAGGACAATCATGTTGCCCTCTGCGGTTCTATGCAGACAGCGGTAAAAAAAATCAGAGACAGATTCCCGGACAGGAAGGTGGAGCTCGAAATAGACGGACTTCATCAGCTTGAAGAAGCAATCGAGTCGGAGCCTGACATCATACTTTTAGACAATTTCAGCATTGAAGATACAGAAAAAGCAGTTCAGGAAATCAGAAAGAAAAACAATAAAATCAGAATTGAATGCTCAGGGGGAATCACACCGGAAAAGCTGGAGTCATTGTCCAGATTTGGAGACATCGGTGTAAGTATGGGGTATCTGACTCATACTACAAGATTTCTCGACCTGAGTCTTGAAATTCAAGGGGGATAGTCATGTCAGCCTTCGAAGCAACTCCGGAGGAATTTTTAACAGAGGCAGAGGGGAAACTTTCCAAGGAAGGGTTTGCACTGGTAAAAAGATCGTACGAGCTTTCAGCAAAGGCTCACGAAGGGCAGAAACGTCTGTCCGGTCAGCCGTATATCATTCATCCTGTGAATGTGGCAAATATCATCCTGCAGGACTTTGCACCGGACGACAAAATGATTTCTGCCGGTCTGCTCCACGATGTAGTGGAGGATACACCGTATACCAAAGAGGATATGATCCGTGATTTTGGAATTGAGATTGCAGAACTTGTTTCCGGTGTCACTAAGGTATCGAAGATTAAGAAGAATCAGAACAAGGAAATTGTTGCCGCTGAAAATGTGAGACGTATGCTCATGGCCTCGATTGAAGATCCGAGAGTCATGCTCATTAAACTTGCCGATAAGATTCATAATATGAGAACGCTCGGCTTTCAGCCTCCTGAAAAACAGGAAAGAATTGCAAAGGAAGTGTTCACAGTATATGCTCCTCTTGCGGGAAGACTCGGTATTTATAAAGTGAAGTCTGATCTCGAAGATATGGCGTTTCAGATTCTTCATCCTGAGGAATACAGAAGAATCAAATCCATTGTTGCAGAAAAAAGGACTGACAGGGATGATCATATCCGCGAGATCACTTCTGTTCTTGAGGAAAAACTGAAAGAAGCAGGGCTTGAAGCGAGAATTGAGGGAAGAGCAAAACATTTTTATTCCATTCACAAGAAACTGATTGATAAAGAGAAGAAGGCAGAGGAGATCTATGATCTCCGTGCAGTCAGAATCATCACAACGGAAATAAGAGACTGTTACGGTGCATTAGGTGTGATACATACTCATTATACTCCGATACCGGGACGATTCAAGGATTATATTGCCACTCCCAAAACCAATCTGTACCAGTCCCTCCATACTACTGTGATCGGAAATGACGGAAGGCCCCTTGAGGTTCAGATCCGCACCGAAGAAATGAACCGTTATGCGGAAAGAGGGATCGCCGCTCACTGGTCGTACAAGGAAAACAGTTACGACAGACTTGATGACAAGTTCAGCAGCAGATGGAAGGAAGGACTGAAACGTCTTCTGGAACATTCGGACGATCCCGGAGAATTTATTGATGAACTGAAAGGAGAACTGCACGAAGATGAGGTTTTTGCATTCACTCCCAAAGGGGATATCTTTGAATTTCCAAAGGGTGCAACTGTGCTTGATTTTGCTTTCCGAATTCATACAAACGTCGGTCTGCGCACCAAGGCGGCCAAAGTCAATGGAAAGATTACTCCTATCCGAACTGTCCTGAATTCGGGAGATCAGGTGGAAATTGTCACAGATAAAAATGCGAAACCTTCTCCTATCTGGGAAAAGATTGTGCGGACACCGTCTGCGAAGCAGAAGCTCCGTCAGTATTTCAGAAAGGAAAAGGATGAGCTGAAAGGACAGTATACCGTTTCCAAGTCTTCCAATATTGCCATCAGTGAAAAAGACATCGATACGATTAAAGAAATCCGTGCAGAGAAAAAACAGTTCAAACGAAATACTTCAAAGGATTCCAATATCGGGATTATTGCGGGCGGATTCAAGGACATACTGATTCGGATTGCCAACTGCTGCACTCCTGTTCCGGGAGATGAGATCATCGGATTCATCACTCAGGGAAGAGGAGTAAGTGTTCACAGAAAAAACTGCGAGTTTGTGCAGAACTACTCAGAGCAGAAAAAAATCAATGTCCGATGGGACGGACTTCAGAAGGCAATTCCTGTAAGGGTGCATGTGAGCGCATACGACAGGCCGAAGATATATATGGAAATTGTAGGTGCGATTTCAAAGACGGATACAAACATCCTCGAAGCAGGAGCGACTGCCACAGGCGAGGGAACTGTGCTTGCAAAATTTCTTCTCGAAATTGAGCATCTCGATCAGCTGAAGGAAATCCTGGATAGTATAAAGTCTATACCGAATATCATCACTGTAGAAAGGACGAAGACATGAAAGGAATCATACTTGCCGGCGGATCAGGAACAAGGCTTTATCCTGTAACGAGAGTCGTGAGCAAGCAGCTTATGCCTGTATATGACAAACCGATGATTTATTATCCTCTGTCTGTTCTTATGCTGACAGGCATCAGAGAAATACTGATTATATCGACTCCCGGAGATTCTCCCCTTTTTGAAAGACTTTTCGGTGACGGTTCATCGTTCGGAATCAGGATTGAATATGCTGTTCAGCCTGCACCGGAAGGACTGGCACAGGCATTTCTTATTGGAAAGAAGTTTCTTGACGGTGAACCTTCCTGCCTTATTTTGGGAGACAATATATTCTACGGTCACGGAATGATTGAATCTCTTTCAGAATCTGCTCTTCTTCAGTCGGGCGGAATCATTTACGGATATTATGTGAATGACCCTGAAAGATACGGTGTGGTGGAATTTGATTCAAACGGAAATGTGCTGAGTCTTGAAGAAAAACCGGAGAAACCTAAGTCGAATTATGCAGTTCCCGGAATATATTTTTATGACGGGAAAGCTTCTGAATATGCAGAGCAGCTGAGGCCATCCAAAAGAGGGGAACTGGAAATTACTGATCTGAACAGAATGTATCTCGAAAAAAAATTGCTGAAAGTAAATCTTCTCGGACGCGGTGTTGCATGGCTGGATACGGGCACCCATGAATCTCTGTCTCAGGCAGGTCAGTTTATCGAAATCATTGAAAAAAGACAGGGACTTAAAGTGGGATGCATTGAGGAAATTGCGTACAGAAAAAAGTATATCACAAGAGAGCAGCTTCTCGTCCATGCAGAATCAATGATTAAGAATGAATACGGACAGTATTTGAAAAGGATAGCGGATGAAATTTAATGATACTGAATTTTCTGACCTGAAAGTGATCGAACCTACTGTGTTTAAGGACAGCAGAGGATGGTTTTTTGAAAGTTACTCTGAAAAAAAATTCGGGGAGAACGGAATCAAATCTGAATTCATACAGGACAATCATGCACTGAATTCAGATCCGAATACAATCAGAGGACTGCATTTTCAGAAGCCTCCTTTCGAGCAGGCAAAACTTGTGAGAGTCATTAAAGGAGCCATTTTCGATGTAGCTGTAGATCTTCGCAGAGGTTCCCCTACATTTAAAAAATGGTTTGGAATTGAGCTCACCTCATTCAACAGAACGATGCTTTTTGTACCGAGAGGTTTTGCACACGGATACCTTGTACTGAAGCCGGATACTGAGGTTCTGTACAAGGTGGACAATCTGTACAATCCTGCATCGGAGGGAGGAATCATCTGGAACGATCCTGAACTTTCGATTGACTGGATGGTGAACAGTCCTATTCTTTCGCCGAAGGATGCAATTCTACCGCCTCTTTCCGAATGCCTGGATATTTTTGTCTGAATCAATATGACAGTTGAGAAAATTCAAAATGCAGTTTTTCACAGGGATTCCAAAGGGACAAAGTCCCTTTGGGCCTCCGGCAGGATTATACTCAGCCTGTGTAAGCAGGCTTGCAATACAGTTTTCCGATATTGGACAAACCTTTTTGCGCGTCACCGGCGCGAGGTACGATAAATGCGAATTCTGATCGACGGATTCAATCTGATTTATAAATTTCCGGATCTGGAAGGGCTGATGTATGAAAGCAGGCTGAATCTTGCCAGACAGGGGCTTCTGCAGATTCTTCACAGATATGCCGGATCTAAAAAAAACACGAATATTCTTGTCGTATTTGACGGAAAAAAAGACGTCGGCAGTCCTGTGGAAAAGGAAACATTCGGAGAGATCCGAGTCTATTACAGTCATGATCTGACTGCTGACCACTGTATCAAGTCTGTGATTCGAAATGACCGTGTTCCGGCAAATATTTATGTTGTCAGTTCGGACAAGGAAATTTTACGTTATGCAAAAAATCACGGGTGCAAATTTTTTACATCTGAAGAGTTTTCGGGGATGATTGGAAAGGAATTGCATTCAGTACCCGAGGAACCGGAAAGAGACAGACCTCTTGCAAAAGAAGAGGTGGCAGAATGGATGGAGATATTCAGAAGGAAACGAAATGCAGAATAAAAAAAAGCCGGACAGATCAAAAGAGTTTGAAAGCCTTCTATATCTTTTCAAGACAAAGGACAATTTCATTCTGACTACTCACAGAGGGCCTGATCCTGACGGAATCGGTGCAGAACTTGGACTCGACCTGCTTCTCGAAAAACTGGGGAAAAGACATTTCATTCTGAATGCAGACAGGATTCCTGACAAGCTGAGTTTTCTTGATCCAAAGTCACGGATCAGGAATCTTCAGGAAGCAAAACTTCAGAACATACAGACGGACTACACTGTCGTCATTGTGGACAATTCCGAAATTGACAGGATCGGCGATGTTTCCAATTATCTGAAACCGGACAGATCCAATCTGATCATTATAGATCATCACGACAATGTGGATCATATTCCCGGAATGTTTTCTTTTCCAGAATACAGCGCGAGTTCCGAAATCGTATATGAACTGATGCTTCATGCAGGCATTGAACCGGATTACAATACCGCAATTGCATTGTATCTGGGAATTGTGGTAGACACTGGTCAGTTCAAATACAACAAGACAAGCCCTAGAACATACGAACTCGCCGGGAAACTTGTAGACTACGGATTTCCTACGGAGGAAACAATCCGTAAAATTTATGAAGATGTATCAGCAGATATATTATATCTCAAAAGAGATATTTTTTCCACATTGGAACTTTACAAGGACTACGGGCTTGCCTGTATCGATGTCCGGAGGGAAACGTATCAGAAATACGGATTCAATTCCAATCCGATTGAGGGTATGGTGAGCGAACTTCTGAATCCGAGAGATGTACATGTTTCTCTCTGCCTTTCAGACGGAGATGACGGACTTGTGAAGATGAGTTTCCGTTCAAAAGGCTCCTACAATGTATGCAACGTCGCCAAACTTTTCGGAGGGGGAGGGCACAACAATGCCAGCGGAGCAGCTGTCAAAGGAGATTTTAAAACAGTAAAATCGAATGTAATCTTGAAGCTGAAAGAAATGATTCGAAACACTAAGGAACAGGCCTGATGCAGTTCAATTCAATTGCCTTTTTTTTCTTTTTTACTGTTCTATATCTTTTCTACTGGAACCTGCCTTCTTTTTTCAGACGTCCTCTTCTGATTCTTGCGGGTGCAGTATTTTACTTCAGCTTTTCCAAACTTTATCTAATTCATTTTCTGATTGTGATACTGATCAATTTTTTTCTTCTGAAAAGGATTGAAAAAGACAGCACAAAGTTTTCCGTCACTCTTGCAGTCATTTTTAATGTCTGCAATCTTGCATTTTTCAAGTATTTTTATTTTCTAGGCAAGGTGCTGTTTCAGACAACAGGATCGGATGTATTTGCAGACCTTGAAAAAAAGATCACAGTCTATTTTCCTCTGGCAGTCAGTTTTTATACATTTCAGATATTAAGTCATCATATAGATATTTACAGAAGCAGAGAAAAGGAAGAGACCTCTCTTCTGAATTATCTTCTGTATACACTGTATTTTCCTGTAATGATTGCCGGTCCGATTCTTCGAGGAAAGGAATTTTTCAGAAATATTGAAAATGCTTCTCCTGAAAAAGAAAAAATCTACAGGGGAACTTACCTGCTTGTCGGAGGGCTGATTAAAAAGGTGCTTCTCGCAGATTCGATCGGTCCGTCCGTATCTCCTGTTTACGGAAACCCTTCAGAATATGTGTGGTGGTCGCTTCTTCTGGCCGGATTTATATTCCTGATGCAGCTGTACTTTGATTTTTCAGGACTGGCTGATATTGTAAGAGGACTGTCACTGTATCTGGGAATTGAAATCCCTCTGAACTTCAAGGCTCCTTTTTTCTCGCGAAGTCTTTCTGAGTTCTGGCTAAGATGGCATATCAGTCTTTCTTCCTGGCTCAGAGACTATCTTTATTTTTCACTTGGAGGTTCCCGTGCTTCCGCTTTGCGAGTGTACTTCAATGTATTCGCCACGATGACTCTGGGAGGATTCTGGCACGGTGCGGACTATACTTTCATAGCCTGGGGCGCCTATTGGGGAATTGCTCTTGTGCTGGAAAGAATTCTTGATCCGAATGCGGAAGAAAATGCGGGAAAATCCGGGATTGCAGTATCAGTTCTTCGGGCATCATTTGTCACTTCTGTCGCTGCAGTAAGTGTGCTTATGTTCCGTTCCAATTCTACTGAACTTATGGCAGAACTGTTTAAGGGAATTTTCACGAACAGTGAAACAAGGCTTCTGTCTGAAATGAACGGGAACGGTCTAGGATGGCTTGCGGATGGGATGGGAATTGTTCAGTCTGAACCTGCATTTATTCTGAACTCCATTAAAAATCTGGAAAGTATGCTTTATATGTTTTTTGCATTTCTCTTGTTTCATTCCTTTGAATACTGGCCTGAAAAACTGGAAAAATTCAGAAAGTACGAACCTTGGCTTCCATTTGCACTTGGGGTCATTACCATTTTCCTTCTTGCGACACTTGCACAGGACGGGGACGGTTTTATTTATACTACGTTCTGACTGCTCCACTTGAAAAGCATGGATGAAAAAAGATGCCTATTTCAAAGTTTTCAGATTCGGAAGAGTTTTTAATGAAGACAAATCTTTTGCAGGAGCACCGTTTAAGTAAACATGCTCGAGTGTGGAAATGGAAAGAAGCGCTGAAATGTCCTCTATAGGATTTTTTTCCAGATGAATCGAAATAAGTGAAGGATGATTTTTCAGAGGACTTAGATCATAAATCTGATTTTGGGACAGGGTTAGAAACTCGAGTGCAGTCAGATTCTGAAGTACAGAAATATCTGTAATTTCATTGCAGGAAAGATCCAGATGTCTGATTCCAGTGCAGTTTTTGAGTCCGCTGATATTCTGTATTCTGTTTTTCGAAAGATTCAGAGACATCAGTTTCTGCATATCCCCCAAGGCAGTGACATCGCTTATCCGGTTTGTATGCAGGTTCAGTTCTCTCATATTTTTCATTTTGGAAAGTTCTCTGATATCGCTGATTTCATTTTTGTACAATTGCAGATTTTCAATATTAGGATAATTGGAAAGTCCCTTCAGTGACTCTATTTCCGATTCGGGGGCTTTCAGTGAACGTACTTCTGTTTTGGCGCATTCTGAAATATTGACCAGAAGTCCGATTTCCTCTACATCAAAATCTTCATCTCCTCGAATGATTTCATTCGCCTCTTTTTTTGTGCGGAGCGAGGAAATAAAACTTAAAGTGTCCGGGTAAACTTCATACGCATCTTCCTCATCATAACCGTCATGATCTATAAAATATACGGCAGGATTTTCCGGATTCTTATCATCTGCCCGCAGAAGATAATAGGAATAATGAGAATCTGTAAATATGCTGAAATACGGGGCGACTTCGAGACAGGGATATTCAATGATTTCTTCCGGATCGGAAGGAGTGAGTTCCATTGAAGGATAACCGTCATTCCACCTGTCAAAGTACAGCTTATTTGCATCCATAAGACTCTCTGAAATATTGTACATTTCTGATGGAATTTTAATGATTTTTCCGTCACGCGTAAATGTTTTTCCTTCTTTGCCTTCTCTGATTCTGCATCCGAGTCTTTCCAGTTCTTCTGTGATTTCTTTTTTCATATCTGCTCCTTATATTTTCATCAGGACGACTGTCCAGTCGTCACTTCTGTGAATTTCCCCCGAATGCTGTCTAGTTTACATTTTCCGTTTCGTGCGGAATTCAGACCGGCATCCGCCCGGTTTTTGATTTTATCAGGAATTTTTTCGATATTGACAGCAGACATTCAGGAGCATTTTCCAATGAAAGGTACTAAACAGATTCAACTGTTCAATACAGCGTTTATATGTACCGAGCAAAGGCCTCGGAAGGCGCTGAACAGTAAGATTTCTTTCATGGACGATTATTCAGAATCCTTTCAATTTCGGCAACCTTCTTTTCCGGGATCTTTCCGAAATCTGTCTTCTTGGGAAAATACTGACTGAAGAAAAAAATATCGCTCTTGGAGGGTCAAAAAGAAATATACTCAAATTCAGAGACATAGAAAGGGGACTCTTTAACGGATATGGCAAAGAAAGAACAGAAAATAAAACATTCCGCAATCATAAGATTCTGCGGTGACTCCGGTGATGGAATGCAGATTACAGGAAGTCAGTTTACAGCGACAACGGCAGCGTTTGGAAATGATCTGGCAACTTTTCCGGACTATCCGTCTGAAATCAGAGCACCTGCAGGAACTGTGGCCGGCGTCTCCGGATTTCAATTGAATTTCGCATCCAACCGAATTCATACACCTGGAGATACCCCTGATGTTATCGTAGCGATGAATCCCGCTGCCTTGAAAGCAAATATACAGGATCTTAAAACAAATGGAATTCTCATCGTCAATGTGGATGCATTTACAGATAAAGATCTGGAAAAGGCTGGGTATTCAGCCACACCATTGAACGATGAGTTAAAAAGAAAAGTTCAGGTTTTTGAAGTTCAGGTTAATAAATTAACTGCACTTGCCTTGCAGGAATTGAATCTCAGTGAAAAAGAAGTAGACAGAACAAAAAACTTTTTTGCTCTGGGGATGACGTATTGGCTGTTTCACAGGCCTCTTGATTTTACAATTAACTGGATTGAAGAAAAATTCAAAGGACAGGATAAGGTTGCAGAAGCAAACAGACTGGCATTGTTTGCAGGGTATAACTATGCAGATACGGCAGAAGCATTTGTATCTCAGTTTGAAGTGCCGAAAGCTGCCTTGGAACCTGGACGATATCGGAATATTACAGGCAATGCAGCGATCGCCCTTGGATTTGTGGTCGCGTCTAATAAATGCGGTCTGCAGTTATTTTTAGGAAGTTATCCGATTACACCGGCTACAGACATTCTGCATGAACTTTCCAAGTTTAAAAATTATGGAGTAAAAACATTTCAGGCTGAAGATGAAATAGCAGGAATCTGCAGTGCATTAGGCGCATCTTTCGGAGGAAGTCTGGGAATTACAACTACTTCCGGTCCCGGTGTATGTCTGAAAACTGAAGCAATGAATCTGACTGTGATGACTGAACTCCCTCTTGTGATTGTGAATGTGCAGAGAGGAGGTCCTTCCACAGGTCTTCCGACTAAAACGGAGCAGTCTGATCTGCTTCAGGCACTGTTTTCGAGAAACGGTGAATCACCCATTCCTGTCATAGCAGCGAGCACTCCAGCCAACTGTTTTGCAATGACAATGGAAGCAGTCAGAATTGCATTGGAGTTTATGACTCCTGTCATCCTTCTTTCTGACGGTTCCATTGCAAACGGTTCTGAACCTTGGAAACTTCCTCTGCTGGAATCCCTGCCGGAAATCAAACACAGGAAAGTAACAGAGAATAATAATCCGAAGGGCGGTTTTCTCGGATTTAAAAGAGACAGCAGGCTGGTCAGAGACTGGGCTGTTCCGGGCGTGCCGGGACTTGAGCACAGAATCGGCGGACTGGAAAAAGATTACAATACAAGCAATGTAAGTTCTGACCCGGAGAATCATGAAAAAATGGTGTTTACCAGAATTGAAAAAATTGCAAATATTGCTAATTATATTCCATTACAGGATGTTTATGGAGATGAGTCAGGCGGAACTCTGCTTGTAGGCTGGGGTTCTACTTTCGGTTCGATCAGAAGTGCTGTGGAAGAACTCAGAGAAGAAGGGGTAAAAGTTTCTCATGCTCATATTCATTATCTGAATCCTTTTCCTAAAAATCTGGGAGAACTGATGTCTAAGTATGATAAAATCATCGTTCCTGAACTGAATGCAGGTCAGCTTGCATTTCTTCTGCAGGGAACATACGGAGTAAAAGTCCATAAACTGACTAAGATTCAGGGAAAGCCTTTTACTGTTCAGGAAATTGAACAAAAAATTGAGGAACTCAAATAAGGAGGAATTTATGACAACGCAACTTACAAAAAAAGATTTTGTATCCAATCAGGAAATCCGCTGGTGTCCCGGATGCGGGGATTACGGAATTTTGGCAGCTGTTCAGAAAACTCTTCCTGACCTAGGCGTTCCGCTGGAAAAATTTGCATTCATATCCGGGATCGGATGTTCTTCCAGATTCCCTTATTATATAAACACGTACGGTTTTCATACGATACATGGCCGGGCTCCTGCGGTAGCAGCAGGTCTGAAAATTGCAAATCCTGATTTAAGTGTCTGGGTCATTACCGGTGACGGGGACGGGCTTTCTATCGGAGGAAATCATCTGATTCATGCGATCAGAAGAAATCTGGACATAAATATAATATTCTTCAACAACAGAATATACGGATTGACAAAGGGTCAGTTTTCTCCTACTTCCGCTCTCGGTTCAATTACCAAGTCCAGTCCTTACGGAACAATAGATCCTCCTTTCAGACCTCTCTCTGTTGCAATCGGGGCGGAAGCAACTTTTGTTGCCAGAACCTACGATAAGTCCCAAAAGCATATGTCTGAAGTAATTGAAGCTGCATTCAGACATAAGGGAACTTCATTCATAGAAGTGCTTCAGAACTGTGCGATTTTTAATGACGGTGTTCATGATGATGTATATGGAAAGGAAGTCAGAGATGATACTACCATTGTACTGGAACACGGAAAACCTCTTATATTCGGAGCCAATCAGGATAAGGGAATTGTGATGGAAGGATCAGTCGCAAAGATTGTAAGTCTTTCTGATACACCTGCTGAGAAAATTCATATTCATGATGAAACGGTTTCTTCGCCTGATTATGCTTTTCTTCTTTCTCGAATGGAAAATCCGCAATTCCCTGTTCCGATGGGAGTGCTCAGAAATGTAAAAGCACCTGTCTATGAAGACATGGTTCAGGCACAGATCCAGAGCGCGATTGATAAGAAAGGAGAAGGAAGCCTGAACGACCTTATCTACACTGAAGATACATGGGAGATAAAATAGAATATTTTATATTCGTAAGCAGAAATTATGCTGAAAATCTGATGGGATTGCTTAAGAGCTTTTTTCACCATGCTTCGACACGCTGACGCTGCTCAGCATAAACTCCGAGGCACGAAAAACACGAAGGATACGGCAAGCCTAGTCATTTTTTCAGCTGAAATATTCCATTTGCCAAAAATGATAGATAATTCTTACTGTTCAATGAGGTTTCTCTATGGATAGCAATTACCAGCTTTTGTTTTCAGAAGAGAAAGAGACAATAGAGCTATTATAGACAAACGACTCGAAAGTTCGCAAGTGCAAAAGGATAAACGAAAACCTAGCTGGATTTGGATAGAAGCGGATAACAAGGATTGGTTTGAAACAAAATTAGAATCCATCAAAACAAATCTTTTTAAAGGAGCAAAGCTTTCTGTTTATCTAGACAAAGAGATTGATGCACTTGATAAAACCATTTCTGTAAAAGAAAAAGAGATGAATGAGTTTGTGTATCAACTGTATAAGTTGACGGATGAGGAAATTTTGCTCGTGGAGAGAGGGTGATTATGCGGTTTTTAGGGAGATTAAAAAATGAGAATTTATTTGGATAACTGTTGCTTTAACAGACCATATGATGATCAGACTTCAGTTAAAATCAGAATCGAAACAGAAGCAAAATTATATATTCAGGATAAGGTAAAACAAGGAGAAATTGAATTGGTCTGGTCTTATATGCTGGAGCAGGAAAATGAGGATAATCCTTTTGATGACAAAAAGGAGAATATTCGGGAATGGGCTGAAATTGCTGTAATAGATGTTTCTGAGTCAGAGGATATTTTGTGAAAACAGATACGGAAATCAGACTGGAAGGAATGAAAATTCTGTTTGCAAATATGGATATTGTGGAAGCGGAGAAATATATTTCCCTTATTAAGAGAGAAAGATTCGATTATACTAAATGGAGACAGGGCCTGTATGATGGACTCTCTGTCAGAGAACTGAGCCGTAAGGCAATACACTGTAGAGAATCAAAAAAAAGAATTTAACTTAGTACATTCGGTTGAATTTGAATACAGAAAGTGGAATGAAATTTTAACAAAGTTCGATCTGGCTGAAAAATGGAATAAAATGAAAGCAGGGTTTGATTTATGAATGAGATCGATTATATTGCACGGATTAAGAAAACGAAACAGGAGATCAAAAAAGAACTGATTGCTCTTCCCTTTGAAGAGAAAATCAGACGAATGATTGAGATGCAGAAAATTTCTAAAGAGCTGAAAAAAGACAGGAATATAGAAGTATTTGTATGGGAAATTAAGTAAAAAATCATGCATTCTGAAAAATGAAAAAATTTCAGGGGACTTAGACTTCATTTCAGTGTGCACTGCAGCAAGGACTTTTTTACCGATTTGAAAGGATGGGCAGACATTCAATTCCCCGAATCCCCTTTTTTCCTCTTTACATTTTAGGAAAGGAGAAAAACCTTATGCCATGAATCGTTTTTTGTTGCTTCTACTTTTTTCAGTTTCGATTTTTGCAGATAACAAGCCTCATATCAGCAGTTTTTCACCTCAGGGCTCGGTTAAGAATGTGACTCAGGTGAAAGTGCATTTCTCACATCCGATGACTGCTTTCGGAAATCCCAGAACCAAGACAGATCAGTTCAGAGTGAGCTGCACCCCAAAGGGAAAGGCGAGATGGCTCGACGATAAAAATTATGTGTATGAATTTGAAAAACCTCTTGAGGCAGGCACGGAATGTGAATTCAAGCTGAAGGATGAGGTGAAGACTCTTTCCGGTGCAGAGATCACCGGCAGAAAGATTTTCAGCTTCAATACAGGCGGTCCTGCGGTTCTCGATGTAAAGCCGTATTCAGGAAGCATTGTGGACGAGAATCAGATATTTGTTCTGAAAACGGATTCGGATGTAGACAGTGCCACCTTGAGCGGAAATGTATATTTTATGGCAGAAGGAAATCCTGACAAGATCGGGGCTG
This sequence comes from Spirochaetota bacterium, assembly GCA_052033835.1. GTDB lineage: Bacteria > Spirochaetota > Leptospiria > Leptospirales > Leptospiraceae > DAORDI01. The sequence continues at coordinate 17,328 of JBPOJG010000540.1, forward strand.
TATTTCTGAAAAAAGAAGAAGCAAAAGAAATCATTGATTCTCTGTTCAAGGGAAAGTTTGATAAAAGAACTTTTCTGATCAAGTCCAAGCTTAGATTTCCTCACGGAAAGCAGATCAAACTTGTCTGGGGAAAATCGGTCAAGACAAAGTCCGGTTTTGCAAATGTGCAGGATCAGGTGCAGGACTTTACAGTCAGAGAAAATTTCAAGATCAGTTTCAGCTGTGAAAGAGAAAATAAAAATTCAGCCTGTCTCCCGATGCTTCCTATGCGTCTCAGTTTTTCTTCTTCAGTCGCGAGAGAAATCGCTGAGAAGGTGGAGCTGAAAGGAAGTTCAGGCGAAGTGTATCCGGTGGAATTTGACAAGTATGAAACAGGGAACCTCGTCAACAGTGTAAAATTCAAGCCTCCTTTTCCGGAGAAGTCCAAATTTACGATTCATCTGCCGGAAAACTTTCAGGACGATTCCGGAAGAAAACCGGAGTCAGGAATTTTTCCAATGAAAACGTCCACTTCCGATTTTCCTCCTCTTGCAAAATTTCCTGGGAGGTTCGGAATTCTCGAACTCGAAGCGGATACATCTCTTCCGGTCACAATCAGAAATCTTGAACCCGGAGTGAAGTCAAAGATCACAGGAATGGGAAACGGTGCTTCCGGTTCGTACTTCGGAAAACTCACAGGATCACAGGCAAAGATCAGTCCTGAATCAGTTCTTCACTGGATCAAAAAAGTGGAGAAGGCAAACAGAGAAGTCTCCGTATTCAATGATGAAAAAAACAATGTGCAGTCATTTCCTCTGCCTAAGACAGAAGGAGACAAGGCATTTGAGGTTCTGGGAATTCCTCTGAAAAGTCCGGGGTTTTATGTAGTCGAAATTGAGAGCACTGCACTGGCTCATTCGCTTCTCGAAAAAAAGAAAGTCATGTATGTTCCGACGTCGGTCCTTGTGACTGGGATGGCAGTTCATTTCAAGACAGGCCGGGAAAATTCACTTGTATGGGTGACCTCACTTAAGACAGGAGAACCGGTAAACGATGCAAAGATCACAGTGTACGACTGCAAGGGGAAAAGTCTTTTTACAGGAGACACGGACGAGAAAGGACTTGTGTTCATAAAGAACAGACTGAATGATCCTAAGTGCAGTTATGAAACGGACTATTCCTACGGGTTTCTTGTCACTGCTGAAAAGGAAAAGGATTTTTCATTCACTCATACCAGCTGGGAAAAAGGGATTGAAAACTGGAGATACAAACTCTCTTTCAATTCCGACGGAAACGATGTTCATGCTGCTCACACGGTCATGGACAGGACTCTTTTCAGAGCAGGCGAGACTCTTCATATGAAGCATATATTCAGAAGAGAATCCATGAAAGGACTGGAATTTCCCCGTGAAAAGGATCTTCCCGATTCTGCCGAAATTACTCATGAAGGAAGCGGTCAGAAATATACATTCAAACTGAAATGGAATGAAAGAGGTTATTCTGAAACTGTCTGGAAGATTCCTGACGAAGTGAAACTCGGTGCTTATTCAGTTGCACTGAAAAAAGGAAACGGAAGTTTTCTTTCCACTGCTGCTTTTCAGGTAGAGGAGTTTCGAGTTCCTCTGATGAAGGGAGAAATCCTTCTGCCGTCGGAGAATCTGGTGCGTCCGTCGAGTCTGGACGTCGGTCTGTCTGCCAGTTACTTTTCGGGCGGAACCGCAGGAGGACTTCCTGTGAAGTTCAAATACTATTTTGAGGATGTCCCTTCATTTTCGGTTCCTGACTATGACGACTTTATCTTCAGCAACGGTTCAGTGAAGGAAGGAAGAAGAGATGCTCATTCTTATACTGATTTTGATGAGTACAGCGGAGAAGAGGAATCGGAAAACAATGTTTCATCACATAAAAAGAAAAATACAATCCTCAAAAAGGAACTGAAACTCGACAAAACCGGTTCTGCAAAATTCAGCATTCCTCAGATTCCGGAAAAGACCTCAATTCAGACACTTGTCACTGAGATGGAATACAAAGATCCGAACGGTGAGATTCAGACGATCATGAAAGGAAGCACAATCTATCCTTCGGACATTCTGGTGGGAATCAGAGACGAGGGCTGGTCCTCATCCGAAAAGATCAAAGCAGAAGCTGCGGTGCTCAATCTGAAACGTCAGCCGCTCTCAAACGTCGATGTGGAGATTCTGATCTATAAAAAGGAAAACTATTCGTACAGAAGAAGACTTGTGGGCGGTTTTTATGCTTATGACAATTTCTCTGAAGTAAAACCTGCGGGAGTACTCTGTTCCGGAAAGACAAATGCAGCCGGAATTTTCTCCTGTGAAAAAAGCATCTCTGTGAAAGGGACTGTTTATCTTTCTGCAAAGGCAAAAGGAAAACAGGGTTCGGATGTTTATGCAAACAAGGAGATCTGGATTGCAGGAGACGATGACTACTGGTTCGATGCTCACAACAGTGACAGGATGGATATTATCCCTGATAAAAAAGAATACAAACCGGGTGACACTGCAAAGATCCAGGTGAAGGCTCCTTTTTTGAAATTCAAGGCTCTTGTCACAACCGAGAGAGAAGGAATCCTGGACGCATTTATTGTGGATCTGACTGGAAAAAATCCTGTGGCAGAGGTTCCGGTAAAAGGAAATCATGCACCGAATGTATTTGTATCTGTATTTGCAGTGAGAGGAAGAACAGCAGATCCTAAACCGACTGCACTTGTGGATCTTGGCAAACCTTCTTATAAGCTTGGAATCACTCAGCTGAATGTGGACAGGCAGAAACATGAACTGACTGTGAAAGTGAGTTCAGACAGAGAAAATTACAAGGCCAGAGAAACAGTACATGCAAAGGTGAAGGTATCTCCGAAATCAGGCGGAAAAATTGAGAAAGGAGAGATTGCAGTGGCAGTCGTAGATGAGGGACTTCTCGATCTCAAGCCGAATGAAACCTGGAAGGTTCTTGAAAATATGCTGAAGGCAAGAAGCCTCACTGTGCAGACATCTACAGCTCAGATGCAGGTGATCGGAAGAAGACATTTCGGAAGAAAGGCAATTGCTCCGGGAGGCGGGGGAGGAAAGGATTCTACTAGAGAACTTTTCGACACTCTTGTATACTGGAAATCGGTGATTTCTCTGAACTCGGAAGGAGAAGCCGAATTCAGCTTTCCTCTGAATGATTCGATGACATCTTTTCGAATCGTGGCAATTGCAGGAGCTGATTCCGATAAGTTCGGAACAGGATATACCAGCATTAAATCCAGTAAAGATTTAATGCTTATCTCAGGACTTCCGACTCTGATGAGAGAAGGGGATACATTTTATCCCGAAGTCACTGTGAGAAACACCACTGCTTCCGAAAAGGAAGTGACAGTATCCGGAAAACTGCTTAAGCCTGAAATTTCTCTGGAAGAGAAAAAATTCAGGCTCGGAGCGGGAGAGTCCAAAGAAGTATTCTGGAAACTCGACATTCCGGTTTCTGTCGATAAGCTCACTTATGAAATTTCTGCAAATTCCGGAAATGAAAAGGACAGTATCAGGATCACTCAGAAAGTCAGTGCATCGGTTCCTGTCTCAGTCATTCAGGGAACATTGCGTCAGGTGGATAAGGAAATGGAAATGCCTGTAGAGTTTCCGAAGGATGCAGTTCCGGGCAGAGGAGGGATTCAGGTAAATCTTTCTCCGTCTCTTATCGATTCTGTTTCCGGAGTGAGGGACTATATGAGACATTACT
>JBPOJG010000494.1:0-27575 GCA_052033835.1 Spirochaetota bacterium
AGTCCGCCGAATACAAACTTCGTTCCTTCTGAAACCTTGGGGCGCATTGCAGAGACAGTTTCTTTTACAAGCTGAGTATACTCTGCAGCATTTGGTTTTCTGATCCAGAATCTGAGAGTGTTTGACTCGTTCCAGATTTCCCAATGGCTGATTTTATTCCTGTACATATCTGCATGTTTTACACAGAATTCCTTATAGTGTTCAATTGTGTCCAAGGGACTCTTGAATCGGATTGAAGGCACAATACAGTTGACAAGATTTCCCGGAACAAGACCGGTCAGAAGACCGAGAATCCTGATCCCTGAGGATTCAAGCATGGACACAAAGTCACTCATCAAAGAATCAGGAAGCGGATCATAATAATTGAATTCCAGCCTGACCCATTCAACATTCAGCCTGTTCAGAGCCGATATGTATGTTTTCAGACTTTTTTCGTCTGTATGCTTGATGACAGTATTGATGCCTAAATTTCTGAATTTGCCCATAAAAGGAGATTGGAAACGGAGCTGAAAAATTCAATAAAAAATTCTCTACAGCGAAGAGACCTTAGAAATTCAGTAGAATTGATGTTTTTTATTAAATTCCTTTTTACAGTTCTCATCCTTTCAGGCGCCCTCGGAAAGATTTTTTCGAATCCTTCCAGGACTTATAAAATCATCGTGGATCCGGGACACGGCGGAATTGAGCAGACTCCGTACGAAGACTATGGCGACAAATTTGATACCATCTCCAACAGATATCTCGAACCTTACAAGGGCGGTGCAAAATATAAAAATGAAACAGAAAGAGATATTGTGCTGAACATAGCCAAAGAAGTAAAGAAGGTTCTTGATCTGACTCATACGGAAAAGGGTTTCAAAAAGTTCAGATCATATGTGAAATTATTTTCCGATCAGGATCCCGAATGGATCAGAATCGATTCCGTAATGACAAGAACAGATTCCTATACTGACAGAAAATTCAGGGAAAAAGATGATAAAAATGCGTCTTACAGGCTTTATGATTTTCCTGAGTACGGGACAGGAAAAATGCAGAAAGGAAGAATCTCATTCATCAATTCCGAAGCACCGGTAATGACAGTCTCTCTGCATATCAATGACCAGGGCGGAGGATCGAATGTAAAAAATCGGGGCGGTATGGGAGTTGTGCTTGCCCCTTCCTACAATATATTTGAGGAAATCAGACAGATATCCGAAGGCAAAACATCCAAGGATCATTTCCTTTCCGGACCCTGGAAAAACTGGGTTATTTCTCACGGAGACTGGTCAAGGCTTGAAAATGCAATGGCCGATGCATGGATCTATTTTCACGGATACTGGCCGACTCAGAACGGCAAGGCAACCGACATACTGCGTTTCGAAGGATACAGACAGAATATGGTCACCTGGAAATACAAGGATGATGCGGGCTGGGAAAACAGAGTATTCTCAGAGAAAAAAGGACCTTACGCAATGGAACATAAAAATTTCATAGCAAAAGGACGCTTCTGGGAGAGAGAAAAAAGCAAGTATGAATCTTTCAGAAGAGAAGACGGACTCGAAATTTACGGCGGAGACAATCACTATGCAGGAATGGAACTTCTTCGCTTCATTCAGTACGGACTGCGTCTTCAGACTGATGAAAAAACAGACCGATTCACTGAACCGGCAAAAATTGTGCATCCCTACATATCCACATACAGTCTCCCCACTCTGATCAATTCCATATCTGCCTACCTGGAACTCGGAGAAATCAGAAGTGACAGAGACATCTATTTTTTAAAACATAAAAAAAAGAAGATGTCCGTCTGTATTGCAGTCGGGATATATTCACTGTTGAACGGACTCGAAGTCAGATCCAAGCAGGACTTTCCGTACATTCCTAAAGGAAAGAAACTGGACTTGGGAAAGTATATCACGGAAAAGGGAACATATTATTTTATGGAAGCAAGGTGAAAAAATGGATACTTCATTTATCAAAGATCCCCGATTTGCAAAAATAATCACAGCATACAGAAAGTCTCTTATTGAAAGATACTCACCGGAAAATATTTCGAGATTTCCTGAATTCAACGGGATGAAACGGGAAACAATTGATCTTCTGATACAGTATTTTCTTGAACTTCTGTATCCGGAATATGAGGTAAGAAAAGAACTTGACAATGCATTTCAGGCTCTCGCAGCATTTACTCACAGTCCGACCAAACTCTTCGGAGTAATGGGCAATATTGCAAGTGCAGTGTTTAAATTTGGAAAACTGCTGATTCCTGCGATGCAGGCAGGCATCAACTCGCTCCGAAGTTATATTTCTGCAAATAATTTTGAGAAAGATCTTTTCACTCATGCAAAACCTCTGATCGACAAGGGTATAGACATCAGTGATGAGAAAGTTTTTATGTCCTTAGTCGCAAACATCCCTCAGGTGGAAGCAGACAAGTTCAGATACCAGATTGTCAAACTTTTTGAAATACTTTCTCAGAAGCAGCTTCCGGAAAAAGCCCTGGAAGTAATGCAGTCAGTCAAGCATAAGATGGAGACCAAAAAAAACTTGTACACGGATCAGGAAATCGAAGGCATACAGATGGGATGCAATATCATTGAAAAAGGAAAGTTTATATTCACTGAACTCAGTGACAGTGAAATAGCACTTGTCCTGAAAGGGATAGACAGAATTGAGGAAGACTTCTATCACAGAAGCATCGCATCGGTGAAAATATGAAATATTTTTTTCTGTTACTTTTCATACCCTCTTTCTTTTCACTTTCTGCTGAAAGAAAATGGATGGACAGTTTCGATGCGGCTCTCTCCAAGGCAAAAAAGGATAAAAAACCTGTTCTGATTGATCTTTATACAGACTGGTGCGGATACTGTCAGGTGCTGAAGAAAAAAATATTCCCTGCAAGAGAAGTGGAATCTGAACTGAAAAACTTCATTACTGTCAGAATTAACGGAGATGAGGTTCCGGAAATCCCCTATATGTTTCAGGTAAAAGGTTATCCGACAATTCTATTTCTGGACAAGAACGGCGCTTACCTCGACCGACTTACAGGCCTGCCCGACGTCAAAATCATGACGTCAAAACTGAAAAAAGTTTATGAGAAAAAGGATCTGGAGCAGGATCTGCTGAAGGAAGTCAAAAAAAATCCGAATGGAGTCGTAATCAATTACAGGCTCGGAGTTTATTATTATAAGATCAGCAGCAGAGAAAAAGCAATAAGTTATTTCATGAAAAGCGTGAACTCCCCAAAAAAAGAAAATCCGGAAAAAAAGATGGAATCTCTTTTCAATATCGGAATCATTCAGATGGAATCCAAAAAGTTCAGTGAAGCAGTCAGTATCTGGACAAAATACATTGAAGATTATCCCAGAGGTGATATTTCTTCCGCGTACTATTACAGAGGCGTCGCCTATATGAAAGGCGGACAGAACAAGGAAGCAAAATCAGACTTTGAATCCTCACTGAAAGCAGGGGCAGACTCAGAAACCAGAGAGAAAATTGAAGGATATTTAAAACAGCTGTAATCATGGAACTGAATCACCCCGAACTGACTCTTGCCGCTCTGAAAATTCTCAGGAACGGCGATAATTTTCAATGGTACATCATCCCTCTGCTTACCCTCACTGTATATATATATTCCAGTGAATTTGCCGCGAAAAACTGGAAAGGAATCGCATCAGGACTCAGTCTGTATTCCATCCACTGGTTCTTTGAAGTAATAAACGGACTCATCCAGCATTTTTCAGGTCATGCACTCTGGACCATTTCAAAAGGAACATCGTATCTGATTCTGATTGGAGTTGGAATTGAAATCTCGCTGATGTTTTCGATCGCTGGACTTGTCGCAAGCAAACTTCTGCCTGAGGATCCAAATGAAAAAATTCTGGGAGTCAATTCCCGCCTTTTCAATGGCATTGTAAATGCAGCATTATTTTCCATTATAGAAATATTCCTGGCAAAAGAAACCGGAATATTCACATGGGTCTACCCTTGGTGGGGAGCATTCCCTGTTTTCATTACAGTATATATACCTTTCTTTGTCCCTGCAATGTATTGCTATGACTGGGACAGGAAAAAACAGAAACAGTTCATAGGAGGAATGTTCATCCTGGACTTTCTCCTCCTTGTTCTCTTTGCCTATTTTCTGAAGTGGATCTGAATTTCATAAAAAACATTAGAGCTGTTGAAAAATTAGTTTCAACAGCTCTAATTTTAATTTTTCTAAAAAAAACAGCAGCTCGCTTACGCGAGCTGAGTTAATCCTACCGGAGGTTTCAAGGGAAAATCCCTATTTAGCTCCTAATGAAAGATAATTTCTTGATTTTTTCAACAACTCTATTAGAGTTCTTGAAAAATTATAAGAACAGTGTTATAGTGAGTCCAGTCGAACGCTGCATAGCCGGTTAAACAGGCTCTGCAAGGAAAAAAAATGGACGAATTTCTTCGTCCACAGTGTTTTAATGAAAGGAAATTAAATGTTAAAAAATGATATCATATTGGGAGCAGACAGACTGCTCCCGATCAAATGAAGTGAGTTACGCTGCTCTCTCCTTCAGCACTTTTGCACCTGCTCCCTTAGGAGATTTTTTTGTCAGCTTCCTTGCAGTCTCATCAGGAAAAGAATATGCAATGATTCTTTTTACTACAGAACTGAACTGACTTAAGAAACTTCCGTTATTGTAGTACTGTCCGTATTTCTCACAGAGAGTTTTCAGTCTTGGAGCAATCTCCTCATATCTGTTCGCAGGAAGATCAGGAAACATATGATGTTCAATCTGATGACTCAGATGACCGGAGAGAATATAAAACAGTCTGCTTCCTTCCAGATTTGAAGAACCTTTCAGCTGACGCAGATACCATTCTGCCTTTGTTTCGTTTTCCAGCGATTCCACTGGAAAAGTTTCAGTATGTTCAGTGAAATGTCCGCAGAATATAATTGCATACGTCCATACGTTTCTCATTATATTTGCAAGAAAGTTTCCCAGCATAATCTTAGGAGCTATGATTCCGCCTAAAAGAGGAAACAGAACATAGTCCTTGAAAAGCTGCCTTTCCATTTTTTTGTAATACACATCATCAAGCTTCTTTTTGGTATTTCGATTTCTCTCTTTCCTTGGAGTTTCGAGAAACTGAACGTTGGGACCGTGTGAACCGACACCCCATTCAAATCCCAGACAGAGAAACACATTCGCAACTGACTGAAGAAGATGCAGAGGTTTCCATTTCTGATCCTCGGAAAGTCTGATGAATCCGTATCCGAAATCATAGTCCTTGCCTACAATATTTGTGTAAGTGTGGTGCATATAATTATGATAAAACTTCCACTGATCAGAATCACAGGAATGATCCCAGTCAAATGTTCTGGAATTGAGTTCAGGATCGTTCATAAAGTCATACTGACCATGCAGAACATTGTGCCCTACTTCCATATTGTTCAGAATCTTGGAAATTCCAAGCATTCCAGTTCCGACTGCAAACGTCACAGGATCTACGCTGAAATGAATCAGAAGTCTTCCCATTATTTCATGGTATCTCATTACATTATATACATTTCGTATATAATCTGCGTCTTCCTGTCCCACCTTGGACTGAATCTCTGCTCTGATGACTTCAAGCTCTTTTCCGAAGTTTTCGATTTCTGCATCTGTCAGCACTCTGCTGAATGTATTTACGTTTTTCATATTTTCTCCTTTTGGATATGCGATCATTAAGATCTATTCTTTCTAAAGCTCAAGTTCCAGATCTGATTCAGCAGTTGTCTGACAGATTCTTACAGTCTCTTCACCGGAATAGGAAACACCGGCACTCAAGGAAGTTCCCGATTTTTTCACACAGGCACAGGTATTGCAGATCCCCATCCTGCATCCGCTGGGGGGATAAATTCCTGCTTCTTCCAGAGCATTGAGAATCGGCTTGTCTGAACTGATTTCCACTTTTCTGTGGGACTTGAGAAGGCTGATCTGCAGTTTCTTTCCAGTTCCTGATTTGACCTGAATGAAGGACGGTTCAAAATTCTCAAATTTCAGATTTTCTGCCGGAATCAGTTCCGAAACCGAAGTCTTCAAAGAAGAAGGTCCGCATACAAAAACCTTTCTTGTCATAAAATCAGAAACAGCTTCCTTCAAAAGAGATTCAGTCAGAAAACCGAATCTGAAGTCTCTTGCCTTTCTGTCGGTCAGAACAATTTCGAGTTTCCAGTTTTTTCTTCCGGAAAAGAGTTTTTTCAGATTCTCACCGAAAATAATATCATTTTCGGTTCTGCAGAAATACAGTAAACAGATGTCATCTGAACTGCTTTTTTCCGCCAAATTTCTTAAAATTGAGTATACAGGCGTAATCCCGCTTCCTCCGGCAATAAACAAAAGAGGAGAGGAATTATTTTCAGGAACGCAGAATTCTCCGCTCGCCTGACCGATTTCCAGAATATCACCCTTCTCCAGACTGTTATTCAGGTATTCAGACGCAAGTCCGCCCGGCTGAACCTTTACGGTGATGCTGATCATTTTCTCACTTGGAATCGAAGTCAGCGAATAGAAACGGGTCACTCTTCTTCCGTTTCTCTCTACAGTGACAGGAATATGCTGTCCTGGAACAAATCCATTCCAGTTTTTGTTTGTTTGGAGAACAATCGTTTTAGAATCGACGGTCTCGTTTTTGACCGCAAGGACGCGGGCTTTTACCTTAGAAACAGAGTAAGTAGGTGAAAAATGCCCTAAAACAAAGTCTATCCAAGCATCTTTTCTAAAGAATTTGGAGTAATCCTCCAGGTTATGGTATGTAAAAAATAAAGTTTTCAATTCGCTTCTCCTTTTAGGTGAATAACTGTTTACTGAAATAAAACGCCCTGCTTTTTTTGTCAACGGGAAAAAAGATTTTTTTTGCCTGAATGCATTTCTCCAGCCTAAAAGGAATTGTAATGAACGTTACGAACAACGCTGAAAAGAGCACAAGCAGATGTTCACTGCCTCAGGCGTTGTGTAAAAGCGCAGATTTAATGCAGAGTTCAAAATAAACAAGAGATTCGGGTCAATAATGCTCCGTGTCTCCGCGCCTCCGCGTGAACCCCATTTTTTTTGATCTTAGTCCTCTCCCGATTCAGCGAAAGGAAGTCTGGGAAGACCCTGCAGAATTGTTCTTCTGGAAATCTTCACCTTTCTGTAGAGTTTTCTTTTTCTGACCTTCGGCTGATTCTTCAGCTGTTCGGCCAGATTCTCAAGCAGAGTCCTCATATTCATCACTTCCTCAGAATACTCCGAAACAAAAACCTTCACTGCGTTCTCTTTTCTGTTCATAACATCCTCCAGTCCGTTATCCATATCATACCCAAAAACCGGACAGAATGGCCGAACTCCCTAAATTTTTTTACGCAGCCGAGGAAAATAGTTAGCCGGACGACTAGATAAACCACTGCACCCTCCGCGTGATGCACCTTTGCCGTACGTTTACATCTGCATTTCGAACCGATTCCTTGGAATGACAGTGGAGGATACTTTGTCAGAGCATTTTGACCCCTTCCTGCGGTTTTCGAAATAATCGAGTGTCAGAGGCGACCGATCCGCCGCATTTGCTGGTGAAGACAGGAAATCCCATTTCTCCTTGACATCCCCCTGATACTTTCCCTATGGCAATAGCGCCCGCTAATCCGATCTGCGATTACTGTCGACAGACATTTTGCGTTTTCGTAAATATCTCAGTGAGCAGTACCGCAGGGATTCTCTCCCCATCATTACAATATATTTCATCGGTTACGCGTTTGACAGAAATCTTCCTGAAGTGATTGAGGTGCCAAGGATCTTTCGTGACAGTCTGACCGGGGATGCTGCAGCACATCAGAAGAATGAAAAACGCTGCTTTCATTCAGGGATCATTCCCGCAAACCCTTGTCTGAATTGATTCAGGACTCAAAACGCAAAAGAAACTGATAATCAGCCTCAAAATACTAAATCATTCTTATCATTTACAGAATCAAAAAGCGATCCTTTAAAGAAGAAAATTTGTGTTTGCTGTAATTGAGGCAGAAAACATATCGTCATATTATAAAAATAGTACTCTATTTGGAGAACACAAATGAAAAAATTACTTATACTTTCCACTCTCATCCTCACAGGTTTTTATTTAAATTCCTGCGGCGGAAACAAAAAAAAGGTCGTCCTTTTCATCCCGTACCTTCTGATGGGTGCCGATTCATCCAAGACAAAATCAGCAACGGTTTCATCTTCTAGTGAAGGATCAGAACATTCCGGATCAAATTCCAGCGGACATTCCGAGTCAGGCTCATCTGACGACGGTTCAAAAGGATCTGACGGTTCCTCTAAAACCTGTTCAGTAAATAATCCTGGTCACAGCTGGGGAGATCCTCACCTGAGAACTCTGGATGGAACTGTATATGATTTTCAGGGAATGGGAGAATTTTGGCTGATTCACACAGATGAAGGCAAGTCAGGAATCCAAGTCCGTCAGGAACCGTGGGGAACAAACAAAAAAGTCACTGTAAACACTGCTGTAGCTCTGGCTGTAGGAACTCATACAGTCTCCATTTACAAGAGTGGTAAAGTTTATATTGACAAAGTCCTTACATCCTTTACTTCAGGGAAGAAAGTAGATCTGGGAGCAGGCTCAATCAGTCTTTCAGCAAAAACGTATACAATTGCTCTGAAAGAAGGAAGTGTCTACACTGTCGTAGTGAATTCAGGTTACATCAATATTTATCTGAACAGTGTTAAAATCACTGGAAAGATTGCTGGGCTTTTGGGTAACTGTAACGGAAATCCTAAAGATGATCTGATTCCTAGAAATGAAACTTCTGCGATTGTCATCAACTTCAACAACATCTACAAAGTTTTTGGAGAAAGCTGGAGAATCAAGACAGGCGAAAGCTGGTTTGAATACGATGCTGGACAGACTGTAGGATCTTTTGACGGAATTCCAGATAAAATCACTGCTCTCGACCCTGTTGCAGTCAACAATGCTGAAATTACTTGTCAGGCAAAAGGAATTACAAATCCGGTTCTGTTTGACGCTTGTGTTCTGGACGTTGCACTGACTGGAGACAACAGTTTTGCAGATGCAATCGCAAACCTGACTCCTCCATCTGATGGAGCTGCTCAGCTTTACTATGATGTTCTGGCTGCGATCACTGATTCCACTACAACTGGCGGAACAGGCGGTACTACTGGTGGAAACACTGGCAATAACGGAAACACTGTCAACAATGGAAATTCCGGCAACAATGGAAACTCCGGCAATAACGGAAACTCCGGCAACAATGGAAATTCCGGCAACAATGGAAATTCCGGCAACAATGGAAACTCTGGCAATAACGGAAATTCCGGCAACAATGGAAACTCTGGCAATAACGGAAATTCCGGCAACAATGGTAATGTTGGAAATGGCGGTCATGACGATGACAACTCCTGCAAGTCAGAAGACGAAGAAGATGACGATGATCACTATGGAAAAGAGTTCAAAGGAAAAGGCCATACTGAAAAAGGTCATGGTCTGAAAGACGGAACAGAAACATGCAAGCATCAAAAAGGTTATCATGAAGCAAAACGTAGCAGATGCAAGCATCCAGGCTTTGAAGGAAATGAAGGATCACACAAGACTGTTGAAGATCGTTGTGCTGGTAAATCCAATGCTTCCATCAAAAACCATGGAAGATGTTCCATCTACTGGGTCTGGGGACAAAAGAAAAAGACTCATTAATCCTTAAATTCCCGACTTAAAAATTGAGGGGTGCACTCTGCACCCCTTTTCTATTTTTACTTGCCTGAAAAGAGACCTGTTTCAAGCTGAGACGGTATGCTCGAAAAAATCACATTACCCTTTTCCATCGGAGGATGGGACGGGCCTTCCACTTTTGCCATCCTTATGCTGATTGCATTTTACACAGGTACAAAACTCCTTCCTGCAGAATACAAAAGAAGAGGTCTGAACCCTGAAGCAGCCGACAATATTGTTTTCTTGGGTGTGCTCGGCACATTAGTAGGCTCAAAGATATTTTACATTTTCGAAATCTGGGATCAGATATTTGTTCTTCCCGGAAACTATATGTTTCCTCTGACTCACTGGTATGGATTCAGAGAATACAATGATCCATCCTGTCAGGTCTGTATGGAAAGTTACGGTCTTTGGAGTTCCCTTTTCTCAGGCGGAGGCCTGGTCTTCTACGGCGGATTTCTGACTGGAGCTCTGTTCATCTACTACTATCTGAAAAGAAACAAATGGGATCTGGGGCATTATTACGACGGGATGGCTCCTACTATGGCGATGGGATATGCTATCGGCAGACTGGGCTGTTTTGTATCCGGTGACGGCTGTTATGGTCATGCCACAGACGTAAGATTTCCTCTGCTCGTATTCAAATACGAAGGGGCAATGCCTTCAGGAGTTCCTGTATGGAATACTCCTGTCATTGAATCGATTGTATCATTTCTGTTTTTCTTTTATTTCTTCTATTGGGCGAGAAATCAGAATTTCAAAAAATGGAGTCTTTTCTTTCAATATCTTTTTCTGCATGGACTTGCGAGACTCTGCGTCGAATTCCTAAGAGTAAACAAGGCAGTATTTGCATTTATGAAACCTCCTGAAATTGTAAATATTCCTGATGTAGGCAGAAATCCTGAATTTCTGAGATCCTACTACTGGCACGGATTTTCACAGTCTCAGTACATTTCTCTTGCACTGATGCTTGTATCCGTAATCTTTATCGTTCGCGGAAAACTCTGGGAAAAGGACAGTTCAGCAAAGGCATAATGAAAAAATATTTCCTGAAACGATTTCTTCTGATTTTTCCTACCCTGCTCGGAATTACATTCATTGTATTTCTGATTTCTCATCTTGCTCCTGGAGGACCGCTTGAGTCCGAACTGGCAAAGTACAGAAATCTCGGAGCGGAGGCAGGAGCAAGTCAGAAGAAAATCTCTCAGGAAGAAGTGGAACTGTTAAAGAAACGGCTTCATCTGGACAAACCTGTTCCGGTAGCCTATCTTTACTGGCTGAAACAGATTTCCTCCTTTGATCTGGGTGAATCCAGAATCAACTACAAGAAGGTAAGCACACTTATTGCAGACAAGCTCCCGATATCGCTTACATTCGGACTGACAGGTTTTTTTCTGAGTTATCTGATCTGCATACCTCTCGGAATCTACAAGGCTCTCCACAATGGCGGAAAAGCCGATATATATACAAGTATTGTCATATTCTTTACTTACTCCATCCCTACATTTGCATTTGCAATGCTGCTCCTTTTTCTATTTGCCTCAGGACAGGTATTCTCCTTTTTTCCATTAGGACATGAAATTTCAGACAATTATGAATCTCTAGGCGCATTTGAGCAGCTCGTTGACAGGGCACATCATATGTTCCTTCCTGTCGTCTGTTATTCCATTCATTCATTTGCTGTCCTGACACTGCTGATGAAAAATTCACTTCTCGAAGAGATCAGCAAGGAATATATGAGAACTGCAGTCTCCAAAGGACTCTCATTCACCGAGGCTGTAAAAAAACATGCGTTTCGAAATTCTCTCATCCCTCTGGCCACAGGATTCGGAAGCAATCTGACTCTGATCCTGGCAGGATCTCTCATCATTGAACTCGTATTCAATATAGACGGGATAGGACTTCTGAGTTTTACTGCAGTGAAACAGAGAGACACTGATCTTATGATGGGACTTCTTCTTGTGCAGAGTTTTCTTGCACTGTTCGGAAGAATTATTTCTGACTACTGTTATACTTTAGTTGACCCGAGGATTCGATTCGAATGAAACTCAGCCCTGCACTCAAGGACAGACTTTCCAAATTCCGAAAAAATCGAAGAGCCTGGTATTCTCTTGTTGTTCTTTCTGTAAGTTTTTTCATCTCTGTCTTAAGTCCACTACTGATGAACAATTCTGCACTGATCGCCTATTATGATAAGAAAGTTTATTTTCCTGTATTTGAGGTTGTGACAGAGGCTGATCTGGGAGGAAAGGAAAAAACCGCAGCAGACTTCAAGGAAATCAGAAATTCAGAAAGATTCAAAAACAATGACAATTTCATGATTTTTCCTCCGATTCCGTACGGACCGAACGAAAGTCATCTTAAGGAACTTTCAGAAGGTCAGTATCCTCCTTCCTCACCTTCTGTTTACCATCCGATGGGAACAGACGACAGAGGCAGAGATGTATTTGTCAGAATCATTTACGGGTACAGAAACTGTATGGGTTTTGCGCTGATTCTGATTGTATTTGAAATGATCATTGGCATCATCATTGGAGGAATCCAGGGTTACTTTGCAGGCAAGACAGATATGATCATTCAGAGACTCATTGAAATATTTTCATCTATTCCTTTTTTATATATGATACTGATTATGGGTTCTTATTTCGGAAACAGCTTCAGCGTGCTTATGATCACGTATGCCGCATTTGCCTGGATAGGAATCAGTTATTATATTCGGGGAGAATTTCTGAAACTGAGAACGGCACAGTATGTGGAAGCAGCAAGAGCATTCGGTGTCGGGGATCTTCAGATCATATTCCGTCATATCCTTCCAAATTCGATTACTCCGATTGTGACCTTTCTTCCATTCTCTCTCATCGGTTCAATTTCCATTCTCTCTGCACTGGACTTTCTGGGATACGGAATTCCTGCACCAAATCCTTCCTGGGGGGAACTGATCGGTCAGGGACGGGAAAGACTCGGGGCCTGGTGGCTCATCGGATTTCCGTCTCTCGCACTTCTCGTCACAATACAGCTGACAGCATTTGTAGGAGAGGGACTCAGAGATGCATTTGATTCCAAGGAGAATTTAATTATAAAATGAAACCTCTTCTGGAAATTACTGATCTGTCCGTTGACATCCGTTCCAAAGGGAAAACTCTGCCCGTGCTTCAGTCAGTGGAACTTTCACTTCATCCCTCTGAGATTCTCGCACTTGTAGGAGAATCTGGATGCGGAAAATCCCTGACTGCACTCTCTGTCACAAGGCTTCTGCCGGAAAATATTTCCACTTACAGATCGGGAACAATAATTTATAAGGACAGAGATATTCTGAAACTTCCTCAGAGCGAACTGAACGACATTCGAGGAAAGGAAATTTCCTATATCTTTCAGGATCCTTTCACTTCGCTGAATCCGGTCAAAAAAATAAAAGATCAGATTATAGAATCCTATATGATTCATGTCGCACCGGATGAAAAAAAAGCGGTTGAAAAGGCAAAATATCTTCTGAGCAGAGTCGGGCTTACAGATCTGGATTCAAGACTCAACTCCTATCCGGGTCAGTTCAGCGGGGGAATGCTTCAGAGAGTATCCATTGCTATGGCACTGATGTGTGATCCTGAAATACTGATCGCGGATGAACCGACAAGTGCACTTGACGTGACCATTCAGGCACAGCTCGTAGATCTTCTGCTTGAAATCAAGAAAGAAAATAAAATGTCTATCCTTTTCATATCTCATGATCTTGCACTTGTCTCGAATATTGCAGACAGGATTCAGGTGATGTATGCCGGTCAGACAGTGGAAATATCATCCTCTGCAGAACTCATCAGAAATCCTAAACATCCTTATACTGCAGACCTTCTGGCATCCATTCCAAGAATTGATGACTCTGTACATGAACTTATTCCGATCGAAGGAACTGTCCCTTCTCCGGAAAACTTTCCCAAAGGGTGTCATTATGAACCCAGATGCAGGAAAAGAAAGGAAAAATGCATTCAGGAAAAACCATTGATGAAACAGTCTGAAAACTCCAGAACAAGGTGCTTTTTGTATGATTGATGTAAAAGATCTCACTGTAAAATTTCAGATTCCTTCAGCAAAACTTTTCGGAAAAGATGTTCTGACGGCTCTCGAAAATGCAGATTTCACTGTATCTGAAAATGAAGTGATAGGACTTGCAGGTGAATCCGGGTCTGGCAAATCGACGCTCGGAAAGGCGATCCTTCAGCTCCTTCCTGCGTCGGGCGAGGTAATTTATTTAGGGAAAAATCTTGTTCAGCTGAAAAAAAAGGAACTGCTTCCGCTCAGAAAGGATCTTCAGATCATATTTCAGGATCCTTATTCCTCAATGAATCCCAGATTCACTGTTTTTGAAATTCTCACAGAGGGACTGAAAATCCATTCTTCCGTTTCCGCATCAGAGGCCAAAGAAAAGGCAGAAAACGTAATGGAAAAAGTAGGACTCAAAAAAGAACATCTGGAAAGATATCCTCATGAATTTTCCGGAGGACAGAGACAGAGAATCTGCATCGCAAGAACTCTGATTCTGAATCCTAAATTTATTGTGTGTGATGAAATTACTTCTGCACTCGATGTGTCAAATCAGGCACAGATAATCAATCTTCTTACAAGACTGAAAAAGGAAACAGGAATTTCTCTGCTTTTCATCAGTCATGATCTGGGAGTGCTCGGCCATATCTCCGACAGAATAGCTGTTATGTATCTTGGGCGCATTGTAGAGTTCGGAGGCAGGGAAGAAATCAGAAAAAATCCCGCACACCCATATACGAAAGCATTATTTTCCAGTATATTTTCATTAGGCGGGCACAGAAAATCCGTTCCGGTCACGGGTGAGATTCCGAGTGTTCTGAACAAACCCAAGGGATGTTATTTTCATACAAGATGTCCAGATGCAAAAGACATATGCAGAAACGAAAGACCCTTGAGAAAAGAAGTCTCAAAAGGACATTTTTCAGAATGTCATTTTTCATAAGAATTAAAAAATCATTATAATAAAATATCGCCTTTTCAGGCGAAAAAAGAGGTATATCTTATGTTTCAGTTCGCACGAGGTTTTCTGATCACTGCCGCAGTCATCGTTTCAATATGGTACTTTCCAAAAAAACTCTGTTCTCAGGAACTTCCGCCCGTTCCCCCAAGAGCCAAGATGGAAAAACTTGCGGCAGAGATTGTTTCCAAAATGAGTGATGAGGTCAAAGCAGGTCAGATTATTCATGTGGCAATTGCGGGAAAGGAAGCAGATGAAGATGCATTGAAGGAAATCAGAAAAATCAGACCGGGCGGGGTCATCCTTTTCGGAATGAATCTGGGAACAAAGGAAGAAATAAGAACACTTACTAAAGACCTTCAGTCGGAAATGAAGGACCTGAAACTGCCTCCTCTTCTGATCTCAACAGACCAGGAAGGCGGAAGAGTTGTCAGGGTCGAAAGCGGAGTGACTCAGTTTCCAAGTGCAATGGCAGTCGGTCAGACCGCAAATTCAGACTACGCTTATAAGATGGGATTTGCCACCGCATACCAGCTGAAAAAACTGGGGATCAATACTGTTTTTGCTCCTGATCTGGACATAAATAACAATCCGGAAAATCCAGTCATAAATACTCGTTCCTTTGGAGTTACTCCAGACACGGTGATTAAAATGGGAATTGCATACGAAAAGGGAGCAAGGTCTGCAGGAGCACTGTCAGTAATCAAACATTTTCCGGGGCACGGAGACACAAATGTGGACAGTCATATCGGTCTGCCTGTGATCGACAAAACAGAAGAAGAACTGATGCAGTTTGAACTTCTTCCTTTCAAAAAAGCAATTGAAGAAGGTGCAAGATCAGTAATGAGTGCACATATTGTTTTTTCAAAAATTGACCCAGACTATCCTGCAACACTGTCTCCACTTGTGCTGAAAAACATACTCAGAAACAGACTGAAATTCAACGGTCTCGTGTTTACGGACGCAATGGAAATGGACGCAATATCCAAGAATTATAAAAATGTCAAAAGAGGAGTCCTCGCGGTTCTTGCGGGAGCCGATGTAATCCTGATGACAAGCTTCGGAAAAAATACAGCCGAATACTATGATATGATTCTTTCGGCGGTGAAGAAGAAAGAATTTATGTCAGGGGAAGTCAATCTCATTGATGAGGCCATCAAAAGACAGCTCATAGCAAAGATGGAACTGGGACTTTTTAATGAAAGTTTTTCATCATCAATTATTAATGATGATGAACTTAAGATTTATCTTCAAAAAAGAAACAAGTCCTCAAAGGAATTTTATGAATATCTGAAGAAAGAAAACATAAATGATCTGAACAGAAAAATTTCTTCAGATGCAGTCAGATCCTGGAAAAACGAATTTTTTCCTCCTTCGGCTGAAACGGTGAAAACTTTTCATTTTCATTTCAGACAGGACAGACTCAAAGAAGAAGCGGAACTTCTGGGTCATGATGTCATCAGCGAGAAACGTCTGAAAAAAATGCTTTCCAAAAAAATCAAAGGTGTTTTTGTTCTGGATTCAAGGGATCAGTCGGATCTAAGAAGAATAAATTCTCTGATAAAGACGAATCCTAAAGCTGATTATATCCTGCTTCATACCGGATCTCCGTTTCTGGAATTTCCATCGAATCCAAATGTGAAAGTACTGTTTTCATTTTCTCCTACGGACGCTTCCTGTGTCGGTCTTGTGCTTCGAGCATTCAATTCAGAAGAACCGGTTAAGCCTGCAGATATTGTATACAGAAAAACAATGCTGAAATAATGAACAGTTCAGAGAATGAATTCGGATGCACTTATCTCAGTGATGAGGATGCTGTGTCCGTTCTCGATGAATTTTTCACAGCACTTGCGGAAAAAACAGTTTCTCCGGATCTGGATTCTGTTTCGGAATATTTTCAAAAAAATGCATTTCTGACAAAGAGCGCGGCTGATTCTCTCGCAAAGGCACTGATAGTAAACATCTCTGATTCTCAAAATTTCGATTACTCAGTCGTATTCAAGAAGAAGTTCAAGTTTAATGATTTTCTTCACTGGGACAAGGAAGTATATGAAGCTGCAGAAGATTTCAAGGATGATTTTTCTATCTACCCTACCATTCTTGCAGCAACTCCTCAGACACTATCAAGAATTGATATGGTGGCAAACTTTGGAAGCAGAGACAGGATAAAGAAGACTGAAAATACAGTTTTGGAAAAAACTGAATTCGCACAGCTTGGCGGATTTTCATCCGATAATTTTGAACTGGATTTTGCCGCTGATCCGGAACTGGAAGACAGGGAATTTCTTCTGATCTTTGATTCCGATCCTGACTGGGGCGGAGAGGCAAAGGATATCCCGGACGGTTCAGAGGATGAAATCAAAGCAGCTTGAATACATTATTGCCCCTCAAGTGCAGAAACGGATATGGTGGGATATATATTCATTATCCATACTGTGTTCATAAATGTGCCTACTGTGATTTTTATTCCGCAGGAATCGGTCTGGAGAACTCTGGAAAAGACAGAGAACTTTTCTCTGCTTATATAACAGAGACAGATTTCAGAATAAGGCAGTTCCCTGAACTTCAGAATCTCATATACGACACTGTATTTTTCGGAGGCGGAACTCCGTCCAAGGCAGATCCTCTGGAAATTTATAAATTCCTCTATTTTCTGAAAAATCGGTTTCAGATTTCTGAAAATGCAGAAATTACAGTGGAATGCAATCCGGAAGATCTCAGCACGGAACTTCTCAAAAATTACTTTGAAATTGGAATTACAAGAATCAATGCAGGTGTTCAAAGTTTCAGTCCGATTCATCTTCAGACTCTCGACAGACACTTCAGAGGCGAAAAATACGATCAGATTCTGGAAGCTCTGAAAAATTCCCGCTTCACAAAAAAGGGGATAGATCTGATGTATGGGATTCCAGGGCAGACTCTCGAGGATTTTTTTTCTGATATAAGAAAAGCCGCTGAGAATGGGCTTACTCATATCAGTGCATATTCACTCACAGCCGAAAAAGGAACTGAGTATTACAGAAAAATCCGCTCAGGAAAATCACTGTCTCCAAATGAAGAACTGCAGTCCGAAATTCTGTTTCTTCTGCCTGATCTTCTTTCTGAATTCAAGTACAGACAGTATGAAGTTTCCAATTACAGCATTGCCGGGTTTGAATCATTTCATAATCTGAAGTATTGGCTTGTGGAAGAATACCTTGGAATCTGCCCCGGAGCACACGGTTTCATTGGGTTAAGACGTTATTCAAATGACAGATCGACCGACGTGTATCTGAAAAAGAACTGGAATTCAAATTTTGAAATTTCTGACTCACTGACTGAACTTGCCTTATGCATCTTCAGAATTTTCATCCCGATTGAATTAAACGGATTTTTGGAAAAATTTGCACCGGAAAAAAAAGATTCAGCTCTGAAATTGATTAAAAAGTGGAAAACAGACGGTTACTGCAGATGGGAAAATGGAATTTTCGAATGGAATAAAAAATCTGTGCAATACCTAGATGACAGAATTTCAGAAATTGCCGGCCTTTAAGGACCGGCAATGACGACTTACTTCTTCTTGTCTTTTTTCTTGTCTTTTTTGATCTGTGCAGTAACCTTATCCAGTTTGGAATTTGCTTCAATCAGAAGACCGACTGCCTTAGTCACTTCTTCTGCTGCTTCCTCAACTGTTCCAGCCTTTGCATTGTCCATAATGCTTTTTGCTTCGCCAAGATTTTTGATTGCTGTACTGACAGCAGCATTAATTTCATCATGAAATTTCACCTTGGTCTTGTTTTCAGTCAGAAGTTTGATATCATCCTGAATATCATCTTCTTTGAAAACATATGAACCCAGCTGAGAAATCAGCTTGTTGTCAGAAAGAATCTCATTCGCTGCTTTCATTTTTTCTGCTTTCTGAGCATCATCAGTCAGTTTGGAGGCCTCAGCGTATGCCGCTTCGGATTTCTTCAAAAGGTCTTCCACATGCGTTCTAAACTTAGGAAAGCTAGTCATATAGGAGTTAGCATCTTTCACAAGAACAGCATGTTTGTTTTTTTCATTTTCAGAACTTGGCTTGCAGAATTGTACCGCAGAAAGTAAAGCCAAAGCTAAAAAAGTGAATGTAATTTTTTTCATAGTTACCTCATTCCTAAATCCAGAAACAAATATTTCCATTCTAATGTCAATTATTTATTATATATCATTCAGCTGTTTTTTAATTCCGGAAAGACACTGAGAAACTTTCTCATTACACAAAGAACAGTCAGAATGGCAGCAGATGAGAGACTCCTCCTTGATCCTGCCGTCCAGAACAGATTCTATCAGAAATCTGCCGAATGCAGGCAGTTTCATCTTCTTCATTTCACTGTCGATAATCTCATTTCTGCTTCTCGGAAAAAGTCTGTCTTCCATATAATCAGTCCCATTTGTACATTTTAATCCCAGCCCCGAAAAAAAGCACTCCGGCAAAGGACAGGAAAAGTATAGGAAATGCAGATTCCTGAAGTCCTGCACCTTCCGTAAACACTGCCCTTACACCGTCCGCAAGAACTGTCAGTGGAAAATATTTCACAATATTTCTGAACAGTTCAGGAAATCCGTGATAGGAAAAGAATACTCCTGAACAGATCGTCATAGGAAATGAAACAAGATTGATGAGTCCGTTCCCTATCTGCGAATTCGCCACTCTCGAAGAAATGAGAACAGCTATGCCTGTAAAAGCAAGATTGCCTGCAATAAAAATCAGGAACAGCGCTGCCAATGAACCTTGAACTTCTACAGAAAATACAAAATATCCAAAGATAATTAAAAATATAAATTCCAATCCTGAGAGGATGATTCTCATCAGAAGATGGGAAAAAAGAAAATAGGACTTAGGAAGAGGAGTTGCCATCATTCTTCTCAAAAGTTTTTTCATTCTGAGTTCAATCAGCGACCAGGCTGTCCCCCAGAGACAGGAATTCATTACACCGAGTGCAAGAAGCCCCGGAATCAGAAAATCTATGTACCTGCTCCCTATTGTTTCCATCTGCCTTACCGAACTGTCGGAAGATTCTCCGGAACTGTCTTTTTCGTTAATGCTCCTCTGCAGAAGAAGATAACAGATATGGCTTGTCTGATTGTTCGGATCAAAATAGAATTCATATTCTCCAGAAGAAAGTATTTTCAGTACAAGACTTGTCTCACCTCTTTTCATACTGAGAACTGAGGCCTCCCAGCTCTGTTTTCTGAATTCATAAACTGCATATCCTCCGGAAGGAGGCTTCAGAGAGGAAACTGTATTATAATTATTTTCTGATGCTTTTTCTTCAAATACAGATATAACGTATTTCTGTTCCTGTTTTTTTATAAATGCGAGTCCCAGAATTCCCGCCATGATCAGAGGAAATCCGAATGCCCAGAAAAGAATTCCGGGATTTCTGTAGAACATTTTCAGTTCTGCTTTCAGCAGTTCAAGGATCATTCTCATTCTTCAAGTCTCCTTCCAGTCATGGACATAAACAGATCATCCAGTGTCGCTTTTCTGGTTTCCAGTTTTTCAAAGGAAATTTTTTTCTTTTTCAGAATATCCAGAAGTTTCTGCAGAAAAATGGAACTGTGATCTGCTGCAATTTCCGCCTCCAGAAATTCCTCTTTCCAGCGAATGGAACGGAATCCGGAAATACTCTCCCATTCAATATTTTTTCCGGGTCTGTCGAGACGGATCAGAATATGTTCGGAATGGTCATTTTTTTTCAAAAGCTCAGGCAGAGTTCCGTCAGCAATGATTCTGCCTCTGTCTATAAAAAGTATTCTGTCACAGAGCGTCTCCGCCTCTTCCATATAATGAGTCGTCAGTATCATTGTAGTTCCCGCAGATTTCAGCTGAAGCAGAACACTCCAAATCTCTCTTCTTGCTTTAGGATCAAGACCTGTAGTCGGTTCGTCCAGGATGAGTATTTTAGGATTATGTAATATTGCTGTGCAGAGTGCCAGCTTCTGCCTCTGTCCTCCGGAAAGAGACTCCACATAGGTTTCTCTTTTTTCGTAAAGACCTGCAGGAAGAAGTGCAGCAATACTCTCCTCCTTTGACTTGGAATAGAAACTTCCGAAAAGACAGATCGTTTCCAAAACAGTGAGTTTTTCCAGAAATTTTGTTTCCTGAAGGGAAAATCCGACAAGTTCCCGCAGTTTCTTTCTGTTAGAAAACCAGTTCATTCCATAGATCTGTATTCTGCCTGAATCAGGAAACTGTATCCCTTCGATCATCTCTACAAGCGTCGTCTTGCCTGCGCCGTTGGGCCCAAGCAGAGCAGCAAATTCTCCCTGATGAATTTTCAGATTCAGACTGTCTGCTGCAGTTGTTTCCTTGAATCGTTTTACTACAGACTCAATTGAAATTGCAGTCTCCCTGTCAGGGCTGGAAATCGCCGAAGTAGATGATCCAGTCTTCACTTTTTCTTTCATACCAGTCTTCCTCTGAATAAAATTTGCCGCCTGCCTTTTCCAGAACCTTTTTCATATACTCTTCGCCCGGGTCAAAATCTTTTCCAATGAGAGCAACAGAACCGCCGAATTTCTTCTTTGCCTGTGTATGAGAATAAACTCCCCTGAATTCTTCAATTCTGTGATTGTTCAGAGGGATATCATACAGATCAGAAATTTCTTTCACAAGGGATACAACTTTTTCTGTCTGAAATTGATTTGCAAGAAGTTCTTCTGTATTCTTTCCTATAATTTCAATCTGAATGCATTTGTCGTTTGTGCCTGTAGCAGCCTGTGCCAGATCATCCAGATGATCGAGGAGCTGATATGCCTTCCCGTCCTTGTCCACCATAATCGTTGCAGACAGCCCTCTCTGTTCCAGAACTCTCTGAGATATCTGATAATCACTGATGGCTGTAAAATGCAGAACTGTGCAGACAGGTTTAATCTTCTGCTTGAAATTGTAAACCAGTCTGTATTTTTCAGGAGTCCTGCCCTTCTCATTCTTTTCCAGAGAAGGAAGCTTCAGATTTTCCTGCGATGTAATACCTCTTCCCTTCCTGACAACAGGCTGAGCAGGAGTCATCGATTTCTGTTTTCCGAGTTTTTCTTTTCGGAATATCCAGTCCTTGTTGAATCTGTCCTTCCATTCCGTTTCAGCAAAATAATCTCCATCCAGTTTATCGAGAAGTGCAGAAAGAACTTCTTCTGCACCGCATTCATCCATATCAGTAAAATTGCCGTATCTTTTCTTTGCCTGAAAATGAGTGAATATCCCCTTCTTTCCGGCCACGTCAAAATTGTCCTTCTGCACCTTATATTCCATGATAATATATCTCAGAAGATCGGTCAGTGCCTTCATCTGCACCTTGTTGGAAATTACAGACTCTTTTGTTCCCTCGAAACTCAGATGCAGAGTGCCCTCATCCATTTTGGATACAAGTTTGAACACAGTCGTCTCAGGAGAACTCACTCCGAAAGTCCGTCCCTTTGCATCCACAAAGAAATGAAACCCGTATCCTTCCTTTCTGGTTTCTCTGAAATATTCCTCATTTGACCTGCTTTCGGTATTGTGCAGAATCACTGAAGTAACAGACTGCTTTCTGCTTCTGGATTTGAAATCGGAGTTTCCCCAGTATCCCATATTGAACCAAGGACTGCCTGTCACTTTTTCAGGAACCTTTTCAGGCCTTATAGTCGGAATAGACGTTGTACAGTACAGAACGTCAGCCAGGATAAAAACAAGCAGAAGAAGATCTCTCATTCTGCATCCGGACTTCAGACCTGTTCCGGACTTTAAACTTTCACACTGATACAGTAAATAATTCATACATTTACAGATTTTTAATGATGCTTGAGAGTTCAAGAAAGATTATTTCTGCCGAACTTCATCAGTGAAAATGTATTGTAAAAGATTTTGTAACTACTCAGCGGAAAATACATTGTAAGAGAATTTATAGAGAAATGCCTGAAAAGCGGAGTCTTAGGGGTTAGGAAAAATACACTTTACAATTAGTCGCACTAAATGTAAAGTGTGATTATGGGCATAAACAGGGAATTCTGGCAGGAGAAAATCCATTCTGCATGGAAAAAATCCTCTATCGTATGGCTTGTGGGAGTAAGAAGATCAGGCAAGACTACACTGTGCCGTTTTTTTTCCGAGGCGGCATATCTGAACTGTGATCTTCCGAGCGTACAGGAAACCCTCTCTGACCCTGAAAACTTTCTCAGAACCCTTCAGAAAGATATCCTCATACTCGATGAAATTCATCAGCTTCCGGAGGCCACACGGCTTCTTAAAATTGCAGCAGACGAATATCCGAAAATTAAAATGCTTGTCACCGGCTCATCCGCTGTGCTGGCAGGAAGCAAATTCAAGGATTCTCTGACAGGCAGAAAAAGAAACATTCATCTGCTTCCTGTACTGGCTGCAGAACTGAATGACTTTAAGGCAGACATTGAAAAAAGAATTCTCTTCGGAGGACTTCCTCCGGCACTGCTTTCGGAAGAACTGGACAGCGAGTTCTATGCGGAGTGGCTGGATTCCTTTTATGCTAGAGACATTCAGGAAATTTTCCGAGTGGAAAAAAGACAGCCTTTCCTGAAGACTCTGGAATGGATTCTTATACAGAATGGAAGTCCTCTGGATGTATCCAGACTCGCGCAGGCTTCCGGCATCAGCCGACCCACTGCCGTAAAATATCTGGAAATTCTGGAAGCGACAAAAGCAATAGCGGTGATCCGGCCGTTCTCAGGAAATTCAGTGCAGGAGATTGTCAGTCAGCCGAAGGTCTATGGGTTTGATACTGGATTCAGCTGCTACGCCAGAATGATCACCCAATTGAGATCGGAGGATTGCGGACTTTACCTGGAAAACCTTGTGCTGGAAACAATTCAGTCACTCGGTGCAGTGCCGATGTACTGGAGAAATAAAAACGGAAATGAAATTGATTTTGTTCTTCCGACCGGAAGGGACAGACAGATCGTACTGGAATGCAAATGGAAACAGAAAAACTTCAATGCGAAGAACCTTCAGATTTTTCGAAGACAGCATCCTAAAGGGATCAATGTGCTGGTCGCTTCCGACTGCAGAACCGCGACAGAAGAAAGAAACGGTTTGCTGATTCATACAGTACCTATTCAGCATCTGCAGGCTTTTCTGAAGAAATATATTTAGGAGGGTGTGCTTAAAGCAGTTTATTTTGAACTGTCGCAAAAAAGTCTTTTGTAGTTTCACTGTCTAATTTATAATCAACACTGCATTGCGCGTAGATGTCGGTAATTTTTTGATAGAACCTTCTTTTGCGGACGGTTTAGAAAAATTGTAAACCCTTTTCCTGTTCCACCCTCAACGTGTCCGGAATTACAAGAAGAAAATCGATTTATAATTCTTTAAAATTTTTTATAAAAGACAGTACTGACTCTAAAGTCATTTCTGGAGATTCTTCTACATTTTCCTTTTTCAATCGATGCAAATGAAATGGAAACGTTTTTATTGTGCGGTGATGTTCTGCATTATCCCATCTCATGATTAGACTATTATCCGCTTTCATCCATTGAAATTTATATCTTCTTCTTATAAGATTATCTGAAAATAAATATACGTCTCTATTGTCCAGCTTTGAATCATCTTTGAAAAGTATTCGTAATTCCAGTGTATACTTGCTGTCCTCAAACAAGTCTGTAATTATTTCATAATCTTGAATAATTTCAATGTATCTTTGGATTATGGATTTAACAAATCCCTTATCGAACATTCTGAATATAAGCCTCGATTCGTCTTCGATAATCCGTTTCATTCTGAGGGATATTTCCGCCCTCTTTCAATAAACTTACTTTTTTTTGTAAAGAATGAAGACTATGTAAAGCAATCTCCCAATCCATGTGATCATCTTCTTTTTCTAAAATATCAAAATGATCCATCTCTGAATGCCGCTCGGAAAATTCAGAATAATCCATCCCATATTTAGAGACATATTTCTCTGCTTCCCTTTTATAAGCCTGGATCTTTTGGGTTAAAATCGTGATAGCCTGATGTCTGGCAAATTCTTCCAGAGAGGAAAAGCCCAATTCTTTGATTGTATTTTCCAAAAGTGCATTCATAGGGGTAAGGTAACATTCTGCAGGGAATTTAGTCAATAGGAAAAACCTATTCCGCTCTCACCTGTCCGTTCATATAGAGAAATTTATTCAATGATTCAATGGCAAGTTCTTTTGCATAGGCTAAGGTCTGATCCTGGATATAATGCTTTTTGAGTTCTTTCAATTGATCCTCAAACGTAAAAAATCCGAAATGAGAAATGGGCTGTCCCGAATGAACAATCGCTGAACGAAGACCATATATTTCATTTACTCTTTTTTTATTGTAAGAGTCAGAATACTTTTCCAGAAAAATATGAAATTTTTTGCTCACTGAAAATTTCTTTTGACCGCAGGTTTCGCATACTGATTCCTTCCTATTCTCTTTCTTATCTTCTGCACCTATCAATGTTTCTATTGCATAAACATGATACAGGAATTTTGCAGTCGAGTCAATATTCGAAAGTTTTTCTGAGGAGTGAATTTGTTTTGCAGCTCGAAAAACAGTTTCCCGAATCAAAGAACTTGCATTATAATATATCTCATACATATCAGTTAATGATATAAACTGCTTTTCATTTTTGTCCAATTTATCAGAGGAAAGAATGATTGGATTTCCCAAATGCCAGTCATGTTCAATAGAATATAAATCATTCGGTTCTGATTCCGGAAAATTATAGAAATAACCTAGCTGCCCATACTGATTTTTCAGACCCGAGGAAAAATCTTCCTCTAAATTTAAAAACCAGCCCTGTATGACAGGATATGAAAAAACAAATTTTCTTGTGAATGAATACAGCAGACATTCGATTTCTTCTTTTCTTTTTTGCAGAAACTCGATTTTCAGTAAATCTTTCGATATGACTTGCTTTTTGTTCTTATCTAAAATCAATTCTCTTTTCGCATTCTCAAAACCATATGCTGAATATGCAATTCTTTCATCAGGATATTCCTCATCTGAATATTGAATTTCTAGAAAATAGGGAATGTCCGCTGACAGTGCTTTCGGATACATTAATTTTTCAGGATCAGTGTATAAACAAAAACGGTTTGGAACTTTCAAAAAAACATTTCTATCCCCTTTGATCATTGTGATATACGTAGCTATCATTTCCTACTCCACCCGCACTTCCCTGGAAATACCAAACATTATTCTTCCTTAAATTTAGCTTCTCTTAATATGACCTTTTGTTCTTGTTCAAGAAATTCAAACAATAAGAAGATTGACTCAGCATAATCCAGACATTTAATTTCAATGTTGGATGGATAAATATTTTTCGATTCCGAATTATAATTCATTTTATTTATCAAGTCGCAATTATAACCGGAAAACCGAATAAATTTTCCATTGCCGGAAGGATAAAATCTTATATGCGGTCTATTTTTCTGATTATTTTCGTCAATAATTTCATTTTGTCCTTTGCTGCCAAATAGTACATCAAAACAAAAACATCCTGCATCTCTCTGCTCAGAAATACGGATAACAGCAAAAAGATCTTTCTTACTTGAGATTTTTAATTTCTTTTTACAATCGAAAAATTCTAATAAATATTGGCTAGTCTGATTGGAAACGTTTGCATTTCCCAAGGTCAAGATTTCTGGCTTTAAACTCCTTACTGTCGGTATACTAATCATTGCAGATGCTTTTTCTGTTACATCGTTTTTAATATCATTAACCGATAAGGTAATTTCATCATCAAAAAGGACTTGCTTGACTCCATCCCGAATAATTGAAGCATTGTAAACTTTCATTGAAGAACTTTGCCCATTCGTACTGGTTATTTCGGCTCGAAAAGGAATATCTCCTTTGTATATCTTATCGAACAAAGAATTTAATTCGTTACCCATCTCATTTTTACTCATACAGCATTTTTTATATTTCCGATGACTTCCACATGGGCACGGAGCATTTCTTGCAATCTTGTTGTTCATACCCCGTTTCCTATTCCACCCTCACCTGTCCGTTCATAAGCATAGGCAAAAGCCAGTCTCGGAGTTGGGTTAATTGCTGGTTTTCGAGACTGCTGTTGAATATCTTCGTATAAAGAGGAGCTGTTGTTTCATTATATTTTTTTAACAACTCATCTCCAACAGGAATAATCAAAAAAGAATCATCAACTATTTCTTTATTTATATGCGGCTGCTGAGCTCCTGTTCTTAATGTCATTAATCGAGGAATTTCATTCTTTAAATATGGATAAATATAATTATATTTCATCTCGCCTTTTTCTAAAATACCGATAACCGACTGATTAGCACAAGCATCAATGCCGAGCACGGTTGGTCTCAGGTGCCTCGTAATTGATAAAAGTGTTGTTCCCTTCGGCAAGAGTGCTGTTGCAGATTTATTGACCGCTTCCTTCGTAATTTTTAATTCAGAAGTAAGAATTGGGAAATTAGCAATTTCTCCCGAATTCAACCAATGAATAGTTCCATTTTCCCAAAATGCTTCATTTTTCGTTGAAGGGGTACCGCCAAGCGAAGTTTTCAATATATTGCCTAATCTCTTCACCTCCCAACCTTCCGGAATCTCTCTTTTCAATTCCTCATTCCAGACCATCTTTCCGCCACTGGATTTGTAGGGTTTGCTCCCCCTATTTCCCCCCGATTGGGGGGATGAAAGGGGGGCGGGAAAATCAAACTGCACAAACCAATAGTCATAGATGGTTTTTGCCATTGCTTCGAGTTCGGCGTTGATTCGGTTGTTGAGTTCGATTTTGGAATCGAGGGCGGAGAGGACGGATGCGATGCGTTTTTGGGTGGGTAGGTCTGGTATATTTACAATGATTTCATGAATAAAATTTCTATTGAGTGTTGGATTTGATGACCCTACATCATACTTTTTTAAATCTAACAGTGG
>JBPOJG010000535.1:0-15010 GCA_052033835.1 Spirochaetota bacterium
GATTTCTCACTGCGTTCGAAATGACAGAAAAGACAATTTTTTCTGTACCGACAAAAGAGTTCAAAAAAACTTGTGTGTAAGGATGTGGATCACACTCCAATTTGCGCCGAATTCATCCATTTCACAATCGCAGGCCGTGCCAATCAAGTGATTTCAGATCACAGCCAAGCTTGAATTCCCGCAAATTTGCGTTTGCGGGAATAGAGTCATTACAAAGCAGTCGCTGCAGACTGAAATCTCACTGTCAATACTAATCACAGAAATAAGAAGCCGGATAAAATCCGTCCTTATCCTTATCAAACTGATAATTTTTTGAAGAATGCCTCTCATAGAGCTTCCATTCATTTTTTTCATTTTTTATCCAAAGACTAGAGACATCAGTAGAATCATCCTTTGTGCTGTATTTTGCAATTTCAGGCTTTGAATCCCCGTTGATATCTATGGCATATTCTATATAATCCATACTTTCAGGAAGCTCCTTGCGGATCAGCTCTGACTTTTTAAGGCACTCGAATTTTTTTACTGGAGGATACAGAATCAGTCCATATATCGGCAGATTTTCATTTGTCAGTGTTTCGACAGGACATTCCGAACAAGGAAAGAAACAGACTGGCATTCTGGGAACCGTGAACTTTTTTCAATTCACCGTAAATCTTCCAGAATATCCCTTGATATCGTCTTCATTCTTTACAAGTGCTCCCAGAAAAGGAATTCTGCTTCCGCTCTGAAGGCTGACTCCCTGATGAATCAGAATCTGTATCCAGTCCAGAAGTTCACTCGTGGAAGGTTTTTTTCTGAGATCATCGAGTTTTCGTACGCGATAAAAAGTATTCATCACTGATTCACTGAATTCTTTATTCAGATCAGGATAATGAGAAAACAGAATCCTTTTCATCAGTTCGGGATTCGGGAAATCAATATAATGAAAAATGCATCTTCGCAGAAATGCATCAGGAAGTTCTTTCTCATTGTTCGATGTGATGATGACCAGAGGCCTTTCCTTTGCCTTCACCTTTCTTCCTGTTTCCTGAACTGTAAATTCCATTTCATCGAGCTCCAGAAGAAGATCATTCGGAAATTCGATGTCCGCCTTGTCTATTTCGTCAATGAGGACCACCGATTTTTTCTCTCTCGAAAATGCCTCACCAAGCGCACCCATTCGGATGTAGTTTTCTATATTGTGGACCTTGTCTCTTGTCTTTTCATCTGTGAATCTGGAATCATTCAGTCTGGATACTGCATCGTAAAAATACAGTCCGTCTTTTGCTGTCGTGATTGATTTGATATGCCATTTGAAAATGGGCAGATTCATTCTGGCCGCAATGAATTCAGCGAGCTGAGTCTTTCCTGTTCCCGGTTCCCCTCGGACAAGCAGAGGTCTTTTGACAACCTCTGCTGTCAGAACAGCCTCTTCAAGTTCAGGTGAAATTACATACGGGAGTTCTTTCAAGACTGGCTTCCCAAGATCTCGTTTATTTTACCCTTGAGGGAATAAGAAATTCGAGGACCGATTTCGAGAATGACTCTGGATGCAACATAGTTGCCCCATTTTGCAGATTGAGCTGCATCGAGTCCGTGAGTAAGACCGTAAAGAACTCCTGCAGCGAATGCATCGCCTGCACCGTTGCTGTCTATCGGTTTTACAGGAAAGCCGGGGACAAGTCTGTTTACCCCGTTCTCCGACAGATAACATCCGTGAGAACTCCAGGTCATAAATACGAGCGGACAGAAGTTTCCAAGTTCCACAATTGCATCTTCGGGATTTTCCGTCTGAGTCAGTGCCATCGCTTCTTCGTGATTGCAGAATGCTATGTCCACATATTCTTTTGTAATCTTAATAAAATCTTCTCTGGATCTGTTCACACAGAAAGGATCACTGTAAGTGTACGCTACCCTCTTCCCCATCTTTTTGGCATTGTCCATTGTAAAAACAGACGCATCTTTTGTATTCTGCCTGTCCCAGAGATATCCTTCCAGGTAGGCAATTTCAGATTCCTTCAGCTTTTCGAGATGAATGTCGGACGGATGAAGTTCGCTTGAGATCCCGAGGGCAGTCAGCATTGTTCTTTCACCGTCAGGAGACGTAATTACAAGACAGGTTCCAGTATTTCCTGTGCCTGCAGGAACCTCAAAGGATATTCCTGCCTTCTCCATATCTTCCTTGTAGAAAGCTCCATACCTGTCAGTAGAAACCTTTCCTGTATAACAGCCGGTTCCTCCGCAGTTGGCAATTCCGATCATTGTGTTTGCGGCACTGCCGCCTGATCTCAGGAGAGGATTCAGATTGTGGAGCTTTTCAAGCAATGCGGCCTGATCTGCTGAATCGACAAGGGTCATTACCCCCTTTCTGATCTTATTCTCCTTGAGAAATTCATCCTCAGCCCTTGTCACGAAATCCACGAGAGCATTCCCTACTCCGAATACATTATATTTAATCATACAGTCTCACTTTTTATAAACAGCAAACAGAGTATTGTTCAAAAATACAGTATGCATGCTTATTTTCCATAATGTTTTAGTAATATAATAATATGCCAGTTTGGCCTTGACTGCAGCACCTGATGAGGCTCCCGAAACGGAAAGAATCGGTTTCAGTATGTGAAATTCCGGATCCTGAAAACCTGAATTTCTGCCGAGTCTTTTCATGCTTTCCCTGCTGTAGTCATTGATATGATCCTTTGCTTCAAGATAATGAACTCCTTCCCGCATACCTTTCAGAAGGACCTTTATTCTTGCCTTGAGCAGCTGAATCGGAAAATTCGGAGTCTGCATAAAGAGGATTCCTCCCGGCTTCAGGACAGAATACAGATAATCCAGAAGAGGAGCCGGTTTAGGGATATGTTCAATTACATCCCAGAGAGTAATGATATCCAGACTGTTTTCTGCTATCCCGCTTTTCTGAACCATTCCTTCATAGATATTTGAAAGAGCGTTTTTCTCACGGGCAAATTTGACTGCCTGAGGAGACATTTCAAATCCGAGAGCCTTCCAGTCTTTTTTTCTTTCACCGATCATTTTTACAAAAAAACCCAGTCCGCATCCTACATCCAGAATTGATCCAGACTCTTTTGTCATGAATTTATCTATAAATTCTTCGTAAATTTCTCTATGAGCAAGATCCCACCAGTTCAGATCAAACTCTTCTTCCTGCCAGTATCCTGCATAATGCTCATCCTGCTCATAGGAGGAAAATACATGTCCGCAGTCAGTACATTTTAAAATCGGGATTCCGTTTTCCAGAAACACTTTTTCGTTTCTGCTGCTTGTGCAGAGGTAGCATACTGTGTTCAACGCAGATCCTTTTTTTCGGAAAGAAAAACATCCCAGATTCCCCAGAATTTCCCAGTCGAAGTCTCTCCTCCCGGTACAAGCCGAACATTGATTCTGCCCGATTCAATATCGGACGGTTCTATTGTGATCCTGAAAGGTCCTCTGTCTGCTTCGCCGTATTTAAAGACTACTGATGATTTCAGTCTGCCGGCTATATATATATTGAGAGTTCTCACCGGAAGATTCTGATCGGAAGTGTTTTCGTATACAGTCAGATCCAGATAAAGATATCTGTTGATTTTTTCCTTTTTGGACTCCAGATAAAAGGAAAGGCCGCCTGCCGGAATCATCCTGCAAATTCCGTCTTTCATTCCCCCGGCACTGCTGTCCTGAATCAGTTTCAGATTCTGGTGAAGCGCCCATCTGTTCAGTTCATTGTAGCCGGCAAATTCTTCTTCTTTCAGATTTCTGCCTTTTTCATCGATATGGCTGAAGTTGATCGAAAGCTTTTCAGAATAGACAGAAAATGTAAAAAGAAAAAATAGGAAAAGTTTCATACACTTCTAAAGAAATTCTGCTGGAATATTTAGCAAGTGGAAAAATAATCAGATCAGCCGTGAATATTTATGAAATCAGCAGTATGAATGAACTGAAAAGACTGTTTGACCGTTCTGCAGTCACATTGGGCAATTTTGACGGCATTCACAGAGGACATTCTGTTCTCATCAGACACTTAAATGAAGCGGCTTCACTGAAATCGCTTCCTTCCGTTCTGATTACATATTCCCCAAATCCTTCAGCCGTTCTCGGAAAAAATCTAAACCACAGAGCCATCTATTCTGAAAGAAAAAAAGAAGAGATACTGAAAAGTTTCGGGATTGAAAATATTGTACGAATCAGATTCACGAAAGAGGTGTCAGAAATTCATGCATCTGATTTTGTAAGAATGATTCTGATGGACACTGTACATGCATCTCATATTGTCATCGGGTTTAATCATTTCTTCGGGAAAAATCGAGAGGGTGACTATCAGTTTCTGAAAAGGATTTCCGCTGAATCAGGATTTGTCACAGAAGAAATTCCGCCTGTATTTTATAATGAAGAACAGATTTCGAGTTCAAAGATCAGGCAGTCGATTGCAGAAGGAAACATCAAAAAGGCAAACTGTTTTCTGGGAAGAGATTTCAGCATTTCAGGAACTGTTGAGTCAGGCGATCAGAACGGAAGAAAAATCGGTTTTCCTACTGCAAACCTTTCACTTCCGGATGGAATCATTGTTCCAGGAAACGGTGTGTATTCAGGTTATGTGAAATTGGAAAACAGAATTTACCCTGCAATGACAAATATCGGAACAAGACCCACACTGAACGGAACTGAACTGAGAACAGAGTCTCATATCATCGGTTTCAAAGGAGATCTGTATGGAACTGATCTCGAAGTTTTTCTGGCCGAAAAAATCAGGGATGAAAAAAAATTCCCTTCCTTCAATGATCTGAAACTTCAGCTCGAAGAAGACAGAAAAAAAACAGAATATCTGATATCCAACCGTTCAGAATTCAAGACCTGCACTTAACAGAAGAATTCTCTCGAAACTTCTGGAAGGACTTTCCGGATATGTGTATCCGTTCAGAAGAATGCTTGAATTGATTTCCGGTGAATCGGACACTGTTCTGTTTCTTCTTGAACTTCTTAAAATCTGTTTCAGAAGAATCCCGGCCTCTGCACTGAGGAAAAAACCGGATGGAAAACCGAATCTGTATCCGAAAGAAAATCCTTCCGCTGAATACGTTTCCCGAACCTCAGAACTGCTGACTGTCAGTCTTGTTCTGTCGGAAGATACCATCAGTTCTGCAGATCCGGATATTTTTCTTTCTGTCTCAAGCAGTCCCGCATAAATACTTGCATACAGTCCGGAGCCGAAAGGATAAACTCGAATGAAAGGAAGAAAGTATACATAGTCTTCGGTTCTGTTTTTCAGATTATAGTCCAGATATCCTGAGCCTAGTCTGAAGTCGGAATCAAATCTGTTTACTGTTCCAAAATGCCCGAGAGCGACACCTGCGCTGTATTCATTGCTGATCTTCTTTTCAAGACTGAGAAGGAACATATTCTGCCAGACAGATACGGATGCAGAAATTTCCGGAAGTTTTTTAGTTTCCTCTGAATGCAGAGAAATACAAAGTATTGTGAGGATAATGAATGCAGCAATATAATGCAAATATCACTGCCTGGTTTTTTTGAGGATTTCTTCGATGACCTTGTCCGGGTCAACATCATACTTTTCAAAAAGAGAATTCTTCACAAGATCGTATCTGACAAGATTGATGTTGAAATTTACTTTTGCCTGGATAATCTGCAGCTCAGACTGAGCAAGTGCATCGAGTGCATTTTTCACCATCAGTGAGGTAAAACGGCCGCTCGAGTATTTTGCGTAAAGACCTCTGAAATATCTGTCAGTCTCATCTTTGGCCTTTTTGGCGTTCTTAAGCGTGAGATAACTTGTATTGATCGCATCGATTCTGTTTCGGAGCTCAACAGCCACTTCCTTTCGGAATGCCTCTTCCTGTTCTTCGAGCTGCTTTTCGTTGACCTTTGCCTCTCTCAGAGTTTCCTTGACTCCCTCATCCCAGAGAGGATAAGAAATATTGATTTCTGCTCTTGCTTCCGGATACTTCAGACTGAGTATCCCTTGTCCTGTATTTATATAATTATCCTGAGGAGACAGAAGGGTCTGTCCTCTTGTGCTGTACATTGCAGAAAGTTTCACCGAAGGTTCATCTTCCTCTTCCGCATTTTTTCGGACGAGTCTCGATTTCTCTCTGAATCTTTTCAGATTTCTCAGTTCAATTCTTTTCTCATAAGCATAGGCCAGATCTTTTTCGTAACTGATTCCCGGCGGAATTTCCTCAATCAGATCAGTGACTCCTTCTACCTGCATGGAAGGATCAACTCCGAGGATTCGTTTGAGATTCACCTCCGCTGCATATCTGTCCAGTTTTGCCCTTTCCAGCTGACTTTCGAGTCCTGCTGCAATCGAGTTCCACATACTTCCGTCAAATGCTTCTGCAATGCCTATTCTCTGTTTCTCGTATGTGATACCGCGTATCTGTTTTGCATTCTTTAATAATTTTTCATATGTCAGTACGGCATTGTCGAGAATTGCAAGCGACCAGTAGTCTATAAGTGTTTTTGCAACAATATTACTGAGAAGAAATACAAGCTGATCTCTGTCGATAGCGGCCTGAGTCTGCAGTATTTTTTCCTTGTTCTTCTCAAATGTTCCGAAGGAATATTTCCAGAGTTCCTGACTGAGTTTGAAAGTCAGTGCGCCTGTGTACAGAGGTTTTATTGCAAGTGTGGAAAATCTGGGATTCAGAAGTGCATTCTGTCCTTCGAAGGCATTGGAGTCAAAGCGGACAGTGCTCACCTCAGCCATAAAATACGTTCCTGTATGAAACTGTTTTTCGACTCCTGCTGCAATCCTGTCATTGGATATTTTTGTACCGGAAAGAATGGTAGTTGCATTCAGAGGGTTTTCTGTCTTGAACGAAGTCAGATCCCCGTAAATCTTCCAGCTGTATTTTGCATCGTTTTTCAGTTCAGGTGAATCGGACTTCAGCAGCTCAAGTTTTGCATTTTTGACTGTCAGATTGTTTTCAATTACATTTGCAACAGCTTCCTTGATGCTGATCCTCACTTTTTTTTCCTGAGAATGCAGTGCGGTGCCTGACAGCAGGAGCAGATAGAAAAGAAAAAAATTCAACCGAAATAGCATGACTGTAAACCAGTTCTTTTCCTCTTGCCTCTTTTGTAAATGATATTCTGCAGCATCAAAGCATTGACGCTTGAGAGATATTTTTCAGCTCGCTTAAGCAAGCTGAGTTATCCTATCGGAAATTTCACGGGACTGCCGTCCTTTGAAAATCCCTGCCTTTTTTATTCTGCCTTTCAGCGGTACTTTGCAGGACAGTCCGATTTGGATGTATCGCATCTGAATTCCTTCAGCTTTTCAGATTTTCTCGATAATGAAAGGATCTCCTTCTCCCTGTCTGAAAAAAGTCTGTAACATTCCTTCGCATCACTGACAAGTTTTGACAGGCTGGCGGGTACAAATTTCAGATTGACAGTGGATTCCAGATATTCTCCGAATTTTCCTGAATTGGAAAGAATAAACCTCATCTCCTCCTTTCCGAAAACAGGCACTGAGGAAGAGAATCCTTCTTCCGTGCAGGAGGAAACTGACAGATACAGATTTTTATTTACGATGTCCGTCTTTTCCTCCGGAGAAGTGTCTTTTGCACTCAAGAGTCCGGAGGACAGGAGAGGAGTTTCGCAGTAAACAGACCTGTCTTTATATTTGAGCAGTTCGTAACTTCTGAGTGAAAGTTCTTCTTTTGTCAGTATGAGAAGTGCCGTGCTGCATTCGGATCTGCGAACCGAAAAACAGGAAATATTTTTTCCGGCGCTTCCTGCGTCACTGATTCTGACACAGTCTCCTGAATCGAGATAGAGAGCCGAGGCAGCAAAGATTTCCGGTTTCATCAGAAGTCCTGCAGGCTTTACCGGATCAGTCTCACTGCATTGCAGAAAAATGAACAGTGAAAGAACGAAGAATGAATGAATATAAACGGACATCTTCTGAAATATTTCAGAGAGACTGCTCCAATTTTTCTGAATGAATGTTACTGACATCAGAATTTTACCTCTAGGCCGATGAGCACCATCGGAAGATATACAGTTCTTCCGCCGGGCATGGAACCCTGAATATAAGGAGAATTCAGTGAATCATAATTATAGGAAGGGTTTGCAGAAGAATACGGTTTTGTATTGTCAAAATTCTCGGAAACTGCATTTCTTCTGCCGAAAAGATTGATTAGATCCAGATAAATGTTTGCATACCCCCACTCGTATCCCATCACCTTGTCGATTCTCAGATCAAACTGGGAAACTGTCGGAAGCCTGTAGGCATTGTACTGATCGGAGTATTTAGGCAGATACAGATTCAGTCCGAATGTCGAAACCTGGGAGACTCTCGTTGAGCCGGTGATTTTTGTGACAGGGAGATTGGATGCATATCTGAATCGTCCTCCGATCTGCCATCCTCCTGTAAATTTCCATCCGAATACAAGGCTCAGAATATGTCTTCTGTCCAGATCATACAGTTCCTCTCTGTCATTATCAAAAATGAATTCATAATTACCGTCATCATAATAGTTCAGATAACTCGACTTCACCTTTGTCTGAGCGAGAAGTCTCCTCGACGAATTCCGTACAGTTCTGTCTCTTTTTTCCTCATCAGTGAGTCTTGCCTGATGATTGTTTCTTTTAGTGATTGAATTGCTGTAAGATATCCATCCGAACCATCCTGTCAGTCCTTCCTGAGGAGGAGCTTTCCTGAGAAAAAATTCGACACCTTCCGAATGTCCTGTGGCAGAATTGGAATACAGAAGTTTTTTGGGATACAGAGGGTTCTGCTGTACAAAGGAGGATCTGTTTACAACATCCCTAGGATAGTCGTTTCTTGCATATGGATCGGAAATGAAATCATCGTTTGTGATAAGTCCATTAAAAATATTTCGAAATCCTTCTATTTTCATGATTATGCTTTCGCCGAAGTTCTGTGAAACTCCGACTGCATGATGTTCTGAATTTTCCATTCCCAGATACGGATTTCCCGATTTTCTTGAAAACTGTTCAATTCCCACAGGAGAGTTTCTGTAGATTCCTGAACCTGCAGTGAGAGTCGTGCCGGTCTTTTCGAATGTATAGCTTGCAGCGCCTCTGGGACTCCATCTTTTTTCAGATGCAGTGGAATAGGAGTCGAATCTCCCTCCTCCCGTAATCTTCCATCCACCGTATTCGAAGATCATCTCGCTGAATCCAGCTGTCTCTCTGGCATAGACTCCGTCCCCGTCCACAAGGGCTCTGAATGTCTGACTGGAACTCAGCAGACTGTCGAATACCTCTGCAAAAAGACTGCTTTTTGAAGTAATATTATCAGCCTTCAGACGGATGTCTCTTGATCTGTAATTGAATCCTGCATCAAGCTTCAGAAATTTCAGAATCTGAAAACTGCTGATATTCTCTGCAAAATACAGATTCTGTTCAGTGACATTCTGAAGACCGAATACAGTCTCCGCAGTCACAGGACTGTCAAATTTCACTTCATAAATTTCTTTAAAGTAATTTCTAGATACTCTCAGTGTATTGGAAAATCTGTCTCCAGGATTATAGGTATAGGATACTCCGTATGTATAGTATTTCCTGTCGAGACCGAAAGGAGGCCTGTTGTCCGGCCTTCCGTCACTGTCTCTTTCAAAGTCGGACTGAGACTTCGTATAGGACTGTCTGTCCCTTGTCCCGAAACTCACAAATGAAACCTTATGCTCCTTGGAGAAATTCCATCCGATCTTCCACTGAAAATCAGAATAGTCCGCATACTTGGAATCAGGAGGAATTCCCTGAGGATATGTTTTCAGTAAAAATATATTCGGATAGGATTTTCGTACACCCGTGAGCATATAACCCTTCTCGCCTATTTTTGTTTCTGAATATACATCAGAGAGAAATGTATTCAGGTTCCAGATGACAGTGTTTTTTCTGACCTCATTTTTCGGCGTCACCTGAATGATTCCTCCGGTGGCAAATCCGTACCTGCTCGAATAGGCTCCGGTATAGATCGAGATATCCTTGATGATATTGTTGTTCCAGACAGAGGAAAGATTTCCCAGATGAAAAGGATAACTCGCAGGCATCCCGTCAAAATAGTACTGGTTGTTTCTCGGTCCTGCTCCCCTGAATACAAAGTCTCCCCTGTCGCTGTTTCTGTAAGGCTGACCTGTGAGATTGACATTGAACTGAGGAGTGGGCGTGAGTCCGAGTGAAATTGCGGGAAAAACACCGGGAAGTGTCTGGATCGCTTTCAGTGAATCTCCCTGTGCGCCGGGAAGTCTTTTGATTTCTTCCTGAGTGAGAGTATATTTGGAAAGGCGGATGGGATCTTTTTCTCCCTGAATCTCTATCGGTTTTGCAGAAGGGACTCCTGTGAAGAGAGGGATTTTCTGAAGATCGTGTCGGACATAAATCGACCTGGCAGTCACTCTGTCCGAGAGAACAATCCTCACTGAATAAAATCCGGGGGAAGGAAAACGCAGAACTGCCCTTCCGTTTCTGTCGGATCTGACTGCAGTTTTTGTTTCCTCCACAAAGATGTTTGCATCTGACTCAGGCAGACCCGCCTCATTTACTGTCTGAATTTCTGCACTGACTTCAGCAGACAGATCTGTCGAGAGAAAAAAAATGAGCAGTAAAGTGAGAGGGAGCAGGAACTTGAGCAAATCAGATCATCTTTTAGCTGAAACGGGCTTTGCATTTCATCATTTGTGTTAATCTGCGGAATTGCACTGTATTCTGTCAATTGGATTTTGGCATATAGGACTTGACCGCAAAGGATTGTAAAAAAGAATTTCCCTATGAAAGTTTTTAAAAGTATGATACTTCTCTTCTGCATCCTGTTTTCATTTTCCTGCAATACTCATGAGGACAATACAAAAAGAAATGCAGTTGTTTCCTTCCTGATTGCCTGCAGAGGGGGTTCTGTTTCCGCCTGTTACGGGATGTGCAATTCAGACTGCGGAATTGCACCGACTGACTCGGTCACTCCAAATTCCCTGCCCTGTATGAATTCCTGTCAGTCTGCATGTCAGACAGGATGTTCCTATGGAAGTCTTTTTCTTACACTGACAAGAAAATGAATGACAGAAGAAGCCTTTCTGATTCTGATTGAAAAACTTTGTTTATGCAGTGAACCTTAAAGGCGGGGTCTTAGGGGTGCAACCCCTAAATTCCCGATAGGGACAACTTTTCAGCGAGGCAGTGAACGAAGATGTCAATCGAGTTCACAGTGATTTAAGGAGAATGGAATGAGCGCAGAATTTGATGTGGTTGTAATCGGAGGCGGCCCGGGAGGATACGTGGCTGCTATCAGATCGTCTCAGCTTGGACTGAAGACTGCTGTAGTGGAAATGGACAGGATGGGCGGGATCTGCCTGAACTGGGGATGCATTCCGACTAAGGCTCTGCTCCAGAGCGCTCATCTTTTAGAAGAAATTTCCCATGCATCCGAATTCGGGATCAAGGTGGAAAAGGCTTCTGCTGAATTTTCTGAAATCATCAAACGTTCAAGAAGTGTAGCAGATCAGATGGCCAAGGGTGTGGACTTCCTGATGAAAAAAAACAAGGTGGAAGTCATTTCCGGAAGAGCAGAATTCAAGGATAAGAATACTCTCTCTGTAACATCGGGTACTGAAAAAAAAGAAATCACTTCAAAACGTTTCATCGTAGCAACGGGTGCCCGTTCCAAGCAGTTCAATGTTCTTCCTTTTGACAGAGAACTTGTGCTTTCGAGCAGGGAAGCAATGAATCAGAAAGAGAAACCGGAAAGCATCGGGATCATCGGTGCAGGTGCGATCGGTGTGGAATTTGCAGACTTCTATGCTTCAATGGGAACAAAGGTGCATATCATTGAATTTCTCGATCATCTTCTGCCGAATGAGGATGAGGAAGTCAGTGTTATCCTGGAAAGATCCTTTCAGAAAAGAGGAATTCTTCAATATCTGGGAACAGGTGTCTATGCTGCTGAAAAGAAAAAGGACTCTGTTGTTCTGAAAATGAAGGCCAAGAATGATGAAACAAAAACTTCCGAAATAGAAGTAAGCAAGGTGCTTGTGGGAATCGGTCTGGTTCCGAATACGGAAAATATGAATCTGGAATCAGTCGGCGTCGTTCTGAACAGAGGTTTCATCGAAGTGGATGAAAGATACAGAACCCACTGTGATTCGATTTATGCCATCGGCGACTGCACAGGCTCTCCCCTGCTCGCCCATGTGGCATCAGCAGAAGGAATCAAGGCATCAGAGGCGATTTCCATCGAATTCGGAAATCCGCATAAACTGAACTATCATGTAATCAACTATGATTATATCCCAGGATGCACATACTGTCATCCGGAAGTGGCATCTCTCGGTCTCACCGAAGCAAAGGCAAAGGCAGAGGGTTTTGATGTCAAAGTAGGAAAGTTTCCGTTCACTGCAAGCGGAAGAGCAAGGGCCGCCGGAGACACAACCGGAATGGTGAAAATCGTTGCAGATGCAAAACACGGAGAAATACTTGGTGCGCATATTATCGGTGCAAATGCAACTGAGATCATTTCCGAGATCATGCTCGGTGCTTCGATGGAACTGACAGTAAAGAACATTATGGATACGATTCATGCCCACCCTACCATCTCAGAAGGAGTCATGGAAGCCGCAGCTGCAGTCTACGGCGAGGCAATCAATATTTGAACGCAGTCACAAGGGTGCTCGGAATCGATCCGGGCACTCACAGGACAGGGTTTGCACTTCTCGAAAGGTCCGGCAGAGAAAGACCTAAGGTCGTCGAATACGGCACCTGGGAACTGAAGGCCAATTCCTCCCATCTCGAATCTCTTCTCTTTCTTCATGAAAAACTCATTCAGTTTATAGAAAAAACATCCCCTTCTTATGCAGCCGTAGAAGAGATCTTCATCAACAGAAATCTGAAGACTGCAGCCAAGGTGATGCAGGCAAGAGGCGTCATCCTTCTGTCTCTCGCAGAGAAAAAAGTGAACATACTCGAACCCACAGTCACTCAGATCAAAAAAGGGATCACAGGCAAGGGCAACGCAGACAAAAAAGACATTCGGTCAGCAGTGAAACTTTTCCTCGGAATCGACCTGGAAGGTCACGATGATTCCTGGGACGCAGTCGCCTGCGCATTTACCGGTTTCTCGATGATCAGATAGGACTGCGTAAAAGCATAAAAAAATGGGGTTCACGGAGAACTGATGCGGGCGGCACGACAATATATGATGTTCAGAGAATCGACTGTCAATACGGTTCCCCGATAATCCTGCATCAGACATCCTTCCGATTTGCAATGCGGCAATCCGATTGTGTGACCCAGTTCATGCTGGACTACTTTCGTGTATCTCTCAGAAAACAGTTTTTTCGAAACTTCTTTTTCTCGCATTCGAAATGTAGATACTACGCAGACATAAGGGCCGCCTGACCAAGTATTCCCCAGTCCTCACGTCCATGCACAGATGTTGATATATCTTTTTCTGTAAGCACCAATACTCTAGTGTATTGACCTTTCAGTTTCTCCGTCATTATATTAATGAGCTTTTCTGATCTGTATCTTTTTCTGGGTCTGTAATACGCTTCTTCCGGAATGGATATCGATTTTAATATCACTACATTATAATTATACAGCCGAATAAAGTCGTTCTTCAAAGCGTTTCTTCAGCAGCTCCGTCGGTGCCTGTGAAATCTGAGACTTGC
Organism: Spirochaetota bacterium; assembly: GCA_052033835.1. Lineage (GTDB taxonomy): Bacteria > Spirochaetota > Leptospiria > Leptospirales > Leptospiraceae > DAORDI01. Next base: position 13,632 of record JBPOJG010000535.1, read on the forward strand.
AGTTTGTAAAATGCGGACTGCTGTTCTTCTTCTGATGTCAGACCAATCTCAGTTAAGCTCTCTTCGGGGGATATGGGAGCATTTTATTTTTCAAATGTATTTTGCAAGATTTTTAATGTGTTTCTGTGTTCCATACCAAAGAGCATTAGATAGTGAAACAGAAGCTTTATCGATAGGATACAGTGGGCAGACTTCCTATTTTTCTCTTCCCAAAAAATACAAACAAAATGTTTTATGCGGAGAATCAATATGATAACTCACCTTACGCAAATAGGATATGAGGTCTAGAATCTGTAATTTCATAAATGCAGAAGATCATACTGCAGATTTGCACAGATCTGTGGAAATCTGCAGATGTGTAATTCCTAGAGTCGAATCAGTCTTTCCTGAACAGTTTCGATCATTGTATCCATATCCTTTCCGTTTACGAATACTTCGTATGCTGCAGTCACGACAGGATATTTTTCAATTCCGAGACGGATCAGATTCGGAAGCATTTTCAGACCGAAACTTCCGCTCGTATTTTTCTCAGGTGCCTTGCCGAGCGCAAATTCATATCCTAGCTGTCTGTCATGGGAATCTGTTCCGAAGCAGGAAAGCATAAAGTCAGAAAGTCCTGAAAGTCCCTGGAATGTTTCCGGCTTGCCTCCCAGTTCCACTCCGATGGAAACCATCTCCTTGAAGAATCTGTTGGAAATATGGAACAGTGTATTGTCCACATCCCCTCCGAGTTTTTCCTTGAAGTATCCTTCCACAACACCCATAATGAGTGCATACACAGCTTTTAATGCACCGCCGAGCTGAACACCGATGATGTCATGTTCAATGAGAGCGGCTCTCGAATAGATATAACCTGTGGAGAGAAGACTGACGAGTCTCGGAATCTGGCTTGTGTCGATGGCGGCCACTTCAAGACCGGAGATTTTCCGTTCCATCATCTGCTCAGGATAGCCTGCACCCGCAGCAACTGCGAGTCGATTTTTTTCCACTCCCATATCTTCAAGGTCATACATTATGAGACCTTTCTTCGAAGAACTGAATCCCTTGACTACGTTTAAGATCACACTCTTGTTCTTTTTCAGATTGTCTTTGATCTTTGCATAGACAGATTCAAACTGCCACGGGTTCGTTCCCTGCACAAACATTGTAGCCTTGAGTATGACATCGGGAGCTGCACTGAAACGGACATTCGGAGGAAGTTTGAAAAGAGGAAAATGCTCCAGATCTCTCTGCTCCACATTGCAGTTTTCTGCCACCTCCTTGTCCGGAGTATACACTGTAACCATTACATTCTTGTTGGCGAGAATGGCCGCCGCTGCAATGGATCTGTAGCTTGAACCGATGACCACAATGTTTTCTTCAGGTGATTTCGGAATCTG
>JBPOJG010000257.1:0-3845 GCA_052033835.1 Spirochaetota bacterium
AGTCAGAATGCACTTATTCTGACTGTATGCAAGCAAAAATTTTAGGTCAGCCTGAAAGTCTGATAAATGGTATCAGCCTTTCATACTGATATTGATCATTTTGGGAAGGTGACCGATTCTTTCAGTCCCTGCAGAAATTGTTTCCTGAATCGAACTGATCCAGAACATCAGAGGATCATTTTTCTGGACTTTTTTTTCTTTTTTCATCTGCTTCAGCTCACCGTCAATTCTTGTGATATGCTCTTCTCTCTGAATAAGATGTTTTTCCTCTTTGTGGGCATCTATACTTCTTTTCTCAGAATCTCTGTAAAATGGATGAGTCAGAAGATCCTGAACATTGTCCTGAATTGTATTCAGACGGCCTGCCATTTCTTTTTCCTCATAAGTAATAAAACCTGCTTTTGAAAAAAATTCAGACTTGACCTCGGAAAGATCAGGGTGAAAAAAACTGTCATCCTGATGATTATGACTGCCTTCTTCTTTTTCAGCGGTCATTTTTGCCTTGCCGCCGACAGCAACCAGCTTCCCGTTTCTCATTTCGAAATTGATGTCAATGTCGATACTTCTGATTTCCACCTTGTCACGGAGTGCTTCTGCCCTGAACTCGGCTACATGCTGCATTTCATGAGCGATGACATGAAGAGCTGAATTCTGTTCTGAGGAACTTTCTGTCTGCCCATGACCCTTGTAGTAAACTCTGGAATCCTGCAGTGGAAGGTAAGCATCAGAATAAGAAATATCCTCTATTTTCATATCATTCTCCGATTTTCATTTTTTAGGGTTTGGCGTAAATGTCTTGACTCAAACTTCAGACGCAAGTTTTTTTTCTGCATCCGCCCATTTTTTTATTCCTTTTTCAAACCTTTCTTCTGTTTCCCCAAGTCCGATTCGTATAAATCCCTCTGTTTCGAAACTGCTCCCAGGAAGCACAAAAACACCTGCATTTTCGAGAAGCCAGTCAGAATAAGCCTCACTCTTCAGGCCTGTCTTAAGTTCAGGAAAAAACACCAGTCCCCCTTCCGGCAGATTTGCTGACTTCAGCGAAGATAAACTCTGAAAATGATTCTGAAAAACTTCCAAATTTTTTCTGACTCTTTTTTTTAAAAAGGAAGATATATTCTGTCTTTTTTCCAGAATCCTGAGGGCAAGAAATTCAGAAACAGGATTCACGGTATGAGTGATATAGTCCTTCAGACTTCTCATTTTCTGAATAATGTCCTCATTTCCGACTACCCACCCGATTCGAAGACCGGTCACTCCGAAACATTTTGTGACGGAACCTGTTGCGAATATATTTTTATTTACATCTGCACCGGAAAAACCGATTTCTTCATGATAGTCCAGAAACCTGTAATGTTCATCAAATATAATATTCCCATTATAATTTTTTTTATTTTCCTGTATATATTTTATATCTTCTTTGGAAAAACATCTGCCGGTCGGATTATGAGGATGATTGAGAATCATCAGGTCTGCCTTTTCTGAAAAGATCTCTTCCGCAGAGAATCTGCTGAAAGCAGAGACCGGCACAGTAAGAGCCCCGAAACTTAATGGAACCTCGTACAGAGCCTGAAATGCAGGAGAGAAAAAAGATACTCTGTATCCCTTTTGAATGATATGCATAAAAATGAGCAGAAGTGCTTCTGAAGTTCCTGTGGTAACCAGAATATTCTCCGGTTCGATTCCTGTGTACAGTTCTGAAATTTTTTTACGAAGGTCATCTCTTCCGCTGTTCGGAGAATCTGCAAGAGAAATGCGGAGAAGATCCTTTTCATCTGTTTCAGTCATCGCAAGAACCTCTGCCAGAGTGAAGTTTCTCATCCCGCTTTCCCCCAGACAGCATTCGGCATTCAGTCTGTGTTTTTCGAGTCTGTCTTCGATGAAGAATTCGCGAGGAAGTTTCATCAAAAATTTTCTGTGCGGAATTCCACATTTTCTGCACTGCCGAGAATTTCGAGGACCTTCTTTTTATCTTCGAACTTGGAGCTTAAATGAAAATTTTTCCAGATCACGATGATCTCTTCCCCCCCGTCAAACAAACCGAATCCGCCTCGAAGTATATCGGTCAATGCATCCAGATTGCGCCCAAAGCCAGTCCAGCCCCCACAGAGCACTTCGCAGGCCTCATCATAAAAAGTTTTGAGAGACTGGATTTTCTCACCGCGAAGAATAAACTGCTTCTTCGGTTTTTTTTTGGGATATTCCTTCTTTACATAAGCATATTCCGAATTTGTTTCAGAGTCCATGTACGCCCTCCAGTATTAGTATCAGATCATGCAGACAGAGTCCCCAGAGCAAGGCGCTGCCTGCCTTGCTCTGGGGAAAATACAGCCTGCCGGCGGCTTGGGGCTTTCCGCCCCAAACCCCGACCGCCGATTTCCAAATGCACTTCTGCATTTCACATTTATTAAATCTGAATGAATCAGATCATACAAATTCCTTTGTCGAAAAATCAAATGATTTTTCCAAGCTTTTACTCTGACCAAAATCAGCAGACTGCCAAAGTCCAAGTCCCCCTTTCTTCTCACTTGACTTCGTATTCCTTTTTTAGAAAAATGAATTTTATGAGGCTGTTTATTTTTCTTTCTGCTGTTTTCTGCGGTTCGTTATTTTCTCAAAGAAGTGATTTTTATGATGCTTACGACTATGATCTTAGAAATTACAAAGCAGAATATGAGGGAGAAAAATTCAGGGAATACCAGCTTCCTCCAAAAAGAGACAAACCTGCACTGATTAATCCCAGGGATGTAAGGCGGCCATTTGACCCAAATATGATTATCCCCCCTCCTGCAGGTCTCAGAAGACCCGCACAGGCACAGAATTTCAATTTTGCAAACTCGCCCGTCAACCCGCTCACCGGAGATCTGAATCCATCCGCGATATTAGGAAATCAGAACAATGGAAGACAGAAAAGAGAAGAACAGAAAAAACAGATAGAGGAAGCCTCGAAAAAAGCTTATACAGAAACTCCTTACCGGCGGGGAGAAATTATTTTCTTCACTACGCTTCCTTTCGCATCAGCAATTGCAATAGGAGCAGCACTTCTAGTGGATGCAGCCACAGGTGCAAACAAAAGAAACAAGATTACAGGAAAAAGAAATTTCAGTTTTTACAGATCTGCAGGAGGAGCGGCATTTGTCGGACTGACTGCTGTCGGACTTTCCTTCGGCAATGTCTACCTGGACAGACTTCAGGTGGAAGAATTTGAAAAGCAGAAAAAAATCAATCCTGAACTCGACAGACATTTAGGATATGATTTCCGAATGGACTTCACGTTAGGACAAATCAGCTTTTAGTTTTCAGTGAAAGCATTCCGCAGGCTCCGTCAATATCCTTTCCGGGAGATCTTCTGTTCAGAATGGGAACGTTGGATGGCAGAATCATATTTCTGAATTCCTCCATCTCCTCCTCTGTCGGTCTTCTCCATCCGTTGAACTCTGTATTCAGAGGAATCAGATTGATTTTACAGTTCACTGATCTCGCAAGCTTCACAAGGAGTTTTGCATTTTTTTCACCCATATTTACATCAGGAATCATGATATATTCAAAAGTGATTTTTCTTCCAAGAGTCTTTGTGAATTCCCTTGCAGTAAGAAGAAGTTCCTTGAGCGGAAAACGCTGATCGATTCCCATGATATCCTTTCTTTTTTCAGGGTCAGGGTGGTTCAGTGAAATCGCAAAATTAAAAGGCTGTTTCTCGAAAATAAATTTTCGAATGCTCGGAATGACTCCTGCAGTGGAAATTGTAATTCTTTTTGCACCAAGTCCGAATGCTTTTTCATCATGAAGAATATGGGCTGCTGTCATTACATTTGCATAATTGTGCATGGGTTCACCCATTCCCA
>JBPOJG010000172.1:0-8444 GCA_052033835.1 Spirochaetota bacterium
TGAGAGTCCTCCGAACAGAATAAAAACAGTAAGGGATATTAGAAAAATGTAATATTCCGCAGAATTAAAATTGACAATCTTTCTGTTTTCCTTCCATGAATTCTGAACTCGCTTTGTTTCAAGATCAGAGAGATATCCCTGATAATTTCTGTATTCTCTGTAAATTTCATTATAGAGCAGGTCTGCAAAATACTCACTCCCCTGCCTTGTCATATGTGTCCTGTCTTCCTGAATGATTCCTTTGTCGAAAAGTTCTCTGCTTTTTCCTGTGCCTCCAAATGCATTCAGACTGTCAAAGAATGCGATCCCCTCTTCTTCTGCAATCTCTCTGTGAATCTTTCTGATCTTCATCATCTCGGGCATTGTGATATATACGCCGTATTCATTTTTCCTGATTCTTTCCATTGGAGAAATGATCAGAATGTCAGTGTCAGGAAGTTCTTTTTTGTATCTCTGAACTGTCTTTTTTACCCAAGTCTTGTAGTATTTCTCATCTCTCGTGGAAGACTGCCAGAGGTTCTGAGATTCATTGACTCCAAACTGAAAAATGACAAGTCTCGGACGGAATATTTTCATTCCGCATCTGAAATGATCTTCATCAATCGTAAGCAGATCTCTCATCTCTATTCCCATCGTGGAGACAGGACTGATGCTGACACCTTTTTCTGTCTCAAATATCATTGCATCGAGATAGGGATGATTCTGAAACTGTGAGAGAAATTTTACGGAAGCTTTTTTTCCATCTAATGAGAATTTCATGGAAAAACATTTTTCTTTAGAATCGGATTTCAGAGTTTCTGTCCTGCCCTCGGATTCAGCTTTTACTTCAATATTCTGAGGTACTGTTCCGCTCTGTCGAAATATCAGTTCCAGATTCTTCCAGGGTTTTGCAGACATATTTACACTGTGAACAGTTTCTGCTCCGGGATAGGCAGGCAGATAAGATTCTCCTAAAAAACCGAGCCTTTTATCGGGACTTCCGCCGGGAACAACTCTTTTCCATACGAATGCAGATTCAGATGCGGATGTGCTGTGGTCGTAAACAGTTCTTTCCAGCTTGGAAAAAAGAGGCACCGCTCCCCTTCCGCCGTCTCCGAAATCTTTCTGAAAGTTTTCCTTGAGACGCCGCGTGACCATATCTGCCCAGATAATAGAGTCACCGTAATGTATAATTCTTAGATTTTTCTGTTTCCCTGCTTCGAGTTCCTTCAGGTCTTCATACAGCCTCTTCAGAGCCTTATAGTCAGGGCCGGAATCCAGCTTCTTTGTATAATTGTCCGCAGGAGGTTCTTCTTTTTTCTCTGTGTTAAACAGTTCATTGAAGGCAGAATTCAGTTCCGGGAAAATTCTGATCTCAATCGGAGAAAGCCAGATTCTCTGAAATTCAGAAAACCCTAGAAGGCAGAATATAAGTGTAATTATGAATTGAAGAAACCAGACTTTGGGGCCTTTCATTTTTCCCTGATGATCAATTTTTTCATTCTGATTTCCGTCGTTCCAGGAAGGTTTTCCAGATTCTTTCGGATGCCCCTCTGTTTTCTGTCACGAAATCAGAGTTTGTCTTTTCTGCAAGTCTGTAATGAGATTCAGCGGACAGATATTTCTCTCTTTCCAGAAATTCAGAAGCTGAGACGACTGTCCATAAACCTCCTCTTTTCCGAAGCTCCAAAGCTTCTGCAGAATTGAATATCTTTAGGCCGGCAAGAACAGGAAGACCGAAATACGCCGGTTCAATCACATTGTGGACGCGGTGATGAACAGCACCCCCTACATAAGCGATTCCGGCCTTTGCGTAGGCAAATGCAAGCACTCCCAGAACATCAAAGAGCACAATGTCTGATTCCAGTGCACTGATTCCTTTTTCAGAAAATCTTGCACAGTTCAAGGAAAGACTCTTCAGCCTTTCTGAAATTTCTGAAATTCTGTCTGGAGAAACCTTGTGCGGAAAGATCCAGATTTTTTTTCCTCTCTCAAGAAGTTCAGAAAGAACAGGAAAAATCATTTCCTCGCATCTGGAATATGTGGAAGCCAGAATGAGCACATTTCTGTTTTTTTCGTACCCTTTGAGAGGATCATTTTTTTCCAGATTCTTTTCTATCTTGGATGATACGGAATCAAATCTGGAATCTCCGAGCCTCATCATCGGTATATTCATATTTCCTAATATTGATCTGAATTGAGTTTCTGATTCTTCGGATACAGGAGAGACTGCAGTCATTTTAGATACGGTGATCTGAGTCAGTCTTCTGGCAATCGGATTCATTCTTCCGGAACTGCTGCTGAGAGTTGCATTAACTAGATATATTTTAGCATTATTTTTGTGAGCAGAAAGTATCATATTCAGCCAGAGATCCCATGCAGAAATGACAAGGCTTTCCGGTCTGAATTTTTCGAATATAAAATCGTATTCACCCGGAAAGTCAAGAGGGAGGCGGAATGCACAGTCAATCATTGAATCCTGAATCTGTCTGTCGCTAACACTGTCGGAAAAAACAGAAAACAGAGTGAAAAGACTGCTGTCTCTTTTTTTGCCTTCTTCCGCAATAACCTTGCACTGATCGAGCTCTCCCACTGAAGCCGCATGAAACCAGACAACTCTTTTATCTCTCAGATCAACATCCGAGGAAAGAATTTTTTTCCTGTCCTGCTTTCGTTTGTCGAGAAACTGTCTTGCCTGAGGATGAAGTGCAGCAATCGGAGTCAGCATCTTCAGAAATCTGAATAGAATATTGTATAATAATACCATTGATATTTAGTAAAATGAACATACTTCAAAAATCAAGTGCATTTTTATCAGGACCTGCAGTCTCCTGCTGATGGGAAACCCTTTGTTTTCTGCGTTAGAAATTTTTGACTTGCCTTCAGAATATGTTAAAGTTGTTTAAGCGTTTAGACATTCTCTAAGAAGGATAAAAATATGGAAGAATTTATTACTGGTTTAAAAGCGGTATTTGCTGGGACAGCAGTCATTTCAGTCGTTTTTGTAATTTGCTTTTTTTTGGTACGCAAATTTAACAAGGATACTGGACACGGAATGCCGGGAATGTTGACCATAATGACAGGGATTTTGGCCGCCGTCATATTTGCCATTACGGTCTTTATTCTGATTTGGAAAGGCGAGCACGATCTGATTCTTTTGCTCAAAATTGCCTCCGGAATCGGACTCGGTTTTGGCACAGTGATTACATTTATTGAACTGATATAGAACTGTCCATATCCGGAAAATTTGAACTGATATATCATAATTATATAGTCTTTCCATTTTTATGATTCATACCCAGATTTCTAATAGCGAAGCGTCGCAAGCGTAGAAGCCGCTACTTCATTCGATTAGAAATCTGGGTCATACAATAGTTTCTGTGTCTATTCCGGAGAGCAAAAAAATGTCTCAGAATAAGCTCTCGTTGCTATCCGATCCCATCGAATATTTTTCTTGCTTTTTATACGATGCCATCGGATAATAGAAATTATGGAAGATTCACTGTTTCTGCACAATCCTTGGTGGGAAGAAGCGGCAAACAGGTCAGCATAAATAAAATTGCAAATATTCTGAAAATATCACCCGACACTTCCTCACGGTATCTTTCCTATTTCGAAGATACATTCCTGATTCATCTGGTTTCAAGATACGGAAAGACAAATGAGAAAATTCTGTCCCCAAAGAAAATTTATGCCTGTGATATGGGAATCAAATACCTGTTTCACGGAGAACGGGATATCGGAAGCTACTTTGAAAATTATGTATATCTGCTTCTCAGAAGAAACCATAAAATATATTATATTCTGCAGGATGATACAGAACTTGATTTTCTGACACAGGATGGAATACTGATTGAAGCAAAATACGATTCAGTAATGAATGAGAAGCAGGAGCAGCTCTTTCGAAAATTCAAAGCAAAGAAAAAACTGCTGATCGATTCCATTCCCAAAACTCAGGAACTGAAGGAAATCTAATGTGACTTTGTCATATTCTAGATTTTTTTGAGCATTATTATAATTCTTAAATAATTAATCTCATTGGTTGAAAAATGTGGATTTTTTAGGCAGCTTCCAAGCTTGTGAGACTTTTACGAAGTCCCGCCTCTGAAAACGAGGGAAGCTCGCTTTCAGAGGCGGGAACCACTGCTGCGTTCGATTAGAAATCTGAGAAATATTAAAACTTGACCTTCCCTACTTCAAATTCACAGTGATCGTTTCCTGAAGCTCGGCATTTTGTCTGATGTGAAAGAAATGATTCCTCACTCCTGAAAAGTTTGCTGTAATATTCTTCATACAGTTTCGGCTTTTCAGTAATATCTCCATGATACAGAAGATGCAGTCTTTCAGTGAATAAAACAGCTCTCTCCAGATCGCCTGACTTTCTGCAGGCATAGGCAACCACGGAAAGCAGGTCATTGGAATTTGGACTAACCCTAAGATTTTTCTCAGCATAATAAGCTGCGTTTCAGATCTGTATTTCAGCATTATCTGGGCAACTTCATACTGATATCTGTTTTTACGGTGCGTCATGGGATTTGAATATTCAATGCGGATCAATGAAAGATCATCACTCAGTTCACCTATACTTCTGCTTCAGAAGAAATTCTACACTGAAATGAGTGCTTTCAATCTTGTGCTGTGCGAGCGGCTTGATCAGAAGTGAGGTAAGAAAATAATCACCATCCTGCTGCAGCTTGATTCGATGAACCTCTTCCATTGCTCTTCGTTTTTCAATCTCACTTGAGATACTTTTGCACATCAGTTCAATGACTTCAGTCAGATATTCCTCAATCAGAGACGATTCAGAATCAAATGAATAAAAACTGAGAGTTCCCGCAATCTCTCCGTACAGATATATTGGAGAACCGATATATCTGCTGAAACCGTACTCCTTGAAAAATTTGGTGTTCTGAACTTCTTTTATCTCAGAAGCATTATTAAAAAATACAGTCTTTTTTGAGTCAGCAACAAGAGAGCAGTACGTATCCGAGAGAGAAAAATTAACATCTCCCGGCAGCAAGTTCTCAGTATCCTGAACAGCCGTTATTGTATATTCATCATTTTTTATTGTACTTAAAATTCCAATGGGAAGCTGGAAAAGCCTTGTTCCGCTTTTCAGATATCCTTTGTACAGATCTTCAAGAGTTTCATAATTTGAAATGGAAAGTTTATGAATCTCCTTCAGATTTGTACTGAGCATATCAATTGCCTGAGCAGTCAGCAGCAGAAAGTCTTCTGCCTGTTTTCTTTCAAGTTCCTGAGTGAGCTGTGATGATATCAGATCCAAAAGATTCACAAGTCCCTTTTTATTCCGAATCGGTTTGTGATCAATAAAACATACCATTCCTACAATATCGCCGAGTGATCCAATCAGGGGAAATCCGAGAAATACATTATTTCTTCCTGAAAAAACTAATTCAAATTCCGGAAAATCCTTAATTAAATTCTCAGTATAAATATATTTAAAAGTTCTCAGGATAAGACTGAACGGTGTTTTGGAACTGTCATAAATAAATTCAGGCTGTACTTCTCCCTGCTGAACAAATGCAAAATTTTTCAGCTGGTCCTTGTCTTAATGAAAGCCAGCGATATAGACAGATTCTATGTCAAAAACAGAAGCTGTGTTTACTGCCATAGAAGTAAAATAATCCTCACTTCCTGGCCGCATAATGAGAGAAAAGATGACCTTCATTGCATCTCTGTTTTCATCTTTTTCGTATTCAGAGATAAGTATCTTTGAAATCATAGGACTTAACATTGTCACCTTCTTGAGATCAGAAAAATGCTGTATACTGATCTTCAAAGCCGAAATCAGAAAAATTTTAATATATATTTTTACATTAATTACTCACCTTAGGCGCTTCGTGTGGAGGTGAGTTAAAGACGCAGGGAGCATAGATTCGGCAGGCTCACAAGTGCCGCTGACTTGAAGACTAGATTTAGTCAGCTTACAAGTCTTCGAACAAGCTTAATATTTAGCGAAGAAGCCGTACCATTAGAAATTTGAGGAATATAAAAGGCAGTAATAATATAGTTATTTATTAGAAATAATTATGCAGAACTCTCTGTATCAAATGAACATCCGAATTTAATACGAGGATTGACTGCGATGAAATTCTTTTTTACTCATTGACACAAGAAAGAGACTGCATAGAATGATGAAAGGAGCCACAAAATGAAAATAGTGATCGGCATAAAAAATCAGAAGAAGGCGGCTCAAGTAGTTCAAATACTGAAGGAACTGACTTACATCGAAACAGATATCATCACAAAGAAAAATGACAGGAGATACAAAAGAAAGACAACACACACAAGAAGATTTTAAGAACTGTAAAATCAGCCCTGCCCTGGCATAAATGTCTCAAGTGTTGTCTTTGTCTCGACCTCTTCTGAATTCGGAAGATCTGTTATATTTCCATTCTCAATAATATACGGATGCCTTCTTCCTTTCAGGTTTCCGTAGGGAAATATATCATCATTTGAATTCAATACAATATCATTATTTTTTTCCAAAAGCCATCTGACTTTACTGCGGCTGATCCAGCCTGAAAGTTCATATTCCTGAGGTTCTTTCCGTTCACCGACAAACGTAGCTGAAGAAACCATTGCATCCCTCGCACAGTATTCCTCCCTCGCCCATCCTGTCGTAAAATCTCCCTGAGAAATATATTGATTGGAAAAATATGTGATGGGATATCCTGTATATTTTTCTGCAATATGAACAGAACTGATCACAGCAATCACTCCCTCTCTCCCTAAAACTCTGGGTTTTATGAACGGTACTTCTGCACCCATATAGATTTTATGTCTTATAAAACTGAATGCCTTAATCTTTTCGGGAACAGGGTTCTCATTCAAATTCAGTGCTCCGTCCAGAACATAAAGATGTTCACACTTCGAGTCATCCGTGACAGTTTTTCCATCGTCATACTCCATGACCCAGAAACTTGCATTCAGAGTAAAAACACCGTGTTTGATCCTTGCCCAGATTTTTCTCTCACAGTATGGACAGATCGCAGCAAGAACATCGGGACTAGGCGCTGCAATCAGTCTACTGAATTCTTCCGTCTGAAGCCTGAAGTACGGAAACCTTTCCTTTGGAGGAATTTCCTGCATATCCTTCTCAAATTCTGCCATCTTTCTTTCGGCTTTTTCATAATCACCGACAGATTTCAGTCTCAGATTTTCATCATGATTATTGGTATATCTATATATATTTTTCATCTATTTCAAAATATCAGTTCTAAGGTAAATTACAGTCCAGTCCTGCAGAAGAACTTTATACAAGCCAGTTTAAGAGAGCTTTAAAACCGAGGCAAGTTTTTTTACAGGTATTAGTAGCCTGCTCCAAATTAATTGCAGTAAGACTGCCGGAGAATCCTTTATCATCCTTCTGACCGATAACACAATCCTGCATTTCCATACTCTTCCCAAAACTTTTCATGAAGAAGCTTCCCATCGGAATCCAGACGTTTGCCAAGATTCGCACTGATGAAGAATACTACTATGTCGATAAGACAAAGATTCTGTCTGAACTGGTCAATTCAGGAACCTATTATTTCCTCTCCCGTCCGCGCCGATTTGGGAAAAGTCTTTTTTTAGATACTCTGCGCGAAGCATTTTTGGGAAGCAAGGATCTCTTCGAAGGTCTCTATTTGGAAAACAACTGGGATTGGAGCAAGAAACACCCTGTGATTCGAATTGACTTTGGAAGCGGACAGTTGAGAAGTGCGGGATGGGCTGCGAAATATATATCCTGTAATTAAAGGAGCTGATGCTTATCTCAAGTTTGTGTTCATCACTGGTGTCTCCAAATTCTCCCCCCTTACATCCCCCCTATTGGGGGGAACAGTGGGGGGCAGTGGTTTGAATAATCTGGAAGATATTACTTTGAACAGAAACTCTGCCACTGTCTGCGGGTATACCCAATCTGAGCTGACGGAAGTCTTTTATGATGCATTGACAGATGTGAATATGGATAAATTAAAATTATGGTATAATGGATATAATTTTTTAGGGGACAGTGTATATAATCCGTTTGATATATTGCTCTTTTTGAAAAATAGGGAATACAAAAACTACTGGTTTGAAACGGGGAATCCATCATTTCTGATTGATCTGATAAAAGAAAGAAAATACAATTCCATCAATATCAATAAGGTGAAACTGACGGATACTGCAATGAGCAGTTTTGATGTGGATTCGATTCAGCTCGAAAATCTTCTGTTTCAGACAGGATATCTGACCATTAAAGATACAAAACAGATGCAGGCCAATACAGTGTATTATTTATAATATCCCAATCTGGACGTTCGCGCTGAAGATGTCACCAACCACGGTCAGGTGGATATGACTGTGTTTTTTGAGGATCGGGTATATGTGTTTGAATTCAAGGTCATCGAGATGACAGAAGCAGGATCTGCCCTTCAGCAGATAAAAGATAAGCGTTATTATGAAAAATATCT
>JBPOJG010000466.1:0-13955 GCA_052033835.1 Spirochaetota bacterium
TCAGATGTATTCAGGAATGTTAAAGCTGGATTTACCAGCATTGTAATTCAAATTGCATGTGCACTGTGGAATCTGAAAATCAGAATTAAAGATTTGAAATAAATTGATTTTTTCAACAACTCTATTAAACTTCCTGATTATCTTCCTGCACCTCTTGCAAACTATCCATTGAATGCAAAAATTCAGCTTTCCACCGACGCCTCAGTCAGAAATGACGGGACAAACAAGGGAATAGCTGCATCCGTACATGCGGCAATCACGTCAAAGAATCCTCTGTCACCTGCAAGTCAGAGAGGACATGCAAATGGAACACTCTGCGGAGCGTCAGGATGTATGGTATATACAAAAAATCCGGCGATCCCGCTCATTGATCCGTCTGTAAGTGCTCCATTTGCAATGAGTGCGTCCAACCCTGGATTTCTCCTTGCACTGCATTCAGATGCAGTCACGCAGGCCGCTTATCATCTATGGAAGAACAGAGCCATCGACATCAATGTGGACAGCGCCTTCATCAGCACAGTCAATTCTTATGCAGGAAACGACCCCCTCCTGAAACTGACAGATTCTCTCCTGAAGGCTTCAGCCATCATGTCAATCATTGCACCGGGTCAGAATAATCTGAAAGGAATAGACAATTCCAATAATATGCTCCCCGCAATCTGTCAGGATGATCAGGTCAGATTTAAAATTGATCCGATTATGCCGCCGGTAGCAAAAATGATAGACAACAGCAGTTTTGATGCGACTGCGAATACTCCGAACCTGAATGTAACATTCAGCGATCTTCAAGTAACTATTGAAGGAAAAAGAACGGACAACAGTGCTGCCTGTATTGCACAGAGAGGAACACCTACCAATGCATATTATACTATGGCATCCTTGAGGGTGAGTATGAATGCAAATGCTTCAATGAGATTCATAGAGTTCGACAATCCGAATACTGTCGGTCATGACAGACTCAATGCTCTGAGTCTCAGAATATTCACCGACGGGATGAAATATTCAATCGAAGTTTTGGAAGGACAGACTTACAATCCGTATGGACTCGATCCAAACGGGATCAAGTCAGTATTTAATCCAATGGTAAAGTCTCTGGTCGTGCCTTTGGTGAACAGTATATTGAACAGTCTGCCTCTTCCTGCACAGCTCGACTTCAATGCATTGACATATCCTGCATCCAGCACTGCTTGTAAAATCAGCACAAAGACTGACAACTCGATCATGTTCGTGCAGAAGACAGTTCCTGCTGTTGACGCATCGGCAAATCCTTATCTTCTGGCGCAGGCAAAACTGATGGGCGCAGGACTCGCTGATCCGGAAACAATGCTTGAAGCAAACTGTCGTTAATTCACGTTTTGTTTCTTGAGGAAATTCGAATTATCCAAAAAGAGATTCAGCGGAGACTTCCAGTGATTCATAGAGAGAGTTATAGTATTTTGCCGTTATATTCTGCTTATTGATAATCTTTTTTCTCAAAGCAGAGTTTGAATGCATTTCAAAGACAAGCTCTGCTGTCAGTTCATATTTCTTTTCATGAACCGCCAGACCTGCTCCTTTTGTAATCTCTTTCAGTGCAGGAATGGAACTGTAAAGTACAGGCAGACCTGCACCGAATGCCTCCAGCACCGGTATACCGAATCCTTCATGCTCACTGCATGACAGGTAAACTGCAGCTTCTGCCATTTTCTTCATTATAAATTCATCCGAGGCAGATTCAATAAAGTGAACGGAATCCTGAAGACTGCATTCTTCACATATCTTATGCAGAAAATCGGAATACTTTTGAAACACGGGTATCCTTTTTCCTAAAAAAAGAATTTTGAAATCCGGATCAATTTTTCTCAAAAAATACAGTGTATATATACAGTCCTCAAGTTTCTTATTCGGAGAATATCTTCCAGTGAAGATCACCGTCTTTTCCGGTTCTTTTATATTTGACTCAGAGACTCTGTATTTTCTGAATATCGGTTTTACCTTAAACTTCCGAAAATCTGTCCCGGAATAGGATTCCTGCAGGCAGGCACTGTTGTATGCCGAATCAGACCAAATCTCATCTGCAGCATCGGCCAGAAATGCTGTCTCTACGAGAGATTTTTCATAATTAAACTGAAATATATTATATTGCTCATCCGAAAGAAATGGACGGAAAAAATCCGGTGGAGTCATATTATGATATCTTAGAATTTTTCGTCCTTTCAGTTTCATAAAGTCTCTGACAGGAAATCCGTAACCTCCATAGTGAAGAATATGAATGTCGGACTGAAAGGTTTCAAGAGGAAATGGAAAATTATCCATAACTGACTCATCTTCTCTGTCAGAAATTCTGCATATGATGAAAGAAGGAATCCTGTTTTTTTGCAGTATCGTATGAAGTCCGGTAATATCGTTCCCTATTCCATCCTTAGAATGAAATACATCGATATGCTGAAATACCCTCATGGTTTTACAAATGTAATCAGCTCAGACTCTTCTTCCGAAACATTGTGACGGGACACTGTCCTGAATCCAAGTTCATGCAGATAGTTGATCAGAATTTCCTGCTGTATCCTTGTAGGAAAATTTTCCTGAAAAGGTGAGTAGAAGTTCTGTGCAGAATTGCTGAACCTGAAAAAAATCACTGACCCGGATGAGGCTTTCTGAAAAATCTTAAACAGAACTCTCTCATTTATCCAGCCTGAGTATCTGGAAGCATTAAATGCCAATATAATGATCTGATATTCTGAATAATCCTCAAATTCATGAATATCTGCAATACATTTTATCCTTGAAGTTATATTCTGCCGGAAAAATTCTTCCTGCCGAATATCTCTGATCAGAATATCCGTATCAGGGCATTTTCTGATAATCTGCAGTGAAAGACTGTCATTATCGGGATGGATAATCAGAGTTTTTTTCTGGGGTTCAATCAATGAAACGATTCTTCTTGCGGATTCACTGAGTTCTGCATCATAAGGCCTTGTCGGATCGAAATTGACAGGAAGAGAATGATCAAGAATTACACCTGCTTTCAGTTCAGAGTAATTCTGTATCAGATCAGAAAGTTTCCGATCCATTTCATTCAATTTTTTTCGGAGAAGAACGATCTCATATACTGCAGAATAGAAAGCTCTGATTCTATTTTCAGAAACCTTCTTATCAAAAAGAGAATAACCGTCTATAAATTTGGAAATCATCCATCTGAGAGGACCCGGGATATATCTGAATACAGGATTGGTAAATTTAGGAGGAGCAATTCCTTTATCAAAAAGATGAGATGTCTCAAGGGGATCAAATTTTCTGTTTCCAAGAGGACTTGCAGGGGATGTATCCAGTTTCGCAATTCGCTCTAGCTCCTGTAAATCAATCTGCCTGCGGAAAAGCCTCTCTTCAATTTCTTTCACAAGTTCAACTGAATTGATTTCAGTATCATGAATTTCGATCAGCTTTGATATATCTATCTTTTCCAATGTTATTGCAATATAATCTAATTATGAATTTCCGCTGAGAATCCTGAAACTGACTCTCCGGTTCTTCTGTCGGTTTGCTTCATCCGTATTTGGTACCGCAGGTTTCGATGATCCATAACCTTTGGAGATCAGTCTTTCCGAGCTTATTCCTAATTCCTTCAGATAATTGACTACTGAAGCAGCACGTCTTGAGCTTAAATCTATGTTAAAATCTTCAGGTTTGCCAGTTGAAGTATGTCCCTGAACTTCCAGCTTAAGAGATTTTTCAGAAGAAAGTATCTCTGCAAGTCTCTTCAGTTCAGGATACGAGGAAGTGTCCAGTCTGTCACTGTCCGGTCCAAAACTGACATTATTGATTGTGATCTCTATTCCCTTTTCTTTGGCACTTTCAATAGTAAATAGTTTTATATTTATGCTGCTTTCTGTATATGATTTTACTTTTCTCAGGTCTACTGTCTGGCTTTCATTCAGATAACCCGACTTTCTGGCGTAATACCCATAAACGGATCCGAGCGGCAGAGTGATAAAAAATTCTCCCGTATTTGCTCTGCTTTGGAGTTTTCCAAGTGCAGCTCCAGTCAGTCTGTCCTCCCATTCAATATCTGCAACTATTGGATCACCTTTTTCATCCGTTATTGTACCGGAAATTGCAACTACCTGATTGTCAGGTTTTGCCGCAGGCGGAAGAGGAGTGACCATATAAATTCTGCTCCCCCCGCCTGCAATAAACCCCTTGTCTGAAGATGCGGTCAGCTGGAATCCCCAGTCATCAAAAGTCGTATTCAGAGTTTTTCCCAAATGAACAGGCTTTGACCACTTCGTCCAGGTATCATCCAGTCTTACTGATTTATATAAATCAAGTCCTCCAAATCCCGGATACCCATTCGAGCTGAAATAAAGTGTCTTCCCGTCAGGATGCATAAAAGGAGTTCTCTCCGCTCCTGGAGAATTTATCATTGGACCCAGATTTTTCGGTCTGCCGTATGTTCCGTCCTGCTGACGAAAAGAAATATACAAATCAGTATTTCCCCAATATGATGCATTATAATATGTACCTTTCATTACCTGCTCAGAATATTCATTCGGCCTGTCGCTGGAAAAAAGAAGTGCCTGACCGTCTGCAGTTTTGAATGCATCACTTTCAAAATAAGGGCTGTTGATCGGCATCCCGTAAGACTTTGGCGGCGACCAGCCGTCCTCTGTCAGTGTAGAATAAAATATATCCCCTTTTCCAAGTGATCCGGGATAGTTTCCGAAAATCATAAGTTCATTTCCGTCAGGAGAAATTCCAAGAACTGCCTCATGTCCTGATGTGTTCAGACTGCTTATGGCTGTCCGTCTGCTCCATTTCCCTTCGACATATTCTGCATAAAAAACATCCTCTCCGCCTTTTCCGTCCTTGGCACTGTTTGCAGTAAAGAAAAGTCTTTTTCCGCTGAGTTCCGGTGAAGGATTGTATGCAGGGCCTGAATTTACAGCATCTCCAGCATCCGCAACTGTAATGTTTCCTTCCGGTAATTTTAATGATTTTATAATTTCAGATATTTCTTCTGCCTTATTCGGAAAGAACTTTTTATAATCTTCCCAGATTTTAGCTGCTCCTGCATAATTCTTTCTGCTGATTTCAAATCCGGCAATTTTCTGTATAATAAAAAAATTCTTAAATGAAGCAAATGGATTTTTCCCAAGGACTGTATTCTTAATATTCTCAATTTCGTCAGGACTGTCCTTCATTTTCTGAAAGGTTTTCATCTCAGACTCAGTCATTGAATTTCTCCAGTGAAATTCCTTTTTCCATTTTTCCATATAAGGTATAAATTCAGGTGACACTTCTGCCGGAACCTCAAAAGAGAAAGTATCTGTCTCAGGAGAGGTTGAGCATTGAATAAAATACAAAAAAATGATGAAAAATAATGCTCTCATGACAGTTTCATCCTTTCAGTGCAGCAAAATGAGCCTCAGCAGAATCCGCAAGTGCATCCAGATCATAACCGCCCTCCAAATGCGATATAATCCTGCCTGCACACAGTTCTTCTGCCTTTGCTCTGACGGAAGAAGTAAAAAACTCAAAAGCTGAAGTGGAAAGATTCATTCCGCCAAGAGGATCATTTAAGTGAGCATCAAATCCTGCCGATATGATGATAAAATCCGGATGAAAATCATCCATAGCTTTTAAAACAGATGTATCGAATGCTTTTTTGTAATTATAATCGGTACTTCCTCTTTGAAGAGGAATATTCAGAGTGTACCCTGAACCCTTCCCTGATCCTTTTTCATCTGCACTTCCTGTCCCCGGATAATAAGGAAACTGATGAAGTGAGAGAAAAAAAACAGAATCATCATCATAAAAAATGTGCTGGGTTCCGTTACCATGATGAACGTCCCAATCCAGAATAAATACTCTTTCCACTCCCTTATGCCTCAGGTATGCAGCAGTCACGGCAGCATTATTGAAAACACAGAACCCCATTGCAAAACCTTTTTCAGCATGATGTCCCGGCGGTCTGGACACACAGAATCCGTTCTTCAGACGACCTGCCAGGATTTCATCTGCCAGAGCGATCCCGGCACCGGCAGAGTACTCGGCTGCTTCAAATGTTCCCGGAGAAAAGACTGTATCCGGATCAAGTCTTTGCACAATGCCGTTATTCCGAAGTACAAGACTTTCGTAATACTCTTCAGAATGTACTCTGCAGATATCTTCTTTTTTCGCTCTGACAGGACTGACTTTTTTAATATCTGAAAAATAAGATTTCTCTGATATTTTTTTCTTTACCCAGTCATATCTGAGAATCTGTTCAGGATGACTTCCTGTATCATGATTTTTAGAAAAATCTGAAAGTACGATGCCTGTTGTCATTTATTGCAGAATCCTTCCTATTCTTTCCCAGCGAACATTCATTCTCCAGATTCTGTATTTTAAAGTTCTGAAAATCCATTCCGGCAGACTTTCTGAATGAAACTCATTGTTCAGTTCAGCCGCAGTACACTGTTTTTCCAGATCATCCTTTGAATATCTCTGCAGATTGACTGATTCTACACTGTTGTCTTCGGGGATGCTCTTAAACATACATGTAAAATCTTTCCAGTTGATGGAAAAATACAGTATTAAAGCTTTTCCTAATATATCTTCTCTTCTGACAAAACCCCAGAATCTCGAATCACTCGAATCATCCCTGTTGTCACCCATTACAAGATAATGACCTTCCGGAATTTTACAGGTGTTCTCAGGACAGTTCCTTCTGATAAATGAATACGAAGCACTGTGGTAACCCTCAAGAACATAATGCTTGAAATCTCTTTTTTCTTCAGTGAAAAGAGATTTTCCTATCGCACGAAGATTATCCACATCGGAGAGTTCCTTATGGTTCTGAACCGGAGTCGGGCTGTAGGTCTTGTATTCATCCGATCCTTTTTCTCTGTATTCAATCCAGGTATAATCGACAAATTCTCCGTTCGAAGCCTTAAACCTCTTCTGGCTGATGCGAATTTCATCCCCAGGCATTCCGACTACCCTTTTCACGAATCTTTTTGCAAATATGTCGCTGAGTATGGGAATCTGAACTTTTTTCGGTCTGCTGACGTTGCCTGCACTGTCAATTGTATAGACGTCTTCCTGAATTGCGTCATCGGGCGGATTAAAGGTTACAATATCTCCGCGTTTAGGGTCATCGTATCTGAAAATTTCTGTCTCGGAAAAAAAGGGGATTCTGAGTGAATATCTCATTTTATTTACGAAAAGGAAATCGCCTATCTTCAGTGTGGGGATCATCGAACCTGAAGGAATATTATTTGCATCCAAAATGGAGGATTTAAATGCAAATACAAAAAAAATAATGAGAAATAATGAAATCGTAGATCCCGCAAATGTCTCTTTCTTTTCAGGTTCTTTTATATCAGATTTCTTCTTTGTGTTTTCTGCTGTTTCCATGTGCTGCCTTGTTTAATTTATAATTATGATTTCAGCCCTTTTTCGGCTCTGGACTTGATTACTCTGAGTATGTTCTTCTGGATGTCTGCCATCAGAAAATCTGCCCACAATGAAGAATAAAAATTAAACCGCGTAGAAATCCTGAACCTGCTCTTCAGTTTCAGGACAGTTTCCTTTTCTGATTTCGGCTCAATTTCATACTCACCAAGCAGAGTGTCAAAAAAATGTCCGCCGACCGTTACATGCGGATCAAGTGTGGTAAGAGGAGTAGATCTGGGATCGGCCAGAATGCTGAAACTGAGCTTGCGGTTCTCCTCCCAGACAGTGACTCTCTCCAGAAAGAGCAGACCTTTCTCAAAAATCGCCTCTCTGATTCCTCCGACTCCCTGATAACTTAAAGTCGCTTCAACCGGTTTCGGAAAACCCATATAATAAAAAAAACTTTCCTGAGGTTCGGTAATTTTCGGAATGACAGTAATGCTGCTCCAGAGAATTTCCGGACTTGCTGCAATCGTAATTTCAGTATCAACTGTCCTGATTTCCTGCGGAAGATCAAAATTCTGCTCCAGTTTTCCGGAGATGAATGGTGTAATTAAAAGAAATGCAAATGATATCATTTGTAATGATTTATTTTCAGTCATTCTGAGAAAGGCTCCCATTCCGAGACCGCCAAGAGATGACATCAGAAGATAGATCGGCAGGGCCATAATCAGGCAGATGGATCCTTCCCATCCGACAAGCATCGAAATAAAAAGACTGACAGCCGAAACTCCCCACGGTGCAAATATCTGAAACAGAAAACTTTTCTTGAACCTTTTATCTGCAAAATATACAACAACAGCTCCCATAGAAAATGGGAAAATAAAGATGAAGCCGAATGACATCACCATAAGAACAGATGCAGTTTCTGACTGACCGTTTCTCACTGCGTATTGACAGCTGAGACCGTACAGAACAGAAAGAACTCCGCTTCCTAAGTAAACAGAAAGTTTTATCAGTTTATTTTTCATCTTTCTTCCAGGGCAGTTTGATATTTTTAAAGTCAGGCAGCTTGATATTTTTCAGATCAAAGTTCTTGAAATCAATATTGAAACTGAGATTGAGTGATGAAGGCTTGACTGGAGTTTCCTCTTTCTTGAGAGGAAGAGCCTGAAGACCAAAATCCACTCTGAGATATTTTTTATTTATCAGAGCCATCTGAAGTTTTCCTTCCACAAGACGAAGAGTTTCCTTAATGATCGACCAGCGAATATCACTGATGTTTCGGATTAACGGATCAGAAAGCTGCTTGTAAAGACTCTGAGTGACCCTCGGATCCTTGTGATAAAACATAAAGCGGAAATGAAGCTGGTCATTCAGATCCGAAGTAATGATCAGATCCTTGCTCGTGAAATTCTTAAATCCTTCATAGTCAATGATTCTGACCATAAGTGAGTTTATCAAGTCCAGTGTATTGTGTATTTCAAATGCAGGGTTGACCTTGATCGTATATGTGATCTGTCCTTCCGGGATAATAAACTTAATGAAATCGGTAAACGGAACAGTATCCTTCAAAGGAGAATCTGTCTTCACTTCCAGCCTGGAAAGCTCCATGATATCGTCCAAGGCAGAATCCATATCTGAATAATTGGTCCCAATATCGACAATTCTTTCCTTTGAAAATGAATTTGGATCCACCTTCATTGCACGAACTGACTGAATGCTTGTCTCCAGAGGCGCCATGAGTATCCGGTTCATGTACTGAAAGATTTTTTCACGGAGCCTGTCAATTTCACGGAGCTGTTCAAATCTTTTCTGAAGACTGAGCTTGAGCGAAATAAATCTGAATCTGAGCGCAACAGTAATAGTCATTACAAAGAAGAGAAGAGCTGAGTCGATCGAAGAATCCGCAGTGATCCATCCCTTCTCTATCATCACTTCCTTCAGAACTCCGTAAATAAAATAGAAAAGTGCAACTCCATATATATAACCGTCTCTGTCATTATCCTTCATTTTTTTGTATGCAACCCAGCCTGTATAACCGAGAGGCAGAATCAGATGGTAGGACCAGATCGAAGTCATCTGGGTCCAGATGGCAGGGCTTCTGAATATAATGAAAATTACAGGGATGAGTGCATTCACAATGAAATAGATCTTCTGATGTTTCAGCGGCTCTGCCTTGAAAAACCGCTGAAAGAAATTCAGATAGAAATAAGGAATATTATAAAGAAGCACATATTCCAGGAGCTTGAAGAAAATAAAATTGTCCCAAACGAAAAAACGGAACTCATTACGAGTAAGCTCATAGAATGAAAATTCAATGATGAAGAAACTGAAAGCAAGATATTCCTTCATCTCAGGAAGTTTGAGATAATTTATCAGGAAAAATATCCCAATAAAAAGAAATACAGAAACATAAATCAGGTCAAGAACGGATTCAAACAGAAAATAGTCATTTGCATTGTACAAAGTGCCTATGCCGTTTTCACCGCTGATGATTCCCTTGTAGGTTCTGATGTCCGAACTGATCCGAATCGCAAGCACATTTTTTCCTGCATTCAAAGCATTCGCAGGTATGGGATAAATTCTTCCTCTGTTATAAGCATGTTCGGTTTGACGAATATCGTCCGGTCTCTTGCCGTTAATTCCGATCAGCTTACCGTTCAGATAAACTTCATCTCTTTCGTACACTTTTCCAAGAGTGAGTGCGAGGTTCTTTTTGATTCCGGATGCGTCGAGTTCGAAGTTTTTTCTGAGCCAGAATTTCCCAGTGTGATCACTGTCGAGATGTCTCACATTTCCGGGAATCTCTATCTCCTGCCAACCCTTTGTTTCCAGTTCAGGTTTGGAAAAATCAGGATTGTCATCGAATGCGATGAACCATCCTTCTCCCGAAAGATTGACAATTTCCGTAACCAGCTCTTTTTTACTTTCGAAAGAACAGTTGGAAAAAAAAGCGAATAACAGGAACAGAATACAGTACAGAGCATTCATTTAGAGCTATTGTCTGCATTCAGTGTATAGAATCAAGACTGTTTTAAAAAAAGGGGGAAAATAGGGATTAGGGATTTGGAGACTTTCTGAAAAGATGACCAATATAAAGCACCGAATCCATTTGCTTTCCATAAATACAACCAATTGCATCTTCCCGTTTTTTTTGCACTTAAGGTGTAAAGAACCTAAGAAAAAAATCAATTCTTGACTTTTTTTTACAGGTATATTTATGATAGAAAACATGAATACTCTCGAAGCATACGAGACACTTAAAAAAGTGCAGTTCACCGATGAACAGTCCAGGGAAATTGTGAGGCTTGTTGCCAGGGTTCACGAAACTGAACCTGCGAGCAGACAGGATCTGATAGAATCAGAATCCAATGTCCGTATGGAAATGAAGAACACAGAACTTCGGCTTCAGAAAGAAATCGAAGACGTGCGCTTGGAAATCAAAAACACGGAACTCAAACTTTCCAAAGAAATCGAAGGCGTCCGTCTTGAGATCAAAAATACAGAATTGAAGCTTTCCAAAGAAATCGAAGATGTGCGACTGGAAATCAAGGAACTCGACGCAAAGCTCAGTGTGAAACTGGAAAAAATCCATTCCGACTTTATTCGATGGCTGATTGGTGCCGGGATTGCCTCCGCAGGACTTCTGTTCACTGCATTGAGGTTTATGCGGTAGCGATCATCCTCTCTCTTCGTGTAAGGAGTGACCGCCCGCTCACACTTCATTCTCCTCTTTGTCATCTCGACAGTTTCCGGTTGGTGAGCAGCCGCTTCCAAACTTGCGTATCGAACCACCAGTTTGCTGGAGAGATCTTAGAGCTTTCTTTACGGACAGCACTTCAGAAGCAGTGTCTTCCTCGCCAAGCACTTTAAGATCCCTCCTTCGTCGGGATGACAAATGGGATCGTTCGGGATAGCCGATGAGGCGACAAAGGGGCAGTCTTCGAAATGATAAAGGGTTTATCCTGAAAATAATATGAAGCTTATCCATATCTATTGCCAATCCCCCGTGGTAAAAAAAGAATAAACAACCACGGGGAAAAGGGGAATCCGAAGAAACGCTTTTCTGACCTCAGCAAAGCTTTCCTAATCAGCCCCTCTCCACGACGTCAGAAGTGGAGAGGGGTGGCAGCGCCGGGGTGAGGTTAGCCTCAAAATTTTTTTCTCCGGAATTCTCAGTGCTCCGTTCGCAAAAAAGCCTCGTCCTTCAGCTTTTAATTTCCGGTTGGTGATTAGCGATTTCCAAGTTTGCATATCGAACCACCGACTAATCCTGCGGGACGAGCACTAGGCGGAACCCGAAAGAGCTGCTCCCGTAGTCGGGATTGATGTCATTCCGAAGCGAGGCACGGGTATACCGCACATAGCTGGACCAGGAGCCGCCGCGCAGAACGCGATACGAACCCTTGTCCGGACCGACAGGATCTGTATCCGGTGAAGTACTATAGTATTTTTCAGCATACCAGTCGCTCACCCACTCCCAAACGTTTCCAAGCATATCGTACAAACCAAAAGCATTCGGTTTCTTCTGACCCACTGGATGAGTTTTCACACCGCTGTTCTCGTCGAACCAGCCAATTGAATCTGGATTCTCTGCATAATACTTAGCAGCAGTTCCTGCACGGGCTGAATACTCCCACTCTGCTTCTGTGGGAAGTCTGTACCTACATTTCTGAAATGTGATGATCTGCAGAAAAGTTTTCTCTTTTTTACAAAGTTTTTCTATGTATTCCTGTGCATCATTCCAGCTCACTTTTTCCACTGGACAGTCTTTTCCGCAGTCCTTATAATAAGAAGGATTGTTTCCTGTCACCTTCTCCCACTGTTCCTGAGTCACTTCAACCTTGCCTATATAAAACGGTTTTGTGATTTTCACCTTGTGCTGTGGTTTTTCCCAATCGTAACATTCCTTGTCCCCATCGCTGCAGCCCATCAGAAACTCTCCTGCGGGAATCAGCACGAATTCCATACCGACGGAATTTGTGATCGTTTTGGGAAACTCTTTTGGAAAATCCAATTTGTTTGTTACTGAATTCTGCTTCCCAGTATACTCCAGAAACGCACCGAATGCATAACCTTTAATACCCTTGTATTTCACTTCAAACCATCTGGACTTTCTTCCATGGAGAGTATCTTCCGGTCCGTCATCTCTCTGTACAAGAACTTCTTCCTTTTCTTTCATCAGAGCAAGCTGCCGGCCCTGCATAGTCGGCCTGTCCCGAAGAATTAATCCTTCTGGTTCAATGACTTTGGCTGTTCTGCCTTGCGGAGAAGAGCAGAAGAGTAATATAAACGGGAAAAGGAGTATTTTTTTCATAAGAATTCTTTGCATTTTGAAATAATTTTTAATGATTCTTTTTGCAGTCAAACTCTTCTCGAGAAGATTCTTTTTCTCTGCTTTTAAACAGCCTCAATTTGCCCTTCCCGACAGGCCAATCGGTCATTTCGAACGAAGTAGCGCACAGTGAGAAATCTTCACGCTTTCTCCTTTGAAAGACACCGAGAAATTATGGAAATTTGATGATCCATAGTCATCCGACGCAGACGCTTTAAGATTCCTCGGTCGCAGTTTTCTATATGCCAAGGCTTTACCATACAGCTCCCTCGGAATGACAGTGTGGGGATGTCTCTCACAGATGCTCTCGGTTCGACTCCGCTCACCGAGCTTTCAGTCAGTAAGGTCAGAAAAAAGTTCAGTCCTCTTCCGGCAGAAGCGGATTCAGAAAGTAGGCAATAAATTCCAGTTTACCGGTTGTGCCGGATTTTTGATAAATGGAGAATGTCTGATTTTCAATTGTCTTCAGACTTTTTCCGCGAATTGCGGCAATCTGCTGATTGGAAAGTCCCCGAAGTAGCAAGGCAGCAATTTCTTTCTCCGCCTCACTTAATCCCCAGTCCCTAAACTGAGACAAAACGGAATTCCAAAAACTTTTATTCATATCAGCCAGACGTTTGTTCTGAATCTTCAGTGAATCAATTGCTTCTTTGGCTGAATTGATATTCTGATTGTTCTCTCGGATTTCCCTGAAAATCAGGATCACTCCCGCAATGGAAAAGATTCCCAAAAGAACCTCCAGTACAGAAAAAAATAAATCTGAGGGTCTGGCTAAATTTTCATTCAGACGAAAAGTAAATATCTCCTCTGCAATCAGAGATATCGTCAATACGATATACATTGCCGAGAAATAAAACCGTTTCTTCTGCTGAAACCACATTTTCATTCGCTGTCTTGGGTATATGCCACTAGACGGATAAAGAATCCCCCCAGTTAGCCAACCTACCTATAGACTGCATTAAGTTTACAGACTAGAATTATGTAAAGACATTCTCCGAAACAAAATTCCGGAACATTAGGACCTAAATATGAACAATGCCGTTCGAATCATTTTCTTCTGCATTTTTACCTTTCTGGCAAACTGCAAAGAGGAAGCAAAAATCAGAGCCTGTGAAAACAAATGCCACAGCAATGCAAAAATCTGTCTTCTTGCCCTTTCTGATCAAAACCTTCTTCTGCAAGAAACCTTTGCCTGCACGCTGTATACAGGATTTTGCCTGAATGCCTGTGATCCTTCTCCGTCAAGCAGCAGTTCACGGAG
>JBPOJG010000547.1:0-2890 GCA_052033835.1 Spirochaetota bacterium
GCATCCTTTCTTTATCATGCCTCATTTACATTTCTGATGCAGTTCTTTGATCTTTCTTCGATGTATATGTTTTCTGTCACACTGCTGAGTCTGAATTTTTACAGACTTGGGCTTGTCAGGAAAAAGGACATTCTGAATATATTTATCCTCCTTCTCGGTTTCTGTATGGGACTTCTGTATATATTTAAACCTTACGGGATTCCCATTTTTGCAGTCACTGCAGCACTGACAATCGGAGCTGAAGTCATCATTTACAGAAACAGTGATAAAAAAGCTGATTATTCGAAATACAAGATCGGACTGATCCTCATCCTTGCAGCGTTTGCTTTCTGGGCACTGGACTTCAGAAAAATCTGGATCTGCGACCCGGACAACCACCTTTTTCAGGGACATGCTGTATGGCATATCCTTTCCGGAGCCGCATATTATCAGTTTGCAATGTTTTTTATTGATTTGGAAAGGACTGAATAACTCACCTGCACACGAGTGAATAAATTTTGCCTTTTCAGATGTCTCCCGCAGAATTCTAATTGAATTTGAGATTAAAAGCTGTACTGTTGAGTTATGGTTCTTTTGAATTCAAAATCAGCAGAAGGAAAGATTGAACCTTCAGAACATTCACCTGTTCCCGAAGGTTGCCGCATCCATTCATCAGATTTTCATCCGGAACAGACACAGTCATGCTCAAGAAATCACAAATTTCATTATTTCAGGATACTTTGTATTTTTATTCTGCTTTTAACTGAAGGATGCAGAAACAGTTTTTTCGTAAGAGCTCAGAATTTGAACGGCATATGGCTTAATTATATTAACTGGACTCCAGTCGTTCAGCTGACAGTGGAACCGGGAGAAAAAGGAATTGCCCCTCCGGTGCGTCTCAGATTCCTCCTTGATACAGGCTCTAACACGACACTTCTCAGAAAAGATTTTATTCCAGGAGTGGAAAAACAGGTCTACAGTTCATTTACGACTCACGGAAAAACAGAACTGGAACTGCATCCTTACGAAGTCAGACTCAGTTCGCCCGAGAATCAGGAAATATTCAAAGGAACAGTCAATCTGATCAAATTTGAGGAAAATCTCCCTTTTGACGGGATACTCGGAAATGATGTACTTTCTCATTATATATTGGTACTTGACCATTTTTACGGAGCATTTCTGGAAAAAAGGCACATTTTGAAAAAGAACTGGATTAAGGAAATGAAAAAGATTCCGCTGAATACAAATGCGCCAAGACATCTGATGGTATCCGCTCTTGCAGGAAAGAGTATGGAAAGACTCGATATGCTGATAGACACAGGAGCAAATCATACTTATCTCGGTTCAGAAACGGCAGAAAATCTCAAACTGAAACTTATTGATAAAAAACCTTATACAGACATCAGAGGTGTTGCTCAGGAAGGAAAAATTTTCCGGTTGGAAAATCTGTGCGTAGAAAAATTTTGTAAAAAGGAGTACCCTGTACTGTCTGGATCTTCTCTCAGGGGATTTTTAGGAGAAGACGGAATTCCTGTTGCCGGCCTGATCGGTTTTGACTGGATGCGGGAACATGTGATTGCAGTGGACTATCTTCTGCACGAGGTATATATCCGGTAATTATTATGAAAGAAAAAATCATTGTTGCAATGAGCGGCGGAGTGGACAGTGCTGTGACAGCAGGTCTTCTTCTGGAACAGGGATACGATGTAATTGGGGTAAACTTGAGAACCTGGGAATATGAACCCCCTGCCTGTGACACAACCAAAAAATCCTGCTGTTCTCCTGAAGACATTCAGGATGCACGCGACACAGGACTTTCCTTCAAGATTCCATTTTACGTAATCAAGATGGAAAAACTGTTTCAGGAAAAGGTAATCGACAGATTCATCAATGATTATAAAGAAGGCAAGACACCGAACCCATGCGTAGAATGCAATACTTTTGTGAAGTTCGGGGCACTGTTTGAAAAGGCAAAAGCATTAGGAGTTTCTAAAATAGCCACAGGCCACTATGCCAGAATCATCCATAAAAACGGAAGATATGCAATTGCGAACGGAAGAGACAAAAAGAAAAACCAGGCATATTATCTGTACGGTCTTTCTCAGGACAATCTGATGAACACAGTTTTTCCTCTGGGTGAAATGGAAAAGACTGAGGTCAGAGAACACGCCAGACGTTTTGGACTGAAAGTCGCAGAAAAGGCGGAATCGCAGGAAATCTGTTTCATTCCGGAAAATGACTACAGAAGTTTTCTGAAAAAGAAAAATGTAGAGTTTACTCCCGGATTCTTCAAACTCTCCGGAGGACAGATCATAGGAAAACATTCCGGCAAGGAAGGATTTACAATAGGCCAGAGAAAAGGACTCGGAGTTTCCTGGAAAAAACCTCTGTATGTAATTTCCATAGAAGATGACGGCACTGTCTACTTAGGAGAAGAAGGGGAAACTGAATCCGTAGAATTCGAGGTGGAAGACATCAACTTTCAAGGTATTGCCCCCCTTGAAAACAATGCTTCAGTCAGTTGCAGAGTTCAGATCAGATACAGACATACTCCGGTTCCATGTGACGTCAGTCTGGTTGACGGGAAGTACAAAGTCAGACTTCTGCACCCGGCTGCAAGCATAGCTCCAGGACAGTCAGCAGTCTTCTACGATGAAAAAGAGGATTATCTTCTAATGGGAGGAATCATCTGCAAAAAAGTTCTGTCTTCTAAAGAAATTGCATACAGTGCATAAAGGGATGATGAATGCTTCACCGGGGCCTCGCTTCTTATCCGAAACCCCGAAATAAATTCCTCAATTATCCAACCATTTTCTTCGATTTTAAAATTATATTCACAGGACAGTAAATGAACAGACACTCTCAGCTAAAAATCAGGATATTTGCGGACGGGGCAAATAAAAAAGAAATC
>JBPOJG010000206.1:0-8629 GCA_052033835.1 Spirochaetota bacterium
ATAATTACCTTTAAAATCGGTAATCCATAATGTTGTATCATGAGGCCAGTATTTCCCATTATAATAATGAACTGAGCCTAATGTTCCTTTCCTACCAATTATTACACCTTCACCTGTCGCCTTGTAATCATTGTGAAATCCAGTAATACCGGATGAAGAAATTACAGGAACATCTCCATCTGAACGATCTATGGCAAGAAGATCAAAACCTCTTTGAAAATTGACAACATCGCCCAATTTTTTTTGAGCTAGATATTCACTCATCTTTTAACCTCTCCTGATTGTTTCTTCATCTCTTTTTCCGAACGCCTGTATTCTGCAAAAACAGGATACGCCGTGGGGACCATCAAAAATTTCTGCAATACACCCAATAGTAGTTATAAAGTCACCCATTCCTTATCTCCATTCCAATTTCTTTCTGCTGTAGGGTATTCCCGAATTCATTTTATTAAATTTATAATTTATTCTTTCATTCATCATATATTTTTTTATAAATTGGATTTTCACCGTCATCGTGGGAGGGTATGCGTTTCAGTTCCTCAAGCAGTTGTTTTTCCGAAGGCAGGTACAACTGATACTGACTGGTTAAAATTGTCTGATTATTTTCTGGCAATGCCATTTTTACCATTTCATTATTTTTACTAGCACACAGGAGTATGCCTACTGTCGGGTTTTCCTCGGACAGTTTTTCACATCGGTCGTAATAATTCACATACATCTGCAACTGGCCTAAATCCTGATGAGTAATTTTATGGGTCTTTATTTCGATAATCACAAAACACCGTAATAATCTGTTGTAGAATACCAAGTCGGCAAAATACTCATCATCTTCTATCGTAAGTCTTTTCTGGCGGGCAACAAACGAAAAACCGTTACCAAGCTCAAGAAGAAACTTTTGCAGATGTTCAATCAGAGCGGTTTCGAGGTCTTCTTCGTAAAAATGCGATCTTTTCTCAAGGCCTAAAAACTCCAGAATCATTGGGTCTTTAATTATTTCATGAGGCAACTCAGGTTGACGATTTTTACGTGCAACCTCCAATACGGCTTCTTTATCGTTGCTTAAAAGCAGCCGTTCATATAACCCTGAATTGATCTGTCGTTCAAGTTCCCTTCCTGTCCATCCGTTATGAACCGCTTCAAGTTCATAATATTCTCTTTTATCATCATCATCTATTGCAATAAGCAGTTTGTACTGCGTCCAGTTCAATTGCGTCCGCAGCGCAGACGCAATTGGAAATATACGATAGAATTGCCGGCATCGTTCCAACTGCCTGACGGAAAACCCGCTTCCATACTCAGGCTCAATATTGGCGGCCAGGTTTTTTATCAGGTATGTTCCGTAATCCGCCCTGCCTTTTCCATGTTGTTCTTCGACCAGAATTCTTTCGCCAAGCTTCCAGTACATCTCCACACGGTGAAATTCGACACTTTTCACAGCCTGCCTGCGGGCTGTTCCGATAATCCTTTTTATATCTGATAAGAATTTTTCTGGAACTTTCTCACTCATATTTTAACCCAGCCCAATTGTGTCACCAGTGGTGACACAATTTCATTACCCAAGTATGTCTCGTAAAAATGTTTCATCCGATACAAATTACGTCGGTTGAAACCCTTATAATCCGAACCATAGGACGAGAGATACTCCGCAAGCTGATCTATTGCCTTATCGCCCCAATTTGCTGAAACAAGATGCCCGCTAATATAAGCTCCGATATTCCAATAAAGTTTAATCAGTTCGGTATTTACCGTCTTCAAAGCAGCTAATCGCGCTTTATCTATGATACCTTTAATTTCTGTAAATTGCGAAATAACTTCTTTCGAAGAATTAATTTTACTCAACCTTCAACCCCCATTTTCCTGTAAGGACAGACGGCCGTCTGTCCTTACCAAACATCTGATTCCTCTTTTTCATTTTCAATCTCTCGGTTTTCAATCATTCGTTTGGCTCTTTCCATGAATTGGTGGAGTTTACGGGCTAGTAGTTCTTTGGGTAATTGTTTTGTGATATATTCGGCAACTTTAATATTTGCCTGATCCAATTGTAAAAGTTCGATTTGCTCCTGATTGCCTTCTGCACATAGGATCAGTCCTATTGGTAAATCTTCCTCCGGTTCCATTTCATATTTTTCTAACCATCGGAGATACAATTCCATTTGTCCCTTGTATGCCGCTTTAAATTTTCCAATCTTCAGTTCTATGGCAATCAATCGTTTCAATTTCCGATGGTAAAAAAGGAGATCCAAATAAAAATCATTTTCATCAATTACCATTCGTTTCTGACGTTCTACAAATGTAAACCCTGCTCCCAATTCTAACAGGAAAGATTCCAATTCCCGAAGAATGGAAGACTCTAAATCATGTTCCAGATATGTATCTTTCAGATTTAAAAAATCTAAAATATAATGATCTCTAAAAACCAGATCGGGAGTGTATTTGTCATTTTCAGTAAGCTGCCCAATTTCCAGTTTGGCTAGTTCTTCTGGTTTTTTACTGATAGCAGTCCGCTCGAAAAGCATACTATTGATTTTATTTTGCAGAGTACGAACACTCCATTTCTCCAAGCGGCACATTTGAGCATAGAAGTCTCTGGCTAATTCTGATTTTATTGGAAACAGCAGTTTGAAATGCGACCAACTCAATTGTCGCCACAATGCAGCGACAATTTTAGAATCAGGAAAAATTTCATGAAACTGGATCATTCTTTGTAAGTTTTTTTGAGAAAAATTATTACCATATTCGATCATTAGTTTCTCGGCTAAGTTATGTAAGACAAATTTTCCATACTCAGCCCGCTTATTCTGAAGAACATCCTCATTGATCAATCTACCAATATTCCAATACATTGCAGTAAGAGCAGAATTGACTGTCTGAGCAACCCCGGACCGGGTTTCTTCGATGATATGTTTTATATCACCTAATAATTTATCATTCGAAGAGTCCTGTAAGGACAGACGGCCGTCTGTCTTTACATACCGTCTGTCCTCCTTACGGCTCAACCTTCAACCCCGCCAACTGTTTTTGGATCTCTTTTTCCAATTTCTTAGATTCTGCAAACATTGAATCCAGATTCTTTTGATAGTTCTCTAATTTAGACTTGAACTCTTTAGGAGTTATATCCACATATTCAATCTTCACTTCAAAGTATTGACCTGCACTGAAAGAACAGTTTTTCTCTTTAATCTGATCATAAGAAACAACAACAGAAAAATCCTCCACTGCTTTGTGACTGTTGAATGTCTTAATGATTCTGTCCTCTTCCTCTTCGGAAAGGACTGTCTTTTGGTTCTTCCCTTCTTTTACCGTTGTTCCCAGTTTAGAAGCATCCATTAAAACAATCTCACCTTTCTTGTTAGCTTTATCTATAAAAAGTATTGAGACGTTCGTTCCTGTTGTTGCAAATATATTGCTGGGCATTGAGACTACACCCCGAAGCATCTTTTCTTCTACCAGCTTCTCCCGTATCTTTTTTTCTATTCCGCTCTGTGCAGTCAGAAATCCGGTAGGCACGACAACAGCGGCCCTTCCCTTCTCATTGAGGGAATAAATGATATGCTGGATAAAAAGCAGATAGATCGCCATTTTATCTTTCTCTTTACTCGGCACATTGGGAATGCCTGCAAAAAACCGTTCCTGATTGTGCTTAGTATCCAAGTCTTTGGAATAATCACTGAAATCCAGTTTAAACGGAGGATTGGATACAACATAATCAAAGACCATCAATTTTCCGGATTTGTCCTTATGATAGGGCAGCAGTAAAGTATTTCCCTGTATGATGTTCTGTATAGAATGCACAAGATTGTTCAAGACAAGATTCAAACGAAGCATAGCGGACGATTTTTGAGAAATATCCTGCGAATAAATAGTGCAGTTATCTTCTCCTATAGAGTGTGCCAGATTCATCAGCAGCGTTCCAGATCCGCCTGCCGGGTCATAACACGTCACGTTATTTGTTTTTTTATCCACAAGGATTGATGCCATTATTTTTGCTACTGCGTGAGGAGTGTAGTATTCCGCATATTTGCCTCCTCCGTCTTTGTTATAATCCTTGATCAGATATTCAAAAATGGTAGAGAAGAAATCGAATTTCTGATCAAATATTTTTTCAAAATTAAAATCGACAAGCTGAGCAATGAGTGCCTTGCAGAAATTATCTTTCTTCTGGGAACTTCCTGTTATGAAATTTGAAAGTTCATCAAATAAAGTTACTTTGGCCCCCTCTTCGGTCTTCACTGAAAATATTTCATTATTAAAAATGGCGATGTCCCGCAGTGTATCATCAAACAGTTTTGCAAAATCCTGTTTATCCTGCCTGTTGTGAAGATAAGAAATAAAATGTATTCGTTTCAGCTTGGCAACATCCGGGTTCATTTTCATTAAAAGCATTTCATAATCTTTCTCGGAAAACTTTTCAATTTCTGCTTCCCATTCAGAACCTGCTTTCATAAGTTTTTTGTCTGCCGCCTTTACCTCGGCTCCGAACTTGTCATTCATAAACTTATACAGGAAAACCTGTGTAATTATCTTAAACTCATTCCCGTCATTTCCTAATCCATTGGAAGCGCAGATTCCCTTTAAATTGTCTATCAGTGCTTTTGTCTGTGCTGTAAAATCCTGTACTGTCAATCATAACCCCCCTGAAATTCTTTCATATATTCCTTGACTATTAATGAATTGATATATCTGGCAGAATCCGGTTCCAATTCAATATCCGCGTTTTCAAAGTTCTGAATCACTGTCTGCATAGACAGCCCTGCGAAATAACTTTCATTAGAAAGCATTCTCTGATTATTCAAAACCTTCTCATCTGTCTGCTTTTTTATATCCGTCAATGCACCATGAAGAGCTGTCTCTTTTTTGGTTGTACTGCCTTTTTCTAAAATCCGTTTGTGAACTCTGGCATATTTTGCATCACTCTCATATTTGGCTTTCAATAAATTATTCTTTCTGTTGAGCTCCGTCACCTTATCAAAAATTTTATTCAGATAATCAATGTTCTGTTTCATTTCATCCTGATTCAGTTCATCCAGATTCTTCTTTTCAAAAAGCCTTTTCAACTCGTCATATAGAGAAATAAATGCAGGGTCATCCTGATCAAAATTAGAGCCAAGAGCCTCACGGGTTTTCCTTAAACTGTCTTTCAATGCATCCGCAATGATCAGTTCATCTTCGGAAATTTTTCTAAAATGAAAGATTACATTTTCCAATGCAGCATTCAGCAGATTTGCAGTATTTACGTCATTCTGAATGGATTCTTTCAGATTCAAAATATCCAGATGATGGGAAACTTCCTTATACATTTCACCCAGCCTTTGAAAATCCAATTTCTCCAGCATTTCATTATTGCCCGACAATCGAATCAGATTGTATAGACTTTTTGCGTTTTCCAGGGCTTTCTTTAATTCCAGAATTGTTTTTCTATCCTTAATTTGATTTATCTGTAAGGAAAAATTTTCTGAATTTGAAAGATCATAATGAAAAAGTTTTTCTTTTATATCTTTGATTTCTGTTTCTATTTCTTCTGCGGATTTAAACATATCGGAATAGGTCTGCATTTCATCCTTCCCGATAATATCCTGAAGCTCTTCGAAATATGCCTGATTTGTCAACTTGAATTCTTTTCGTATATCTGCAAAATCGACCACATATCCGTATCTAAAATTCTTATACGGTCTGTTTACCCTTGTTAAAGTCTGCAGAAGATTATGGTCCTTAATGATTCTTCCGATGTACAATTTCTTGAGTCTGTGCGCATCAAATCCAGTCAGCAGCATATTGTAAACAAACAGTATATCTGTCTTTCCGATTTTGAAATCTTCAATTTCCGTTTTCCTTTCTTCTTTAGAACCGATATCATGCAGAACAAGTGAAGCCGTCAGAGTCTTTACAAATGAGTTTTGATAGCTGTAGTATTCAACCGGTACTTTGACGGTACTCGCATAGGGTTCTATTGACTCTGCTGTTTTTTGTGAAGGATTGTACCGATTCACAAATATTTGAAATAATTTCTTAGCCTGATCCGAACTGTCACAGACAACCATTGCTCCGACAGTTTCATCTTTGAAAGCCAATCTGCTTTTCAAAAAATCTAAAACTATATAGTCAAGCATCGGTTCCACAAATCTTTCATGAGCATAGACTATTCTTTTTTCTGCATCCCCCTTGAGGATTTCCACTCCCTTCAGAGCTTCTTCTAAAAGTATTTTATACTTTGTCTCAATCCCTTCCCGGATAAGTTTTAAAGTATATCCGTCTGCAATGGAAGAATTATAATAGTATTTATGAATATAATCTCCAAATGTATCTTTGGATTTTCGGTCCTTGCCTATTAACGGAGTTCCGGTCAGGCCTATAAGAATAGCACTTCTGTCGGATGCGTAGAGGTTCGCCAGAAAGCTTCCTTTCGGGTTGTAGCTTCTGTGTACTTCGTCCAGAAAATAAATTCTTTGAATGCTGATATTATATTCTTTTGGTTGCAGAAAATCAGAATCATCCTGAAATTTTTGAATATTGACTACAGTAATCTCTCTTTTTCCGGAAAAATTGTGAATAGTTTTTTGCAGCCTGAAATCACCCAGCAGTTCATTTTTAGAATTCACAGTATGAACTACCAGCCCTCTGCTTCTGAATTCTCTTTCTGCCTGCTGCAGCAAGTCAAGCCTGTCCACAATGAAATAAAACTTTGGGACGATTCCTTTCTTTTGAAAATAATCCGTAAGATAATGAACGTTATAATAGGACAGTGCAGTTTTACCGCTTCCCTGTGTATGCCAGATAATTCCTTTTCGAATACCCTTTTCCAGCCTATTCTCTATAGCAAATGTCGCAAACAGCTGCGGATAGCGCATAATATGCTTTTCTATCCCTTTTTCAGTCCGAACATAAGCAATAGCATATTTCAGCAGCTTCGGCAATCTCTGCTTTGAGAAAAGAGATGATAAAATCCTGTTTGTAGGAGTCTCCGGATTTTTGTTAGTTAAAAATTCAGGGGAGTGTTTAATGGCGACAAGGTTATTATCTTTTAATACCAGATCTTCAGTATTTTCATTTTCTTCGAAAAGAATTTTTGGGTTAAACTCCCCCTCTTCCCGAAAACAGTTGAAGATTGCAGAACTGTATGAAGTGGTGGAATAAAAAGCTCCTTGAATCGGTTCGATAGATTCAATGTCATACTCCATATTATTGGAAAAAACCAATATCTGAAACAAATTGATAAATCTTCTGAACTTTTTATTCTTAAATCTGGAATTGATCCTGTCTCTTTCCGCTAAAATTCCTTCATGGTTATTCGGCTTTTTTACTTCTACAAATGCCAGAGGCATTCCATTTATCAGCAGGGTAATGTCCGGCCTGAACTCTTCATCATCCTTTTTGTAGGTAAGCTCCGTAACTGTATGAAGGGAGTTCCTTTCAAAATCATCTAAATCCAGAATCTTGTGTCCGTTGACATTCGTTGTCAATTGCTGATAAAATGCATAGCCCAGGTCTTCATTTTCCAGAGTAAGAGAAACGGTCTCCAGAACCCTTTTCACCTCTGACTTATCCATCCCCGGATTGAGCCGAAGAATGCTCTCTGTGAATATTTCCGGGAAGATGTTTGTATTGATATCCCATTTCGCCTTAGAAAGAGATACATACTTAAACCCCAACCGACACAGATGCAGTATTGCCGGTATTTTTACCCGAGTATTCTCATTGAATGCCATAACTCACTTGTTTTTCGATTCGACATAATTTTCAAGAATATTCCCTATTTCTCCTTTTTCTTTGATAAAACGTCTCACGCTGCTCCGCAGGAACTCCTCCAACCCCTCCTAAAACGTAAAATCCCGCTCCTAGGCGGGGTTTTGGTTCCGTTCCCATGATTTGCGTCATCCGAAGGAAATCCGCCTCTAAAACGCCCTCCTCCGTTTTTCGGTCTGTGGGAACTCCACTCTCGGAAAGAGAGTCTTTGGCAAATTATGTCTCATTTGATCCGCGTAGGAACTCCACTCTCTGAAAGAGAGACTTCGGCGGATTATGTCTCATTTGATCTGTGTGGGAACTCCACTCTCTGAAAGAGGGTCTTTCGCTGATTATGTCTCATTGGATCTACGTGGGAACTCCACTCTCTGAAAGAGGTCCTTTGGCTGATTATGTCTCATTGGATCAGCAATCGAATCCTTCCCGGGGTTCAGCCGTTTTCCAAAATTCGTCTCAGCTTATTCTTAAACCTGTCAGCGGCCATCTTCGGAGCCAGAATCTGAAAGTAATCATCATAAGAAAAAAGAGCCTTCTGCAGTGCTGTCTCATCTGCAGTTCTGATTTCTATAATTTTTTCTGCTCCTTTATCCTCAATGATTCTAATGGTAAAATCATTATTCAGAATCAGATGTTCCAGAGAAAAAGAACTGATTCTTATTGTATAGAGAATCTCTTCCTTCTGAAAAAGTCCTTCCGGGGATTTTCTGTATTCTGAATAATTAAATTTCATCCTTTTCTTATCATTTCTTATATATTCGGCCAGAATGGACTGATCCGGATTCAGATTCAGATTGGCCAGGATAAACTGCTTATTCAGACCGTCCCCGGAATCCAAAGCAGTCAGAGTGATATAGTCCGAATCAGAGGAAAGATGCAGAGGATAGAGTCT
>JBPOJG010000409.1:0-24734 GCA_052033835.1 Spirochaetota bacterium
GGATTGGCTTCCTGAAGATGAAGATCACTTCTGAATAGGAAAATGGAACTGAAAATCAGCAGTCCGTATGCGAGTTTTTTTCTGATCATTTTGCACCAATTTTACTAAGAATTGGATTCAGGCAAGCCTGTTTCCTGTTTCTGTATGTATTTGTCTCCTGACAATATTTTCTCCGATTATACCGGAGACTTTACCGGTAAAGTTCAGATTCAGTATATTGTTTGAAATAGAGATTCTATACAATGTATTAGACATCTTGCTAAAGTGAATACTCTTTTTTTTAAAAGAACTCTACTTTATGAATTTCATTTCAGGACTGAGCAAAAAAGCTCCACTCAGTTTGTAATATTGATTTCAAAGACGTAACATTTTCCTCTTCTGTCCAGATCAATTGTGACCTTGGTCGAGTTTTTAATGTTTGTCCACATCTCCATCATCTTTTCCATATCCTGAAGAGGCATACCGTTGATTCTTTGCACAAAGTCGCCAGTTCTAGCTCCCAGCTGGAAGAGTACATTGCTCTGAGGCACTTCGTGGATCTTGATGCCTTCGATTTTTCCGTTTGCCTGCTTGTACTCTGTACGGAGACCTTTCATAATATCCGTCGGATTTTTCAGATTACGTTCAAAATCTGTTCTGGAAACTCTTTTGTTTTCCACTGTGCAGTTGCCTCGTTGGATCGGAGCCGCTGATTCTTTGACTTCTGTATAGCGAAGTTTTTCCTGTTTCAGATTCTCTCCAATTTACACTCTCAGTTTGTATTCATTCTTCACCAGAAGAACGGAATGCTGTCCAATTTCTTTGACCAGATACTCTGCCACTTTTTCTT
Source organism: Spirochaetota bacterium (assembly GCA_052033835.1). GTDB lineage: Bacteria > Spirochaetota > Leptospiria > Leptospirales > Leptospiraceae > DAORDI01. The sequence continues at coordinate 830 of JBPOJG010000409.1, forward strand.
CGAGTGCAAACTCATCCGCTTCATCCCTTCCTTTAAAAAGGAATGTTGCTCTTGCAAAAGACCGGCTTCCGCTGAGAGTTCCAGTGAGAAGAAGTTCTTCAATTTCAGGAGTGTCTACTTCTACCTTTTCGCCCGGTGCACCGTCTTTGCCGGGAGCCGGTGGAAGAGCACCTCGAATCATATTTCCAACTACTGTCTCTTCATACGATGTAACTGATTTCGGGATGGACTGATTATTTGCTGCTCTGTGTTCTTTAGTGATTTTCTGCTGTGACTGCTGATTCGGGAGATACAGAATGATAATTGAGCGGAATACATATGCGATTGAGTAACTCAATAGGATGACAATAGGTATCAAAAGATAAAAACTGTTTTTTTGCAGTCTAAGAATCCATGCGTTCAATGTTTTGTCCTCCTAAAACAAAAAAAGCAACCAGAAATGGTTGCTTTTTATCTCATTGGGTATAGCAACAGATCAGGATTTGTTGTTTAGACCTGGTTTTGTTGTTACAATCTCTACTTTTTTAAGTGCTGCCTCCGGATTTACAAATCTTCCTCTGAGCATTACTTCAAAATGCAGGTGAGCACCAGTTGCTGTTCCAGTTCTTCCGACTGAAGCGATCACTGTTCCCATTTTCACTTGATCACCGACTTCTACAGTAGTAGTAGAGCAGTGTGCGTATATTGTTTTGTATCCGCCTTTGTGGCGAATAATGACTGTATTGCCATAACCGCCGTTTCTGCCCTTGAATTCCACGATTCCGTCAGCAGAAGCTATGACTGGCGTTCCAACCGGTGCGGAAAGATCCAGACCAGAATGGTAGTTTTTGATATTAGGATTGAAAGGATCTCTTCTGTAACCGAAACGGGAAGTTACTCTTCCGCTGATTACAGGCATTGTAAACACTTTCATTTTGTAGATCGTGCCGGCCATCTGAGTTGTTGCAGGCTGAGAACCGTTGATTCTGAGCGTCTGTCCAATTCGGATAATGTCACCGCGAAGACCGTTCATTTTCTTCAGATGACTGACTTGCATTCTGTACTTTCTAGCTATGGCACTTAAAGTGTCTTTTGCCTTGACTCTATAGCCGCCGCTGACTGGTCTTTCAGCTTTGATGACTGTTGTAGAAATCAGTCTAGTCACTGAAATATGAGACGGAAGCTTATAATTCGAAGAAACGCTGGAATAAGTCCCAGGATTGGATGCAGCAGTTTCTGACTTGTCCTCCGGCTGAAAGAGTTCTTTCAGCTGGGGGTCTAAATCGATATTCTGATTGTTCTCCGAATCAATGTAATCCTTTAATTCATCTTCAAATGAATCAAATGGATTGGCAAATAATGCCGAAGAAAACAGTACCGTAAGTAAAAATAAAATGAAAATCCACCAATGAGCAATCACGGAAACACCATCCCTTTTTCTTAGACGATACGTCAATTATTTTTTACGAATATTTTCTGAATTATTTGGAGTTGTACTGTATTCTTCCAGTTTTTCCCGGATAAGTAGGTCAAGACTCTCGCTTGTCAAAGGTTTATCTCGTAATTCTTCCTGAATAATGAAAGCCACCATTTTTCCAATGGCACTTTCCCGTTCCTGATTGCTCGGGTAACACTTTATCTTAATCAGTGATGCTGATGTTTCTATCCATATCTTTACAGAAGTACCTTTCGGCAGAATGTCTTTGTGAGTAATGTAAAAATTCTGTTTCAAATAGTAAGTTTTTCCAGAGTATTCTTCATTCAGAAGAGCCAGATCGTCTTTTTTGATTGTTTTTCTCTGGCACTCCGAAAAGGCGAGGAGCAGAAGAGAAAAGAGTAAAATTCGGTTCATATTTCCCTAAGTACGCTTGACAAACATACCGGTCAAGCCTAGATTAACCTGCAATATGGGAGAATCGGAAAAAGAAGAGAAAATCATTTCACTGCCCCTCTTGAGCAGGCAGTTCAGAAATGTTTATATCACTCCGTCCTCTGTCAGGAAGACCCAAATCATTCAGGAAGAACCTGAAATTCGACCTGAGATCAAACAGGTCAAGGAAAAGATTTTTTCCAAGGAACTGGAAGATCTGGTTCAGAAAGTATCTCAGAAAAAAAAAGAACAGTCAGTGCTTGACAGTACTCCTGTAAGAGTATTTGAAAAAGAAGAGGAAGCATATTTTTCAGCTCTTCACAATGTTTTTTCGGGTGCAGATGCAGGTAAAAATCTCGCTCTGTACTGTGCAGAGAGTTTTGAACGGATCGGAATCAGAGCATTCTTATGGAGCACATATGTCACGGACGGCGGTTTTTACAAACCTATCTTCGGCAGAGGAATCAGTGATGTCACTGCAGAGAATTTTTACCTTCATAAAAGGGACAGATTCTGGGAAGAGGATACTGAAAAGGTGAAGTATGTAGAATTCTCTCAGTCTGTGATCGAAAATCCTCATTTCAGAAAAAAGATTTCGACTACAGACAGGAATACATTTTCCGGAGTACTGATCTGTCCTTTTGCCAATCCTGTTTCAAAGCTGATTGTATTCTGCAGAGAAGCAGATCCTGTACTGGAAAATTTCGACAGACTTTCACCTTCCATATACGATATCCTGAATACAGTCTCTCCTGCATTAAACGGTATATCCTCAAAAGAGGATAATTCTGAGGATCAGGATAATTTTAATCTTTTCGAATGCCTTCAGAATTTTGCGGAAAGACATATTTATTCAGGGACTGCCGATCATCTCCATATCGTAAAAATCACTGCAGCAAACTATCTTTCCGTAAAAATGAGGAGCGATCTGGCAGTAAGGCTTTTTCAAAGACTTCACTCTGCGGCTGACCGAACTGATCTTGCTGCCCGATCTGCAAAAAATGAATTTATATATATATCCTTGTCCGACCCGTCTGCAAAAATTTACTCCATTCTGTCCGAGTTTCAGGACAGCGGTCTGCAGTTTCTTCTGGAGAGAAGGCATTTTCCTGATGAAGGCAATAATTTCTGTCTTTATTTTTAGTATTTATGTTTCCGCTGTCTCTGCCCGTGATGAAAGTCTCGCAGAAGCGGTGCGTTTCTATAAATCGGGAAACTTTACTCTGGCAATTCCGCTCTTTGAAAAGAATCTGGATCTCCGCACTCAGGGAAGACTGAACAGAATCAGGCTGGCAGAGTGTTATCTTTACAGAGATGACCTTGTTCTTCCTAAAAAGGAAGACAGTATATTTAAAAGAGAAGAACTTCTTCAGAAGATTAAGGACAACTATTCTCAGGCCGCATTTATTTTTTCCTCTGAAATTACTGAACTCGAAAAGATTACTCCGAATGAAAAACTTCTGGGATTCTGGTATTACGAATGGGCGCTCGCCGAAATGATGATTCAGAAAAAGGAAAAGGCTTTAGGACTGTTTCTGAAATCATCTCAGCTTGATCCTTTACTTTCAGAAAGTTCCTATTATGCATCTTTTCTTTCCATACAGCTTGAAAGAGAAAAGGATGCAGACAGAATCTGGAACAAAGCACGAAAGAAGAAGCAGTAGAATGAAGACAGAAACAGTGACAGACTTTTTTCAGCCGCTGTTCCTGATTCTTCTTATGTTTTTCTGCTCCGGTCTTGGTGCAGTAGAAAGTAAGGTATTTTATTATTTTACGGAAGACCGAGTTCAGCAGATCCCGGAAATGCAGTGCAGACCCGGTTTTCAGGCTGATTTGAATGAAGAAGATGAGCAGGCGTATGAATGGTTCAAGGTCAGCCTTCCCTCATACTGGCGGTTCACCGGAATGCCGGCAGCAAAATCTCATATTTGCCGCTTTCACTTCAAGGCAGAGAATTATTTGAATGTCCGCTATGCATTGAGTCTCCTGAATGTGATCAATTCACATGAAATTTATCTCAATTCAGAAAAGATCGGGGGCAGGGGCAGTTTTGACAGTCAGGGGAATCTGATTAAGCCCAATCCTGCACCGGCTTTGTACAATATCCCCCCGCATCTTGTGAAAGAAGAGAATATTATTATGATCAGAATTGTGGATTCTGCTTCAGGAGGCGGAATTCTGGAGATGCCGTCGTTCGGTGAGTCGCAGGAGCTGGAAAGAAAGTTCTATCTGAAAATGATCAGAGACGGAGGTTTTGCAATATTTTTTATTACAATTGCAATATATCATATTTTCATTTACTCAGTGATCAGGAAAAATCAGGAACTTCTGATTTTCGGGATCATTGCATTTTTCGGAGGCATTGGAGCTCTCGGTTATTATAAACTTACTTATGTTATAATTCCTAATTTTTATTTTCATTTTTATGCTCTGCATATTTCTCATCAGGCAGGATTTCTGCTGTTTCCCGTTTTTCTGCTGAGACTTTTCGGACTTGCAATGAACTGGGTTTCCGTCTTTATGATATCAGTCCATTCAGTAAATCTGCTGATTCTGTTTATGACAGTTTTTTCGGATTCTGTCCGCGAATTTTTCAGAACCTATGTCGTTCTGTTTACTGTGACAGTGATGTATATTGCACTTTCATTTCTCATTCTTCAGACCGTGTTCCTTGTAAGAAAACGAATGACTTTGGAAAACAAGATCATTTCAGTAGGGCTTGTTCTTTGTGCATTTGCCGCTTTCCTGTTTGTTTTCAGTTTCAATGGAATCATTCCGGTTCCTCATTTTCTTGGGGAAAGTTTTCTTGTACTCACTCTCTGCACTTCGGTTTCCATTGCAGTGAAATACAATGCTGCACAGGAAGAGCTGATTCAGGTGAAATCCGATTATAATGATGAACTTGAAAAGGAAGTTGCAGTAAAATCCGAAGTTCTGAAAAAAACGAATACTGATCTGAAAAGATCCAGCCTGGAAAAGGAGAGACTTCTGACTGTCCTTGCTCATGATTTAAGATCCCCGCTTAATCTTCTGCAGGATTCGATCAATGTTCTCCAGTATGATTCACTGAGCGGAAGGGATTTTAAGAGAGTGATCAAGGAAATATCCTATAATCTGAAAAGAAACAAGTATGTTCTTGAGAATCTGCTTGTCTGGTCTTCAAGAAAGCTGGCTTCAGACCCTGCGGTCAGGCAGAGGACAGAAATAGGACTGATTGTTCATGAAACCTTTGAATTCTTTAAGTCGGATCTCAAAAAGAAAAGAATCCGGATTGATCACAATTTCAAAGAACCGGTTTACTGCAGAACTGACAGAAATATCATCCGACTTGTGCTTAGAAATCTAATTTCAAATTCCATCAAGTTCTCAGGAAGGAATGGACAGATTAACACATATTTTTCAGTAAATGTTCCTGAAAATAAAATCAGGATTTTGGTACAGGATAAAGGATCAGGACTTTCGATGGAAGCTCTGAAGAAAATAGAGGATCATTTTCCTCAGAATCCTATGCCTGATATGGAAAATGAAACCGGATTTGGGATAGGTCTCTTTCTTTGCCAGGAATTTCTGAAAAAGACTGACAGTACGCTTTATGCCGAAAATACGGCAGAGGGTGCAAGATTTTATTTTGAACTGGAGAAAGATGTATGAGCATAAAACAGCCTAAGTCCGTACTGATTGCAGACGATCATGAGATTACGCTCTCAGGGATCAAAGGTCTTCTGAAAATCAAGGGCGGTTATAATGTAAAATCTGTAAAGAGAGGGGATGCAATTCTCGAGGAGATACTTCTCAATCCCTATGATCTGATCATTGCAGATTATATGCTTCCCGGCATCAATGGACTTGATGTCCTGATCAGAATTAAAAGAAAGAATCCTGCGCAGAAAACTGCCGTCTTGAGTTCCAATGAGGAAGAGAAGATTCGTCTTATCTGCGAGCAGGAGGGAATTGAAGGATATATTTTTAAATCGGAAAGCAGAGAAAATATTCTGAAGGCAGTAAAAAAAATTTTAATAGGTGAAACCTACTACTCTTCCTTCTCTACACCTGAACTTGAGATGATATGGAGTCATCCTTCAAATCCATTTTTAGTCCTGAGTCACCGTGAAATGGAAATTCTCAAACTGTTTCTGTCAGGACGATCACAGAAAACAATTTCGGTCGATTTGAGTATATCTCTGAAAACAATAGAGACGCACAGAACTAGAATCAATAAGAAGCTGGGTATGGACAGCGGTCGACTGACAGAAGAGGCCAAAATCTGGGGATTACTATAGCATTCAGGGAAAACCCTGAATATTTTCATTTTTTTTAATAATTAAATCATAAGTTCACAAACTTTTCTGTCCACTGTAAGTGAACAGGATTCCAGTTCTGTATATAATAAAAAAAATCGCAGAGTGGATCAATGTTCGGAGAAAAAGCATAAGTGCTGAGTAGGAAAGGGGAGAACAGGGGGCTTAAGAGGGATGCAAATCCGACTGAAGTCCCCTGAGATTCTTCACTGTTCAAAGTGTTTCAGGCTTTTTTCATACTCTTCTCTGATCTGATTTATGGATACTTTGCATACTCTTGCAATTCGGCTTTCGGGCATACCCAGAATCTTTCCCAGTTCTGAAATGGAAAACAGTTCTCTAGGTCTCATAATTTTTTTCACAAGTCTTTTCTTTCTTTCAGAAAGCATCTGTCTTTCTCTGTCTTTTTTTTGCAGAATTCTGCCTGTCAGTCTGGTCAGTCTTTCCAGATATCTTTTTTCTGACTGCAGTATCTTCTCCTTTCTGCTGATCATCTCTTTTCTGTCCGATTCATTCATCAGAGTGAGAAAACTGTCTGTTTCCGATTTTGGAAGTGTAAGATTGTATCTCATAGATATCACGATTCTGTTCAGAGGCTTTAAGGCCAGAAGGACATTTCGGATGTTTTCATTTCCTTTCTGATTTTCTTCAGGAATCAGAATTCTTTGTAAATTTCTTTCTTCGTCCCAGAGTTCGAAAAGAGCAGGATTGTTCTTTTCAAATTCTTTCCGCAGAATATTCATTCTGCAGTTCTTAACATATTTTCCCAGATAAGAAGAAAAGTTGGAATATCCGTTCCTTTTGAACCTCAGAAGGATATGAAGAAATTTTTCAGTGATCGTGAGATATGTTTCTGAGAGTTCATCCCCGTTCCATTTCTTCCTTCGGGCATAGTCCTCCATCCAGGCTCCGGCGGTTTGAAGCACTGGATGAAGATCTTTTTCCAGATCAGAATTCATTTTTATTTTTCTGCCCGGCTTTCCTGTTTTCTGCCCCAGTTCTTTTCCTGATACACTTTCGTAAAATTTTTTAACTTCTTTAATAAGCTGTTCATCATATCTGTTGTACATAGCTTTATCCTGCACGGTCGTTCTTTATCTGAAACCGAAAGAAGAAATGTTCTTTTCCGAAGTATCAGTCTCTGACACAGTGCAGATATTTATCCGTCTGTCTATTTTTTAGATATGAAAACCGTGCACGTTAGAAATATTTTTTTATAATTATGGTATGACTCTGTAATTGAGATGTTCAATCTGCCTGTTCTGAAAATGGAAAAAGACTTCAACAGATTAAATGCCTGACTCACCTGCAGCACGAAGTGCGTAAGGTGAGAGAGTAAAACTGTGTAAAAAAATATAAGTTCATTGTTTATCCTGAATGATGAACAATTGACTTGATGTAGGTCAAGTTTTCAGGTCAAAATCTGAATGATAAAAAATGAAAATAAAAATAATTAGAATTAATCAAAAAATATGTGCATCTTTTCAACTTTTTTAATCATTAGATGCATTTTTGAATTGCAGAATGAACTCAATATGTTTTGTTCGGTTACGATGAAAGTAAATGCTTTTAGAAATATGCTGCTGCTTCTGTTCGGTTTTTCGGTCGGGATCGGAGGGTTCACCTTTTTTTATGCAAAGGGATACTCATATATGCTCGATGACAGTGCGACCTGTGCGAACTGTCATGTGATGCAGGAGCAGCTCTCCGGCTGGATGAAGGGCAGTCATCGGAACGCGGCGCAATGCAATGACTGTCATACTCCAGACGGTCTGATTCCTAAATACCTGACAAAGGCAGTGAATGGGTTCAATCATTCCTACGCATTTACATCGGGAAATTATCCTGTTCCTATTGTGATTACAGGCAGAAGCAGGGAAATAACGGAGAAAGCCTGTCTGAAATGCCATGAATCGGTTTTTCATGCAAATGCCGAAAATTTGAGCGAGAACTGCATAAAATGCCACTCATCGGTCGGTCATAAATAGAATATATTTATAATTTTATAAATGTAATGCTTCTGATTTGTGCTGATGCAGGCATTGAAACTGCATTTTCACTTTCAGACTTTGAAAGATCGATGCAGGTTTGCAGTCTTACCGATTAGAGAAACGGTTCAGTTCGGAAAAATATAATTTAATATATAATATGTCTTTTTTTAAAAAGACATAAGGGGGAAAAATGGGAGTATCAAGTTTTTGGAAAAAACTTCTTGGACTCGACAGTGAAACAGGAAAGACTTCTTTCATTGTTGTGATTTCTTTCGGAGTTCTGGCCGGTCTGGCCATGTCGCTTTTTCTGGTGAATATTATACAGAAAAAGCAGGAGGCAAAGAATCCTTTCTTTAAGGTCATTGAGATTACTGATGATATTGATGATCCTGCAAAATGGGGTGTGAATTTTCCTCTTCAGTTTGAAGGGTACAGAAAGACTACCGATATGGAAAGAACCAGGTACGGCGGAAGTGAGGGTATTCCTAGAACTCCCTCCAAGGCAGATCCAAGATCCGTTGTTGCCTATTCCAAGCTGGAAGAAGACCCCAGACTGAAGACAATGTGGGCGGGATATGCTTTTTCAAAAGACTTCAGAGAGGAAAGAGGTCATGCGTATATGCTTGTAGATCAGGAGTATACTGAAAGGCAGAAGGTGGGTCAGCCTGGAACCTGTCTGAACTGTCATGCTTCCACTTATCTGGCATACAAGAGACTCGGGGGCGGTGATATAGTGAAGGGATTTGAGGCTCTCAATCAGAAGCCTTATTTTGAAGCCAGAAAAGAGGTATCTCATCCGGTTGCATGTATTGACTGTCATAACCCGTCGGATATGTCTCTCAGAGTGACTAAGCCTGCATTTATGGAAGGAATCAAGGCATATAAGGAAAATATAGGTATAAAAAATTATGATGTAAATAAAGATGCATCTAGGCAGGAGATGAGAGCATTTGTGTGCGGTCAGTGCCATGTAGAGTATTATTTCAAGGGAAAGGAAAAACGTCTGACTTATCCGTGGGCGAATGGTCTGAAAGCGGATCAGATACTGGATTATTATGATAAGATTGATTTCAAGGACTGGACACATACAGAAACAGGGGCCAAGACTCTCAAAGCACAGCATCCTGAATTTGAAATGTGGAATCAGGGAATACATGCGAGAAACGGAGTATCCTGCGTGGACTGTCATATGCCTTACAAAAAATCCGGAGCTCATAAAATTACTGATCATCATATTCAGAGTCCTCTTCTGAACATTCAGGGTTCCTGTACAACATGTCACCATGTGGACGATAAGGAACTGAAAGGAAGAGTGGAGCAGATTCAGGAAAGAAACCATGAACTTCGAAATCTTGCAATGGACGCTCTGATGGATCTGATTTCCGACATTAAGAAAGTAAAGGAAAAAGGAACTGACATCAGCAAGGCACAGGATTTTCAGAGGAAGGCACAGTTCCTTCTGGACTTTGTGGAAGCAGAAAACTCAGCAGGGTTCCATGCACCTCAGGAAAGTGCAAGAATTCTCGGAAAATCAATTGACTATTCCAGAAAAGGACAGAATTCTCTGAAATGAAAAATAATTATAAAAAGTCTATTTCAATTACAGGAGCATTTTTTATGTTCCTGTTTTTTTCTATTAATATTTCTGCGCAGGAACCGGCAAAACCGGAAGAGACTGCTAAACCTGCTTCGGAGGAACCGAAGGAGTACAAGTCTTCCATGAAAGGCGATATTCCTGCAGAGTATATGCGGTCTTTTCTTGTGACTCCTGAACAGGCAGGGGCAGTGAAAAAAGGAAATCTTTTCTGGTATGACAATCTGAAGATCGGTTTTCACAGCAGATCCAGATATGAGGGAAGACAGAATGCTGATTTCAACAAGACGACTAGTGACTATGCCGATTTTATCGGACAGACGACTCAGGTCTGGTTTCTGGCAGATCCTTCTCCTTATTTTGCTTTCAAACTGACTCTTCAGGATTCGAGGCTCTGGGGAGGTTCTCAGAATCCTGGGTCAGGCGGGGATATCAGATTTGCAAATACAACCGGAGCAGGAAAAGTCATTACACCCAACGGAACTTCGACTCCTACAAATCTGAGAAATTCCACTGACGTGAGAGAAGCATTCATCATGATCAAAAAGACCGAAATTCTTCCGATCAATATTCAGATAGGAAGACAGGTATTTGCATACGGAGACTTGAAACTGGTTGCTCCTCTGAACTGGGTTTATACAGGGTTCTCTTTTGACGGGATACGTTTTATGTATGATTCCAAATATTTCTCCTCTCATCTTTTCGGATCTGTTCTGTCAGAGCAGCATGACGGGACAGCAGGAACAACCACTTCGAACGGTAAAACGAGAGGTTCTATAGATGACGCTTATTTTACCGGTTCATACAATACATTAAAACCTTCAGATTTTTTTCATATAGATCTTTACGGTTTTGGAGTTCACAAAAAATGGATTCAGCCTGCATCTCCCCTGACTTCTATGGACAGACAGAGACAGAGAGATGAGCTGATCACTGCCGGTATACGGATTACAAACAGGACAAACAATGGAAATCTTCCCAAAGGGCAGATGTTTGACTGGACAGTGGAATCGGCCTGGCAGAAGGGGCTGACTGGAGAAAGAGTGGGAGCTGACTGGGATACACTGAATCAGACTTACAACGGGCAGCGAATTCATACTGAAAAAGTTAAGTATGATGCCAGATTTCTTTCTGCTGAAGCAGGCATTCATTTGCTGGAAAAATTCAGATGGGGCGTCGGTTATACTTATGCGTCGGGCGATCCGAACAGAAATGATGAAAAGGTCGGAACCTGGCAGCCTCTGTTTCCTCAGATTGCGGGAAGTATGCCGTATTGGAATATAATGAACGGTCAGTCTACAATGGTCGGATTTCAGAATGTGAAGAACTATTCTACAAGACTGAATGTCAAGTCGTCATTCGGAACATTTATATTTGCTGTCTACGATATTCAGAAAGCAAAGTCGCAGGATGCCTGGTACAATGTGGGGGGAGCTGCTGTGACCGGAGGCAGTTCTGAAAATAAGAGCAACAACAGATACCAGTACGACGCAAATGCACATTTAGGAAAGAGACTTTTTTATCAGTATGACTTTACTTATATGTTCACTTATAAAGAGTATGTGTCTGTGTGGGCAGGGTTTTCTCTGATTCAGGCACAGGATGCAGTCAGGAATGCAAGACAGATTTCTGAGACTGCCACCTATACTTTTGAACCGACTTCGAGGTATTATTATCTGATGGTGAGTGCTCTGTTCTGAGGGACTTGAGAAAGAGCTGACTTTTACCGCGAGGGTCTTATTGAGTTAAATTCCATAATAATCTGGAGCTGATTCAATAAACCTCCTGGGAAATCAGAAGAGATTGTAATGGTGAGCCTGTCGAACCATGACATAATTTTAATTCACCGACAACTCTGATAAAATGCATTGAATGATGGACACAGATTAATTTTCTCCCAAAGATTTATATCCTTGTCCATAGTCTTGGTGCGTGGTGCATATTTGCATGACTTAGGGCTGAGGATATGTTTCGGGTTTGGGGATTTTTGGTATATATATAATTATAAAATATTTTATCTGCAAATTGTAATGAAGGCTGACGAAGCATATATCGCCCTGCCGAGCACCTGGAAAATGTTAAATCACAAAAAAGTATGAAAGAGTCTTAAATAGAACTTCCCGGGAAATTGCCCCTAGCCAAGCTTGGAACATAAAACCTGCATTGATCTTGACTTCAATGCAGGATTCATTATCCTTACTTTACCGATATCACCGAGATTTCCAGTTTCTTTTCCAGAGGATTTCCTGAAACGATGTACACTTTTCCGTTTTTGACTGCAGGATCATCTCTCCACCCCAGACGAAGAATTGATCCGAGGGAAACAGGTTTGGAAGAAGACTGTTTTGCAGGATGGATTCTGCTCATTTCTGTTCTGACATAACCGCTCTTGGTCCATACTTCCCAGACTGCAAGGATTGATCCGTCTGTCAGTTCAGCTGTTTTTGCTCTGGTGACATTTTCTTTTTCAGGGCTGCTGAAATTTGTGAGCCATTTGATTCCCTTGTTCTCCTGTTCAGAGAATGTTCCTCCGAAGGAATAAAATCCTCCCTTTTCATCTTCACCCGAGGAAATCACTGCATCTTTCCCTTTGAAATCTTTTTTCAAAAGAACCATTCCCAGGTTTCTGGCATCAGTAATGTATCCCTGTGCCCTTGAATTGTTGATTGCTTTTCCGTCCGAGTCGGGCTCGCCTGCAAAAAATACAGCGATGCCCTTGTCTGTTTCGTGCACTCCTGCAAGTTCTGTATAAGTGCGGTTATCATTTGACCACTGATAATATGTCTTTCCATTTGTACTGATTTCCTTATAGACAGGATAGTTTCTTCCTGCCGGAGATCTTGCCGCCGTTCCGTGTTCTGTCTTGAAGGTATATACTACACGGCTGGATCTGGAATTATCATCAAATCTGTGAAGATGGACTCCTCTCGGATAATTGTCTCCCAGATCAATTCCCAGGAATTTTCCTTCTGAGTCCCGATCGAGCACATTTCCAAATGAATGTCCTGAGGTCTGACCGTGGTTGCGGATCAGAGTCAGAGTTTTTGCGTCCAGAACAATTCCGATTGCTCCCTGATGATTGAGTCCGTCCGAGGACTTGTGCATCTTTCTCGAAATGATCATTCCCAGTCTTTCATTGCTGTATACCATTGAAGCGATTGAATCTTCACCGAATGAAGTAATGTTCAGTCCTTTTTCAGATCCGTCCAGACTGCCGGTTTTCAGGCTTTTTCCGTTCCTGTCTGATTTGAATACGCTGACTTTTCTTGTGGAAAGACTTTGGGCTGTTTTTTCAATCAGCATATGGTAAATGTTTCCGGAAGGGTCCGCAGCAGCTGCAGCAAGCTGATGGTTTGCGACAGATGAGAGTTTTATCTGTCTGTGAGAATCCATTTTTTCGCTGATGATGCTTGCATACACATCGTCTGTTTTTTCATCCTGCCAGATCACAGCAACTCCGGTTGACAGGGGCACAGTGAAGAACTGTCTGTTTCTTCCGTAAACTGCACTGTGACTTTCCGGTCCTTCTGTAAATCCTTTTGCAGTATCATAGATGCTGCCCTGAATCGAAAATCTGTATCTGTCAATTTCTATCCCTTTTTCATTAAAGACTTCTGCTCCTTCAATGTCCTTGCCGATTGTCTGAAACAGGCTGAATTTTTCTGAAACAGGCATGAAAACATACACCTGAGGAGAAGTCAGCTGACTCACGGTAAACCCTTCGGCTTTCTGAAATCCTGAGGCTGAGATTCCTGCATTTGTCTTGAATGATTTTGTCATGACTCCTTCATCACTCAGATGGTAAATATTCATTTCATTTTTATCAACACTTTTATAATAAACATTATGATGTGATGCAAGGAAGTCCTGAGCTTTTTTTTTCGGAGGATGAATTTTTACCGCAGGATATTTTGTCTTCCCGTCGGAGGTTTCTGCAGTTCCGAGTTCCACTTTGAAATCATTGCTGTTGTATCTTCCGTCGGTGTAGCATCCGTTCTGATAAAATGAGGAAAGAAGAGCGAAATTTCCAGCCTGATCTTCAGGGTTTACTTTTCCCGAACAGTTGAATCCATTTGCTTTTTCTCCTGAATTTCCCGGAATCATCTTCGATTCCTTGCTTTTAAACTGAAACTTTTTCAGAGGCGACAGATTATCTGAAAAAATAGGGGCTGATGCGAGAAGAAAGATGCCGATGCCTTTCATAAAAAAAAATATTTTATTACATTTCATAATGTATCCTGTTTCTGAAATTCCAGAACTGAGAGATAAAAGTATAGATAGTTGTCTGCTCTTATTTTCCCCGTGTCCTGACTGACTGTTTTACGGAATTACCGAATTCATGCAATTTTTTTACATTTGCCGGATGGATTTTTCCTTCAAATATCATCATCTGCTCTGTCCGCCGGGATGAATAAGAGTCCTGCCGGACAGGCCCAAAGGGGTTTCGCGAACTTGGAAACTGCTGCAACCCCTTTGCAGCGGCTTGGAAACTGCCACGCAAACATTGAAGCTGCTATCCCTGCTTTTTCCACATTTTTATTCTGCTGAGCAGTAAAACTTTTTGTAACTGTTCAGCGATTATTTTATCGGCTTTTAAAGGGATTGGAGTTGTGTAAAAAGGGTTTAACCGCAGATCAACACAGATGTTATATTGGAAAATTTTAATAGATTTATTTCGGATAATCAATAAAATCTAGTATTTTAGACAAAATTCCATTATATTATCGGTGTCCATCCGCGGTTTTATGCTTTGATATACAGTCAATCTGCAAAAACCATTGACGAATGGTAATTGGTTTTTAAAATGGTATCATGACAGTCCGAGTAGATAAATCAGGCAGGCTTGTGGTTCCTCTGGATCTGAGAGAGGAGCTTGGGATTGATGCATTCACTCCTTTGGAAATAGTAAGAGACGGGATGGAACTCAGAATTCGCAAGCTCGAAGAGGATGTGTCCGTCAGAAAAGAAGACGGGCTTCTGCTTGTAGTTTCGAAATGGGAAGGTGAATCCGACCCTGTCAAACTTGTGGATCGTGCAAGGAAAGAGAGAATTTCCAAATTCAAATGAACAGCGTATTTCTGGATACTTCCGTGCTGATTCCTGCATTCATCGAATCTCATCCAAATCACAGAATCTGTGCGATTATTATAAAAAAAATTCTTTCTGATAAACTGAAAGGGGTCACTTCTTCACACGCTGTTGTGGAGTTTTACTCTGTTCTGACTAAACTTCCCTTGAAGCCGAGAGTACTTCCGAATACAGCTTCTGAAATCATAGAAACAAATATATACCCTCATCTAAAGATTGTATCTCTCAGCGAATCCGAATACAGTACAGTCATTGCAAAAGGTGCCAGACATAATATTGCGGGCGGGAGCATATACGATCTTCTTCACTGCGAGGCCGCAGAAAAAGCAAAAGTGAAAACTCTACTGACTTATAATATAAAAGATTTTAGAAATTTTCTCTTCAGTTCTCTGAAATTTCTGAGTCCTGAAGAATTTATAGCGGAAATGTTTTAGAGGTTGTGTAAAAAGGTTTTAACCACAAATAAACACGCGCCCTATCGGGCTATAAACACGGATGTTATACTGGAAAATTTCAATAGATTCATTTCGAATAACGAATAAAATCTAGTATTTTAGACAAAATTCCATTATATTATCCGTGTCTATTTGTGTCCATCCGTGGTTTTAAGCTTTTACACAACTCCAAGCAGGATTTTTATTTTTCGTAGTCTTCCATTGGCAGACAGGAACAGAAAAGATTTCTGTCTCCGTAAACATTGTCAATCCGACCGACGTAAGGCCAGAATTTGAAATCGCGCAGTCCTTTTACCGGATAGGCAGCTTTTTCTCTGCTGTAAGGATGTGCCCAGTTTTCAGATGCAATTTTCTCTGCTGTGTGAGGCGAATTCTTCAGAGGATTGTCGGTTCTGCTGATTCTGTTTTCTTCGGCATCTCTGATCTCTTCGCGGATCTGAATCATCGCTTCAATGAATCTGTCGAGTTCATACAGTGATTCACTTTCTGTCGGCTCCACCATCAGTGTTCCGGGAACCGGCCAGGACATAGTCGGCGCATGAAATCCGTAATCCATCAGTCTTTTGGCCACATCTTCCACTTCAATGCCCGCTGACTTGAACTGACGGAAATCCAGAATGCATTCGTGCGCAGCAAGACCGTTCTTTCCTTTGTAGAGAGTAGGGTAGTGTTTTTCCAGCTTTTTGGAAATGTAGTTTGCATTCAGGATTGCAGTCATTGTGGCTTCTTTCAGTCCGGCTCCGCCCATTAAACGTATGTATGCATACGAAATAAGCAGGATATTTGCACTTCCGAAAGGAGAGGATGTGACTGAGCCTTCACTGTTTCCGCTTCCGTTGTCGTAAAGAATATGTCCAGGAAGGAAATCTTCGAGATGTTTTCTGACACCGATCGGGCCGACGCCAGGACCGCCCCCTCCGTGAGGAATGCAGAATGTCTTGTGCAGATTCAAATGGCATACGTCTGCTCCTATGTCTGCCGGTCTGCAGAGTCCTACCTGTGCATTCATATTTGCTCCGTCCATATAAACATGCGCGCTGTGTGAATGGATGACTGTGCAGATTTCTTTTACAGTTTCCTCGAATACTCCGTGAGTGGAAGGATATGTAATCATTAAAACACCCAGATTCTGTGAATGCTCTTCGCACTTTTTCTTCAGGTCGGACAGATCCACGTTTCCGTCACTGTCACAGGCAACGGGTACGACTGTATAACCTGCCATAACCGCACTTGCCGGATTTGTCCCGTGTGCTGATACAGGAATCAGGCAGATGTTTCTGTTTTTCTGACCTCTGGATATATCATAATTACGAATTGTAAGAAGTCCTGCATATTCGCCCTGCGAACCTGCATTCGGCTGAAGAGATACTGCACTGAATCCGGTGATTTCACAGAGATAATTCTTCAGTTCATCGAATATTCTGAAATACCCTTCTGCCTGTTCTTTCGGTGCAAACGGATGGATGTCTGAAAAATTCTTCCATGTGACAGGAATCATTTCAGTGACAGCATTCAGTTTCATTGTGCAGGATCCGAGAGGAATCATTGCAGTGTTCAGTGCAAGGTCACGGGATTCGAGTCTGTGGATGTATCTCATCATTTCTGTTTCAGAATGCCATGAATTGAATACAGGGTGCGTAAGAAAAGAAGACGTCCTGTTCAGTTTTGATGGGATATTGCTTTTTTCATTAGAATATATTTTTATTTCCTTTGTGCTCAGGACGGAAAAGATTTCTTTCAGATCATCCTCTTCTGCGGTTTCAGGAATGGAAATTCCTATGCATCCGTCTTCCAAGTATCTGAAATTCATTTTTTTTGCTTCAGCATTTTTTCTGACTTCAGTGACAGACATTCCTTTCAGTCTGATCTTTAATGTATCAAAAAAAGAATCATTCAGCTGCTCATGCCCTGCTTCCTTTACTGCCGAATTTAAAGCAGATGCAATGGAATGAATTCTCTCCGCTTTTTTTCGGAGTCCTTTCGGGCCATGATATACTGCATAAAAGGAGGAAAGGACAGCCAGAAGCACCTGTGCAGTGCAGATATTGCTTGTAGCTTTGTCTCTTCTGATATGCTGTTCTCTTGTCTGCAGGGAAAGTCTGAATGCAGGTCTGCCTGCAGAATCTTTGGAAACGCCTACAAGTCTTCCCGGCATACTTCTTTTGAATTCATCTTTTGTGGCGAAGTATCCTGCATGAGGTCCTCCGAATCCTAGCGGAAGTCCGAATCTCTGAGTGGAGCCGACCACAGCATCTGCACCGAATTCGCCCGGAGGTTTCAAAAGAACTAAAGACATGATGTCTGCTGCGACTGCGGTTCTGACCCCAGCCTCGTGTGACTTTTTAATGATATCTTCTATATCTTCTATTTTTCCGTCAGTGTCAGGATACTGAATGACTGCTGCAAAATATTCCTTGGACGGATGGAATTTGTGAATGCTGCCTGTTTCGGTGAGTATACCCAGAGGAGCACATCTGGTGCGTACAACGTCAATTGTATAGGGATGGCATTTGTCGCTTAAGAAAACTTTTCTGCCGTTGTCTTCTCTCTGATGATAGAACATATTGACCGCTTCTGCGGCTGCTGTCGATTCATCGAGAAGGGATGCATTTGCGATTTCCATTCCAGTGAGATCTGTAATCATTGTCTGAAAATTGATAAGAGCCTCAAGTCTTCCCTGAGCAATCTCAGCCTGATAGGGAGTATACGCTGTATACCAGCCTGGATTTTCCAGAACATTTCTGAGAATCACCTTAGGAAGATGAGTTTCATGAAACCCCAGTCCTATGTAATTTTTGAATACCTTGTTCTGTGAAGATATCTCATCTAAGATCGCCAGTACTTTTTCTTCATACATAGCTTTTGGAAGATCAAGGTCTTTTGCCAGTCTGATGTTTTCCGGAACAATGTCTGAAATCATTTTTTCAAGAGAAGAATACCCGACGGCATTCAGCATTTTCTGCACCCTGTCTCCCTGGCTCCCGTTGTGTCTGTCTGCGAAGTCTGCAGGAATGTTCAAGCTTTGCTCATTTTTAGCGGAAATTGTATTCATAACTTCTCCTGAATCTGTTTCACTTACCAGATTTTTGAACCTTAGTTTCGAAAAAACTCAAATTTTTCGACCGTTTTGCCGTGAAAAGAGTATCAAAAAACATTTCTTTACACAGAGCCGCAACTGAAGAATCTGAACCTATGGAATTTTTACTGAAACTCGAAGAGATTTTAAAAGACAGAAAGGCAAGGCTGCCGGAGAAGTCGTATACTGCAGAACTGTTCAAGTCGGGCATTGACAGGATACTGAAGAAAGTAGGCGAGGAGGCAGGAGAAGTGATCATTGCAGCAAAGAATACCGACAGAGAAGAGATGATCCATGAGGCTGCTGATCTGCTGTTCCATCTTCAGATGGTGCTCGTGGAAAAAAATATTTCTGTCTCTGAAGTCGTGCAGGAACTGAAATCCAGACATTCTTAAAAAAAGAAGAACTGCCTGTTCAACCAAGAAGCCGATGATCCGGAGAATACAGTGCGGAGAGATGAAAGATATTTCTTATGCATATTTATAATAAGCTATTAAATTATATAAAATATTATAAGCGTGCAGGCGACAGTTCAGTTTATGTGTCTCTCAGGAAGGTTTCCGACTTAGGATCTGTTCTTAAAGCAGTTCCAAATGATCTGACACTGTCCGGTGTGTTCTGCCTCATGCCAGTTCAAAAGCATCAGAACATCCTTGAAAGTTCTGTCAGCATCAGGATGGGGTTTTTCCGAAAGTTTTGCCGGATCGAGTTTTCTGAAAAAAGCACAATAATCTTCAAATGTCTCGGAAAGAATTGTTCTGACTGTGTTCAGAGGTATTCTGTTTTCTGTGTCGGGAACTGATCCTCCTGCAAAACCGGCAACCAGTTTCTCATTCTTCGGACTCTGGTTCAAAACTCTTAAATTCAGATATCTGTCGAGTGTAGCAGCGCAGTGCAGAACCTGCCAGTGGATATGAGCTCTTCCTTTTTCACCGTAAGGAAGTTTCCAGTATAGGGCTTCTTCTGCCTTTCCTGAGTCCTCAATTTCCTTCAGAAGGCCGTTCAGTCTTGTTCTGATATACATATGCTGATCAAGAAATATTTCAATTGGATTCATGGTTTTCTCCCGCAATCATCAGATTTTTCAATGCCTTCAGTCTGTCAAGATGAGTCACTCTGGCCGTTTCAT
Organism: Spirochaetota bacterium; assembly: GCA_052033835.1. Classification (GTDB taxonomy): domain Bacteria; phylum Spirochaetota; class Leptospiria; order Leptospirales; family Leptospiraceae; genus DAORDI01. The sequence continues at coordinate 20,310 of JBPOJG010000409.1, forward strand.
TTCTGAGCGCAGTCCGGATCAGTTCGCTTGCTCCGATTCCTCTGAGTTCCGATTCTTTTTTCAGGAGTTCAAGTTCCTGCGAAGAGAGTAGAAGCTGAAATCTTCTGCTGTAATTTTCCTTTTTCACAGATCAATGGAAAACTGTGCGATCCGTCTGTCCAGAATTTTAGCACAAGGAATATCGGAAAACTTCAGAAAAAGCACAATAAAAATTCTAAAATCCTTGTGCTGAAATGCAAATCGACAGGTACAACGTCAATTTTTTTGATCCTTCTGTTTTTTTTTCTCTGAAATTTCATGACGTACCGACCTTTAGAATAAGGGTTCTCGGAACAGAGAAATTTCGCAGGCAGGAATTACGTGGCAAAAACATCACTGGCAAAAAAAGAGGAAAGAATACTCACGGGAGAGTTCTGGACAGCTAAACAGAGACAGGCTCACAGCCTTCATTATGCAGTAAGTTACAGAGCAGCTTTCAAGCCGGAACTTCCTCAATTTTTTATACGGGAATTTCTGCACAAAAAAAAGTCCACGGTAATGGATCCTTTCGGCGGAAGAGGCACTACTTCCATTCAAGCCAATCTGGACGGGCATTTTGCAGTGCACAATGATCTGAATCCTATGGCTGTTTTTTTAGGGAAGTCGAGACAGGTGATTCCTAGAATTGAAGATTCAGAAAAACTTTTAAGCAGTCTTGACCTGAAAAAACATTGTGCTGAAGAAGAAAAGGACAAGGGACTCAGGTCTTTTTTTCATAAGAACACATTGAATGAAATTAAGAATCTGAGAAAATATTTTCAGAATGATGACAGTCCTGTAATGAAGTATGTGATGCTCACAGCACTGTCCAGACTGCACGGTCATTCCAAAGGATTTTTTTCCGTATATACATTTCCCCAAATTTCGATCAGCCCGGAATCTCAGAAAAGAAACAATATCAAAAGAAATCAGACTCCCGATTACAGAGAAATTGTTCCCAGGATATTGAAGAAAATGAAGACAGATCTGTCTGATCCTCTTCCGCCATTTTATCATGAATTTTCGAAAGAAAATCAGTATGTAAATTTTTCTTCCGATTCCATTTCAGCCGTGAAGTCAGGCTCGGTAGATCTGATTGTAACCTCTCCTCCTTTTCTCGACAAGGTCAATTATGCTGCAGACAACTGGATGAAACTCTGGTTTCTCGGAATTCCGGATGAAGAAGCTGCTTCCTTGAGCATCCTTCCTACAATTGAGGCTTGGTCAAAGTTCATTCACGGCACCTTAAAAGAAGCTTCCAGAGTTCTGAAAAGGAAAGCGAACATCGTAATGGAAGTGGGAGATGTGGATTATCATGGAAAACTTGTGAATCTGGATGAGATTGTCATCAATATGTCGAGAGACACAGGACTGCATTGGACAAGGACATATATCAATTCTCAGAAATTTACAAAACTCTCCAACTGCTGGAATATATCCAATAATGAAAAAGGCACCAATTCCAACAGGTGTGTTGTTCTGCAGAAGGCGTAATCCTGTTCAGTAAAAAAGTTTTCAATTTCTGCCCCTTCCTTACAGTAGTAACTGCAAATTGCAATTTACGAGGTCTGTATGAACAATCAGGAGTCGGCAGAATTATCTGTACCTTCCAAAAAAATCACCCTCTCGAACGGAGAGACTGTTTCATTATACTGCACTGAGGGTCCTGAAAATACGGATCTGCGAAAGGGTCTTCCTAAAAGAAGAACTGACTGGATTCAGAAAAGAAAGGATCGCGGTGACAGAAATTTCTCTCAGATGCATTACGCAAGAAAGGGCGAGATTACGGAAGAGATGCGTTTTATCAGCATCCGCGAGAACGTCAGTCCTGATTTCGTCAGGGACGAAGTCGCAAGAGGACGCGCAATCATTCCTGCAAACATCAATCACACTGAACTCGAACCGATGATCATCGGAAGAAATTTTCTGGTCAAGATAAATGCAAATATCGGAAATTCGGCACTGGCATCTTCGATTGAAGAGGAAGTGGATAAGCTGAAATGGGCCACTAAATGGGGTGCTGACACTGTCATGGATCTTTCTACCGGAAAGAACATTCACGAAACAAGAGAATGGATTCTCAGAAATTCTCCTGTGCCGATAGGTACAGTTCCGATTTATCAGGCTCTCGAAAAAGTGAAAGGCAAGGCAGAGAATCTGAACATAGATATTTTTCTCGAAACTCTGATTGAGCAGGCAGAACAGGGAGTGGATTATTTTACGATTCATGCCGGTGTTCTTCTGAGATATGTTCCTATGACTGCAAAAAGAACAACAGGGATTGTATCGAGGGGAGGATCAATTCTTGCCAAATGGTGTCTTGCACATCATAAGGAAAATTTTCTCTATACTCATTTTGATGATATATGTGAAATCATGAAAAAGTATGATATTTCATTTTCTCTCGGTGACGGTCTTCGTCCAGGGTGTATTGCAGATGCAAATGATGAGGCGCAGTTTTCTGAACTGAATACATTGGGTGAACTGACCAAACGAGCCTGGAAACATGATGTTCAGGTGATGATTGAAGGCCCTGGACATGTTCCAATGCATCTGATCAAGGAGAATATGGACAGACAGCTCGAGATCTGTCATGAAGCTCCTTTCTATACTCTCGGACCTCTTGTGACAGATATTGCTCCGGGTTACGATCATATCACTTCAGGAATAGGGGCCGCCATGATCGGCTGGTTCGGAACTGCAATGCTCTGTTATGTGACACCGAAGGAACATCTTGGACTTCCGAACAGGGATGATGTGAAGACTGGAGTGATCACATATAAAATAGCAGCCCATGCAGCTGATCTGGCAAAGGGCCATCCTGGAGCACAGGAAAGAGACAATCTTTTAAGCAAGGCCAGGTTTGAATTCAGATGGAAGGACCAGTTTGCACTTTCACTCGATCCAGAAACGGCAGAAAGTTTTCATGATGAAATATTGCCTCAGGACAGGATGAAGGAAGCTCATTTCTGTTCAATGTGCGGACCTCATTTCTGTTCGATGAAAATCACTCAGGATGTCAGAGATTATGCTGAATCAGAGGCGAAAGCAGCTGCGGCAGCGGAGATTGGAATGATTGAGAAGGCAAAGGAATTCAGAGAAAAAGGTTCTGAAATTTATGTGAAAACAGAGCAGTTTCCATAAATGCAAGAGGCTGTGTAAAAGCTAAATTTTACCACGAAGGATACGGCAAGCTTATTGAAACAATTTATACTTTTATCGTCCCGATGGAAGAGTGTGTGTTTTCTCAAAAAGAGACTGACTGAGCCGCCTGTCAGAAAATCGGCAGGCGGAAAAATTATATCTGCAAACAGGCATAGATTTTCTGTGGTAAACAGAAGAGTATGAAAAGATGCAAAAATTATTAATTGCGATTATACTTCTCTTTTTGATGATTCAGTGCAAAAATGATTCTTTGTCCAAGGTTCTGGCCGAGAAAGGCGTTTTGGATTTGCGGAGCTGGGATTTTGAAAAAAATCCTGCATCCCTTGACGGTGAATGGGAGTTTTATCCGGGCGAGTTTATTGATCCCGCAGTGAATGCGTCTTCTCAGACAAAGAAATTTATCAAAGTAAACGGTGTCTGGAACAAGGAGATGAAAGGCGGTGACGGATATGCCAGTTACCGGCTGAAAATTCTCCTTCCCGAGAAAAGGACATTCTCTCCGGCAATGCAGATTCCCGAAGCAGGAACTGCCTATTCTATGTTTGTGAACGGAGTCCTGTCTGCATCGAACGGAACTGTAGGGAAGACAAAAAAAGAAAGCATTCCGGAACATCTGCCTCGGTTTATCAGTTTTCCAAAAACGGAAAATATAATGGAAATTGTATTTCATGTATCCAATTTTCATTATACAGAAGGCGGTCTTTGGTACTCCATATCTCTTGGAGAAGAAACGCAGATGAGAGGCATTCGGGAAAACGGGCTGCTTCAGACTATGTTTCTCTGCGGAAGCATCAGCATTATGGCAATATATCATTTTGCCGTGTATTTTTTCAGAAGGAAGGACAAGTCTGCTCTTGCTTTCAGTCTTTTCTGCGCAGCGATGGATTTCCGTCTTCTTGGATTCAATGAAAAGATCCTGAATCATATATTTACAGGAAACTCATTCTTGATTCTGAACAGGATTGAGTATCTTGCTTATTACCTTGCAGTGCCTTTTTTTGCGAGTTTTCAGCAGAGTATCTTTCCTCAGGAATTCAACAGGACAGCACTGAAGATTTTCTGGACGGTTTCTTCTGCATTCTGCCTGATTGTACTGCTTACGGACAGCTCTCTTTACACACATACAGCATTCTATTACCATATATATGTAGGTATATTTATGATATACACTACATTTGTGATGGTGCAGGCAATGCGGAAAAATCGGGAGGGATCAAGGATTTTCACTTTCGGACTTTTTGT
>JBPOJG010000333.1:0-2619 GCA_052033835.1 Spirochaetota bacterium
GCAGGAATGCAAAAAACTTTCCTTTTTTCAAGATTAGAAAACTTGATTTTGAATGATTTCTTCATTCAAAGAAACTATAATGATTGTACAATTTACGGTTCTGAAAAAAGGACTAGTCTACTAAAGACCATATTATGACAATAAAGATGAAAATGACTGCTTTGATTGCATCTGCTCTGATAGCCATTATCGGCATTGCAGGAGTATCTCAAACACAGCTGAATACTGTTTTCGAAAAGGCAAACTATGCAAATGAGAATACAGTGCCCAGCCTGACTACTCTGAATGAAGCTATTGCAGCAGTTGCGAATGTCCGAGTGGCTACCTGGCAGCATATTGCACAGAACGATCCTGCCAAAAGAAAGGATTCAGTAATCCAAAATAAGCACACTTACTTTGGATTACTGAACTCAATGGGTTGCACTTATTACTTAAATTTGACATCCAATAAAGGAATGATAGTATGAATTTACAAAATCTGAATTTACGGTCCAGGCTATTGCTTGGTTTTGCTTTTGTTTTAGCGATTACGACAACTATGTTTCTCCTAAATTACCAGATGCAGAAGAAAAGGGATAAGACATCACAATGGGTGAATCATACTAATGAAGTTAAGTCTAAGTCAGACAAAGTGATGATGCATTTAATTGATATGGAAACGGGTTTTCGCGGTTATCTTATTTCCGGCAACGAAAGTTTTTTGGAGCCTTATAATTCCGGGGTTGTCGGTTATCAGGCTTTATTGAATGAACTTCAAAATCTTACTGCTGACAATCCAGCTCAGGTGGAAAGATGGAAAGATATATTGAGCCAATCAAAAATCTATGATCAGGAATGGGCAAGTAAAGGCATACGGTTACGAAGGGATGGAAACAAAAATGCTGAGACTATAGGGAATGCCTTGCAATATGAAGCTTCTGGCGGCGGCAAAAAGTATATGGATAGTATTCGTTCCAAACTTGCAGAAGCCCGCAAAGCAGAAGAGTTACTTCTAGTTGCACGTATAAAGGAAGACGTGGAGTATTCAGAGACACTAAGCTTTTTAAATATCTTAGCCATTATCGTCTCTATTTCAATTGGTTTTCTTACTGCAATGATTTTAACCAACTCGATACTGAGTCCATTGAAAATATGCATAGACTATATGGATAAAATTGCAATTGGAAATATTCCAACGAGGATTTCAAATGATTTCTTTGGAGAGTTTAACGGCATCAAAAATAGTCTGAACAGATGCATTGAAAACGTGAACACACTTGTTTCCGATGCAACAATGCTTTCGAAAGCCGCCGTGGAAGGAAAACTGTCAACAAGAGCGGATGCATCTAAACATCAGGGGGATTATAAAAAGATAGTTGAAGGTGTCAATCAGACTCTCGACTCTGTCATCGGGCCGCTGAACGTGGCTGCTGACTATGTGGATAAAATATCACGCGGGGCAATACCTGCCAAGATTTCAGATACATACAACGGAGACTTCAACACAATCAAGAACAACCTGAACAGATGCATCGACAATGTAAACGCAATGGTCGCAGATGCCGGGATGCTTGCAAAGGCTGCAGTGGAAGGAAAACTGGCAACACGCGCAGATGCAACTAAACATGAAGGCGACTACAGAAAGATTGTGGAAGGCGTAAATCAGACTTTGGATTCTGTCATCGGGCCTCTGAACGTTGCTGCTGATTATGTGGATAAAATATCCCGTGGTGCAATTCCGGCAAAGATCTCCGACACTTACAACGGAGACTTCAATACAATCAAGAACAATCTCAACAGATGCATCGACAACGTGAATGCAATGGTTGCGGATGCAGGGATGCTTGCAAGGGCTGCAGTGGAAGGGAAACTCGCCACCAGAGCGGATGCGACAAAACATGAAGGCGACTTCAGAAAGATTGTGGAAGGTGTAAATCAGACTCTCGACTCTGTCATCGGGCCTCTGAACGTTGCTGCAGATTATGTAGATAAAATATCCAGAGGCGCGATCCCTGCAAGGATTTCAGATACATACAACGGTGATTTCAACACGATCAAAAACAACCTCAACAGATGCATCGACAATATCAATGCAATGGTCAATGATGCAGGGATGCTTGCAAGAGCTGCTGTAGAAGGGAAACTGGCTACACGTGCCGATGCCACAAAACATGAAGGTGACTTCAGAAAGATTGTGGAAGGCGTAAATCAGACTCTCGACTCGGTCATCGGGCCGTTGAATGTGGCTGCTGATTATGTGGATAAAATATCCCGCGGAGCAATTCCTGCAAAGATATCAGATACTTACAACGGTGATTTCAATACAATCAAGAACAACCTCAACAGATGTATTGACAACGTTAATGCAATGGTGGCAGATGCAGGGATGCTTGCAAGGGCCGCAGTGGAAGGGAAACTCGCTACTCGTGCAGATGCAACAAAACATGAAGGTGATTTCAGAAAGATTGTCGAAGGTGTGAATCAGACACTCGACTCTGTCATCGGTCCTCTGAACGTTGCTGCAGATTATGTGGATAAAATTTCAAAAGGTGCAATACCTCCAAAGATCACTGACACATACAACGGGGATTTCAACACGATCAAGAACAACCTCAACTCTGCAATTGAGAATGTGAATGC
>JBPOJG010000074.1:0-10976 GCA_052033835.1 Spirochaetota bacterium
CCTGGATTCAAAAATTGAGAATGAGGAAAATTTGGGTCAGGTGTACAGACAGATAGACGAGTGGCTTCAGTCTCAGGGAAAATACATTCTCAGATGTATGGCTGACGGAAACGAGAAAACCGAAAAAGAACTTACCGGACTGAAAATCGGTTCTGCAGAAAGAATTGATTTTTATGCAGGAAAGACCGCTGATATTCTTCTGTCGGTACTTCTTGAGATGGACAGATACATTGATACAGTCGGGAATACGATTTTCGGAAGAGACAGACTGACTCCCGATGAAAAAAAACATCTGGAAGAAGGCATTCTCTGGTGCACTGAGGCTCTCGGAACAGCAGACTCTATGCTCAGCATTGATCTTTCTGCAAGCAGAATATCTGAAAACGGAAAACCTGTCAAAAAAATACTCGAAGACCTGAAAACTGCAGTGGCGTCACTTGATTCAGTTTCATCGATTGAAAAGTATCTGAATGATCTTCGGGATCTGAAGATATTTGTAATGAATCTTGTGAACAAAGTATCCCTTCTGGCTGTAGACAGGGGAACGATAGCAAAAGTCATTACGGCATATTCTGAATCCATGGAGACTCTGAAAGAAGAATTTATCCGTGTAAATGTCAGTTTTCAGTCAGGAAAGGATGCTGTGGCGGGGGAACTTCTTGTACACTCAATGGAGAGACTCGAAATCCTTCTGAATGCACTGATTTCTCTCAAGGCAAAGTTTCACGATTCCGACTGGAGTGTTCTTGATGAACCGGCAGAGAAACTTCATACTCTGATGAGTTCAGTTGCAAAATCACTGGAAGGTTCAGACATCGTTATGGCAGGTGATCTTCTGGAGTATGAACTTCCGGGAGTGCTTGATGTATTTACGCCTCTTCTGAAAAACCTTGCTGTGAGGCTTTCTTCCGGCTGATGAAATTTTTTAATTATGCCGGACCGAATAAATCGGATATTCACTATAGAAGCTGCACAGAAGAGCATTGGGTATGGGGAATCTGAGTTCAGTAAGTAATTCTTATGAACGATATATCATCCGTCTGATCTCCATACTCAGGAAGGATTTCTATAAGTCCTGAAATTGTTCCTCTTGCCATTTCCGTCATTGCAAGAATGAGACTGTAGTTTTCATTGATGGTTCTGTCTTTTCCGTTCGATCTGGAAATATCCAGATCGTCTCTTCCGTCTGATCCTGCAATCAGCACATCACCTTTTTCCAGCTGAAATTTCATTATAGGATATTCCAGTCCTTCGATCATGCTTCCGAACTTGAAAGTGGAGTCTTTTTCTGAATCAATAAAGTCAGCCCTTCTGTCCCTGTACAGAATTGTTCTGGGATGTTCGAAATTGGAATACCAGAGAAGTCCTGTGCTTTCCTGAATGATTCCGGCCGCTGCAGACAGAAGCATTGATCCGTCAAACGTGCAGAAAATCTCATCAATCTCTCTGAACGTGTTCAGAAGCCATTCATCAGGATTTATATGAAGCACCTTGTTGTCTCTGGCTGATCTGGCAATGATATTGTTGACAACGGTCCCTGCAACGATTGCACCGCCCGCTCCCTGCATTGACTTGCCCATTGCATCTCCGTTGAAGAAGAATACATATCTTTCTGTTTCCGAAAAGAAACGCAGATTTCCTGTAATGCAGAGATCACCTCCCAGTTCTGATTCCTTTCCGTTGAATGCAAATTTTTTCTTCTGTTTGATGTAAACCTCTGTCTGTACAATCGATGATTTGTTTCTGTTGGTGAGAAGGGGTTTCTGAATGAGTGAAGTCAGAAAATAATCTCCATTCTGCTGGTTCATCAGATTTTCAATCACACTCATTTTCTCAGTCACTTCCTTGGTTCTTTCTACAACCTTGTGCTCCAGGTTCTGATTCAGATCATCGAGTGCTCTGTTGTTTTCTTCGAGTTCCTTCGTTTTTTTCTTCAGATCACTGTACAGATAAGTGATCCTGAGGACTGCTACACCCGTCATCGAAAGAATGAATGAGAGAGTGCCGAGATGCATCAGCATGATATTGTCAACGACTCTCAGCACAACCATTATGTCATGAACAGCAAAACAGACAAGGAGGATAATCCCGATTCCGATGATTCTCGCTTCTCTGTTTCCTCTGTACGAATATACAATAACCTGATAAATGTAATGAAGGAAGCCGAACATAAGCAGTATGTCATATGGAATGAGTGTCTTCCAGAGAGGGAAAATTCCGACCAGATCCAGAAATGCCGATATGCATGCATACAGAAAAAGAATATACCGTAAAAAGCGTGATAATATATTTAGTCTAGAAATTACTATGGATTCCAGAAAATAAAGACATCCTATAGGCGCAAGATAGAGGGATATGTATTCCGACCGAAGTCTCCAGGGAGATTCAGGAAGCACGAACTGAGAAATCGGATTGATATTGAAGAGCCAGATACCTATGAAGATGTAGAAAGATGCAGTCGCCAGGTAAAACAGGTCTCTGCTGCTGAAGATATAGACGGAAATGAATATGATTCCGAGGAGCATACTGATGACGAAAACTGCAATTCCCGGCAGATTCGAAGTTATGATTTCGTCGTAAATATCATCCTTATCGCCGTAGCTGACTGAAGCAAATCCGATTTTTGCACCGCTGTACACTTTTAAATAAACATTATTGTCCTCTCTATTTTTCGGAATGGAAATAATCTGGGAAACCCAGCCGAGAAACTTTCCTGGTTCGAACTGAGTTTTATCTGCAAACTTATAGACAGTTCTGCCGGAATAGATGACTTCAAATGAAAAAATATTCTTGCCAAAATAGAGAGTAGGCTGCTTGAATTCATTTTCAGGAAGTCTCAGTCTGAGAAGATGCGTTTTCTCTGCAGTGAGGGGTGTATTTGTGCTGTATTTTTTCCAGCCCTCCAGAAAGGAAATTTTGTCGGCAGATATTTCTTCGACAGGGAGATTCGTCTCAAGTACCTCCCATCCTTCACGGAGCGGAATACTCTCGGCATTCAGTCCCCAGGATGATAAAATAATTAATAAGTAAATAAAAAATTTCATTTTTTAATTCTTTCTGAAAGACCTGACTTGCCGTTTCTGTAAGTGGAGTAAAGGACGCAGGTGCAGGTATCCCATCTTTTCTGAGGATCGGTCGGACGGCATTCATAAAAGAAACTTCTTTTTTTTCCTTCAGTGTTGTATGTCACCACATCTTTCTTGACTGATTCGAGGTCATAGGATGCAGAAGGGGCTTCCTCTTTCGCGGTTTTTTCAATCATAAGATTGTAGAGTTTATCCTTTCCGTGAAAAAGAACATTGTTTGTGCAGCTGCTTTTTCTCGTTCTGGGAACATGTTTTTCTGCAACATAACTTTCGTTATTGGAATACTGCTTGTAAAAATATTCCTGAAGATCTCCCCTGCATACATTGTTTGTGCTGATCTTTTCCGGATGATGCGACCAGCCTCCTTCCACTGACAGTGCCCATATGTCTTCGAGACTCGGAACTGCAATCCTTTCGCAGGGAATCGTTTCATTTGTCGTAAGCTTCGGAGTTGTTTCCTTCACTGGATTTTCTGTCTGAACGGTTTTGGGATGAACAAGTATCACCGCAGGCTCATTGACCGTTTCTCTGCAGTCTGTTTTTTCGCAAGGAGAAGGACAGCATGAACCGCATTTTCCTTTTTCCTTTTCCCAGCTCATTTTTTCTTTTTCGAAATCCAGTCTGGCTTTCTCCAGATCCAGTTTTTCCTTTTCGAGAGTATTGCAGGCAGCGAAGACAAAAAGTATCAGATATTTCATAGATGAATAGGTTGCAGGCAGGATCTGAAAGGTCAAGCCGCAATTCCGCTGTTTTTGTTTTAAAATGATTCTGACTGTGATTTTCTTTTTTACTTGTGCGAAAGATTTCCAGGTCAAAGTCTGGATCTATGGCAATAGACGTCAGAGAAGAGAATTTCAAAAAAGAAGTTGTAGACAGATCAATGCAGACTCCCGTGCTTGTGGATTTCTGGGCTCCCTGGTGCGGACCCTGCAAGGCACTTTCACCGGTTTTGGAAAAACTGGAAAAGGAGTTTGAGGGAGGGTTCGTTCTTGTAAAAATCAATACGGATGAAAATCAGGCAATCGCAGCCTCGCTTCGGATCTCGAGCATTCCGGATGTACGACTCATTATCGAAGGAAAAATTGCAGATCAGTTTGCAGGTGCTCTGCCTGAAAAGGAAGTGAGAAAGTTTCTCGAAAAATATGTGACTCCTCCTAAAAAAGATGAAATTCTTTCTCTAGCTGCAAAAAAACCTCTCGAAGCAGTCAAAGCTCTCAAGGAAATGAAAGAACCGCCTGAAAACAAAGAAGCGATTCTCTGGGCCTGCTTTGTATCCGCTCTCGAAAAAAATATGTCGACTGCAGATCTTAAATCTGTGCTCTCTGAAATAGATGAGGAAAATGCATCTTTTAAAAATCAGAGAAATCTTCTTTTCTCTTTCATTGACAGAAACGGAAAAGAGGGAATTTCCAATCTTTTGAAACTGTTCAATCCAAAGGAAAAAAGAAAGATTCTTGAACTCTATTTTTCGAATGTGGAAAATGCAAAGTCTTCTGAAAGACTGAAAGTCAAGGACGATCTGATATCATGCTTTTATATCCTTCCTTCCGAGGATGAGGATGTAATGGAATTCAGAAGAAAATTAAGTTCCATTCTTTACTGACTTCGGGAGTGTGTAAAAGCTCAGAGTTTATGCAGATTTCAGAATCCACAAGAGATTTGGGTCAATAGCCGAAGCGAAATCAGTGCTCCGCGAACCCCGCGTCTTTAGCGTGAACCCCATTTTTTATGCTTTTACACAAACCCGCAATCTCTTCAAATCATTTCATCTCAATGAAAACAGGGGCGTGGTCGGAAAAATTCTGCTCTGAATGGATTCCGGCCTTTGTGAGTTTTTTATTCAAAGCTTCCGAAAGGAAAAAATAGTCAATCCTCCAGCCCTTGTTTCTCGACTTTGCCCCGAATCTGTATGTCCACCAACTGTAAACATCCTTAGTATCAGGATGCAGATGTCTAAAGCTGTCCGTCCAGCCGTCTGAAAGAAACTCTGTGAGCCACTGCCTTTCTTCCGGAAGAAATCCGCTGTTCTTTGCATTTCCTTTCGGATCGTGAATGTCTTTTTCCGTGTGTGCTATATTTACATCACCGCATACAATGACTGATTTTTTTTCCTCTTTTACTGAGTTCAGAAATTCTCTGATATGGGAAAGAAATTTCATTTTCAGTGACTGTCTTTCCTCGCCTGAGGTTCCGGACGGAAAGTAAATATTGAAAAATTCAACCTTGGGAAAACCTAAATGAATCACTCTGCCTTCTCTGTCAAAAATTTCATGACCTGTTCCGTACTGAAATGATTTTGGCTTTTTCTTTGTGAAAACCGCTGTTCCACTGTAGCCTTTCTTTTCTGCCGGGAATACAAAGAAATGATACTTTTCATTTCTGAAAAAGTCCAGATCAATTTCCTTTTCGAGAGCTTTCACTTCCTGAAAGCTGATGATGTCAGGTGATTCCTTATGGATAAATTCAGGCAGACCCTTCTTGAAGGCAGATCGTATTCCGTTGCAGTTCAGGCTGATGAGTTTCATTTCTTCAGTCTGGAAAGTCCAGTCTCTTCTGCAAGGAAAGTTTTGTTTAGGCAACTTTTTACAAAGCCTTTCAGGCAGCCAGTTTCCAAAGTATGGCGGGTAAATAGTTGGCCTGGCTTTCCGCCCATTCACCTGCGGTGAATCCTAGCAGGCCTCCCGTCGGTCGCCGGGGAGGCCGCACAGAATGCTTTATGAATATCGGAAAAAACTTTTTTCCTCAGCCCCTCTCCACAACATCAACTCTACCGGCGGTGAGACTGTTCAAAAGCTCATTTTTTCTGCTTTAATTGCAGTTCAGTCGGATCTGATCCAATAGAAAGTTTAAAAAAGTTTAAATCAGATCTGTGTCAATTTCGAAAGAAGTGACTGCAGTCTGATACAAGTCATATTCCTGACTTGTCTAAAATTGAGAATCAGTCTTATTGTAAATCGGTTTATAATCTCCGCACGAATTTTATATCTGCATAGACAGACTGGTCCATGTTCTGTTAATAAATTATGGAGAAAACTATGGCAGAAGTAAAAGGCAAATTCATTACCCTTTCCTGTACACTTTTGGAAACTAAACCTAAGGCAAAACAGGAAGCACTCGAGAAAGTAAAGGAGCTGACTGGAAAGGAATTTGACGCGCTCGATCCTGAGGGCTGGTATGATACAAAAGTTTTTCAGGCAGTGTTTTCATCGATTGAGGCAAATACATCTGCTCTTCTCGCAAAGGCTGCGATTAAGCTCATCGGTCAGAAAGTATATCCTACGATTGAAAAAACAGCAGGGCTTCCGCTTCATCTGAAAACGCCTCTCGACTTTATCAAGTTTGAGGCAGAAGGATTTCTGCAGAATCACAGAGGGGCCGATGTGCAGCCTAGGAAAATCATTGCAGCAGTTGACGGAAATGTAGTGATTCAGGCAAACTCTCCTGGATATTCTCCTCTTCTGATTGAAGGAGTTTTTCTCGGGATTCTTGAGATGTGCGGAATCAAAACAGGCAGAGTGGAAATGAAGGAAGAAAACGGAAACTGTGTATATTACATTACCTGGCAGCCGTCATAAACAATGTGAATTCACATTAAATATTTTTTCATTAAATCTGAAACATTTTTCTCGCGGTTGATATATTCCGCGAATGAATCCGGTATTCCGAAACAGGCTCCGGCCAGAGCGCCTGCTGCGGCTCCGATCGAGTCTGTATCGCCTCCGAGAGAAACGGCATTTCTCAGAACATTTTCAAATGATTTTCCCTGTTCAAATACAATGAGAGCAGGGGGAATGCTTTCCATTGAGGCAAGTCCCATAGAATAACTTTTCAGAGGTTTTTTTGTACCGATGATCTTCCAGCATTCAGAGAGATCCTGATTTCCGTTCAGTGCGTTTCTGACTGCAATGAACATTGCAAGTGATGTTCTGACTGCGTCAGGATGAGTATGGGTTGTGCGGCAGTATTTTTCCACTGTGTCCAGATCGGCCTTTTCGTAAAGAGCAAGGGCCGCTGTTCTTACTGCAGCTCCGTTTCCCCAGGAATCAGTAGGTGCACATATTTTCTGGGAGAGCATTTCATCCATCCTGTTCCCGTATCCGCGTCTGCCGTCATAAAACTCAATCAGAGTTTCCGAAAGAGGAAGATTCATCTTGAAAGATTTCATTACCGAAAGATACATCAGAGTGTCGTCAGTATAGGAACCTACTGTATGACCGAACCCTTTTTTGGCTTCATCCGTACTTCTGGATTCAAACGGAGAGCCGAACATATCTCCGAGCAGAAACCCGAATGCGGAATATATTTTAGCCTGAAGCAAGGTCCCTTCCTTCCTGATTTACAGTTTCATTATTATGCATATAAAAAATCTGATAAAATATTTCTGATTTCATCGAGTCCTCTTCCGCTCTTGGACGATGCAAAAATGACTTTCAGTTCAGGAAATTCAAGTGCGAGAATCTGTTTTTCCTTTTTCAGTACAGCTGTTTCTTTCTGATTTCTCTTGTCTATTTTTGTTCTGATGAGAACGGGCTGTATGTTTTTTTCGAGACAGACATTGATCAGATCCTTTTCCTCTTCGGGAAGTTCTCTTGCACTGTCGAGAAGTATGAAGAGTATTTTCAGTGTTTCTGTATGGTTCAGATAACCGTTGACCATTTCGATCATCTTGTCCTGAACGGAAGCGGACACCTTGGAATATCCGAATCCGGGAAGATCCACGAAAAACATTTTTCTGTTCAGAAGAAAAAAATTCATGCATCTTGTTTTTCCCGGAGTAGAAGACACTTTTACAAGTTCTTTTTTTTCGAGAATTGCATTGATGAGGCTCGATTTGCCTGCATTGGATCTTCCGCAGAATGCCGCCTGGGGCATTGTCGGATTTTCAGGAATCTTCCTGAAATCATGGTGTGAGGAATGAAATTCCGCAGATTCAATTTTGAAAGTGTTCATATATATTGCTCCAATTCTCACCTTACGCAGGCGGGGCGCCGGCTTAGAGTTTCTTAGATATCACTCAGTTCATCCAAATACCAGCTGAGAAGAACTCTGATGTCTCCGTTTCCTTCTGAATATACAGGTAAATTTTTTCTGAGTACAGAGGGAATTCCAATTTCTCTGTAAATTTCAGAAAGCCGTCTGTGTTTTTTTCTGTAAAGCACTTTCAGATCTCCTGAATAGGGAAGCCTTTCTGCATTTTCCGGAAGGGTCATCTTTTTTCCGTTCCAGTAAAGTTTTCTTTCTGTTTCGGAAAATTCCGGTTCCTGGAATACTTTTGAGGAAAGCGGAATCATATAGAGATCAAGTCTTGCACTTCTGTAAAGCAGGAATTCTCTGTTTTCTGTACTGAAGGACGAACCTTTTCGGAGAAGTTCTTTCAGATTCTCCAGAAATTTTCGCTTGAACGGTCTTCCTCCGAAAAGTCTCGCGTAGGAATCGAGTATTCTTTTCAGATCGGAAATACCCATTTCAGAAAGTCCGTATCCTGAGATTCTCTGCACGGAAACTGACTTTGCACTTGCCCTCGTCTCAATCAACGCTTCATCCGGACTGTCGTGAAAATTCCAGTATGTCTTGAAACTGTCCATTCCTTCTTCGGAAAGAATCGGCAAGACCCTGTGCCTGATCCTGTTTCTAGTGTATTTCATGGAAGAATTGGATTCATCTTCAAAGATATTCCAGTTTTCCTTTGTCAGAATTTCTTCCATTTCCCTTTTTTTCAGAAAAAGGAGGGGCCGGAAGATTCCGTCCTCAAACACAGGCATTGTGCGAAATGCTGCTTCTCCTGCTCCTCGAATCAGATGAATCAGAACTGATTCGAGATAGTCCTCAGTATGATGTCCTGCTGCGATGATCAGATTTTCCTGTTCAGCCGCTTTTTTCAGAAGTGAAAGTCTGACAAATCTTCCGGTCTCTTCGAGACTCATCTTTTTTTCTGCCGCTGTTTCAGGAATGTTCTCTTCATTATATACATATGGATATTCTGTAGATTTTATAAATTCCAGTATTTCTTTTTCCTGATCCTGGTTGTCTCTGATCCTGTGGTTCAGATGAAAAATGACCGGTTCGGGTGCAGTTCCGTTTCTGTGAAGGAATCTGTAGAGTTCGAGAAGAAGTCTCGAATCCTTTCCGCCTGAAAACGAGATCAGAGTTTTCTTTCTGAAAAGATCTGAATAATTTTTTGACCTTTCGAGGATCAACTGAAAGATTCTTTCAGAAGTTTCATGCATTTTTTTTCACGCAGAGAAGAGTGATATCATCCTGCTGCATATAATTATTTGTGAACCGGATAATATCCTCATATACTTTTACAAGAATTTCTCTCGGAGGTTTTTTCACTGAGTTCTGAAAACTTGTAAGAAGTCTGCTTTCTCCGAAAAATTCCGATTTTGTATCCTGAGATTCAGTAGCACCGTCAGTAAAAAGAAAAAGAATGTCTCCCTTTTCCATCTGGAACGATCCGCTTTCCACTGTTCCTTCAGGAACAATCCCTAGAATCATTCCGCCTGTAGAAATGATTTCCACAATATTCGTTTTTTCCCGATAGATGAGCATATGGCCGTGACCTGCTCCTGCATACTCCACCTGATTCTTTCCGTGAAAAAATTTCAGAAGAATGAGAGACATGAATCTCTGCACATTGGAATTTTTATAACTGTGATAGAGATGAGAGTTCAGTTCAAAAAGCATATCACGCAGAGAAACTTTTTTTCTCACGACGGAATGAAGAATTGTTCTGGCTGTGGCCATGACCATACCCGCAGGAATTCCTTTTCCTGATACGTCACCGATTGCAGAAATCGTGTCCACTCCGTCAGGGGACTGCAGAAAATCGTAGTAGTCTCCTCCGATCTCTCTGGCAGGAATCATGAATCCTGCAAATTCATAATCTGGAGAGACAGGCGCATTTCGCGGGATCAGATTCATCTGAATGTCCCTGGCAATCTCCACTTCGTTTTCGAGTCTTGCCTGCCTTGTCATTTTGTGGTACAGGTAGGAGTTGTCGATTGTGATCTTTGCAAGTTCCGAATAGGAATCGAGAACATCGATTTCATCTGCACTGAAATTTTTATATGAGTTTCTCCCGAGAGCAAATGCATATCTGCTCGACTCAAGGGAAAATGAAGGAAGCATCATGATTTTTGATCCGGTGAATCCCATTGATCTCGGAAATTTCAGCTTATTATGATCAATGAAATAGGGCTTCATTGTTACAAAAAGATAACTGATCTCTTCGAGATCCTCCACTTCGAAACTCGACTGATGAATGTCTATCCTGTCTAGAGTCTTGATCAGTGCGTGAACTGTCATTGCTTTGTATTTTTCATTATATACAATGAGATAAAAAACATTTGCATCAATGATGCCTGAGAGAGTAAGAAGAGACATCCTGATGATTTCCTGAGTATTGTTCAGATACATCTTGCTCAGAGTAAGCCCTGTCGTGTGGAAATTTTTGAACTGGGTGTATTTTGTGAGGTATCTGTTGTATTCTCTTGAAATGTACAGAGCCTTTGAAAAGATCAGAAGAAGCCTGTGCAGAGACTCTCCCTTGTTTTTCAGAAGATGATCTCTTTTTTCCTGAAACGAAAAATCAAAAATAAGGATGGAGTAGCATCTTTCTCTGTCGATGAGAGGAAACAGATACAGGAATTTTTTCTGAAGGATTTTCATGTACGACCAGGCAAACGGACGGAAATTTTCCTTCGCGGATGTCAGATTGACCCGTACAGGTTTTTTTTCTCGGAAACACACATTGAACGGATGATCTGTTTCATGAATGTCGCAGCCTATCTGACGAAAAATGGGAGAGACCCTTACGTCTGAAAAATACTTGTTGATCCAGAGGGTTTCATTCAGCTCATCGATTTCAATGAGTCCGAACGTGCGGAT
>JBPOJG010000544.1:0-5227 GCA_052033835.1 Spirochaetota bacterium
TTCGAAAGGAAGTCATCTTCGCACAATGCTTTAAGATCTCTCACTTCGCTACGCTGCGTTCGAGATGACACTCTCCCTCCTGAACAATCCATATTATAAACTTTTACCTACTTTTTATAGGCAGACCCTCATCGTAAGTTAATTAATTTCAATCAGTTCTTGGATTGTCCTCAGCAGGTCATCTATATTCAAAGGTTTTGTGAGATATCTGTCACATCCTGCATTATGACATAAAATCTGCGCTTCAGCTGAAACAGTTGCCGTCAAGGCTACTATTGGCGTATGGATAAATGTTCTGTTTTCAGATTCAATTCTTCTGATTTCCCGAGCAGCCGAAAGACCGTCCATTATGGGCATCTGGATATCCATTAAAATTATACCGATATCAGAATCGTTCTGGAACTTGGAAATTGCATCAACACCATTGACCGCCGTTACAATCTCATAACCGCTCTTGAACAGTACCTTGCTCACCAGAGTCACATTGACGGGATTGTCTTCTGCTACCAATATTTTGCATCTCGTAATGTCGGCCGCGCTGATCTCAGATTCCTTCTTGACTTCAGGAGGATCTGCCGGTTCGTATGGAAGTTCAACAGTGAAAGTTGATCCGTGAATTTTTCCGATAGTGGAGGTCATAAATATTTTTCCTCCCATCAGCTCAACAAGTCTTTTGACTATGTTCAAACCCAGACCAGTTCCTGCAAAACTTGTTCTTCTCTGTTCTTTCAGCTGTACAAAAGGCTCAAAAACATCTTTCTGCTTGGATGCAGGAATGCCTAATCCAGTATCCCTGATGCTGAAATATATGTACCCGTCCGGAGTCAGTTTCGCCTGGACGTCAATCTGACCTTCATCGGTGAACTTTACAGCATTGCTGATCAGATTATTCAGTATCTGCAGAATTCTGTTATAATCACCTATAATAAATTCACTTATTTCAGGCGCAATGTCCAGAGAAAGATCCAGGTTTTTATTTTTACTGAAAAGCATTCCCTTTGCCAGTGTGCCTGAACTTTCAATCAGCTGCTTTACTGAAAACACTTCTCTTACAAGCTGAAGTTTTCCAGATTCTAATGCTGATATATCTAAAATATCATTAAGAACTGAAAGGAGGAGTTTTCCGCTGTTGTTGATGATCTGAAGGGACTCCATACTCTGTTCGTCCTGTGTATCTCTGATCAGAAGAGAGGTAAAACCTAGGATCGCATTTAAAGGAGTTCTGATCTCATGGCTCATCACTGCCAGAAAATCACTTTTGGCCGAGTTTGCAGTTTCAGCGTCTTTCTTTGCCTGACTCAATTTCTGCTCAGCGATTTTTTCTGCATTGATATCAATCACAGCTATCATCAATGTTGTTTCAGATTTGGAAAGATCTTCAAGATATACGCTTCTTCCCAGTATACGAACATAAAATGGTATTTCATATTCATCCACAAGCCTGATTTCAATTTTCTTGGAAACAGGGTTGTTCCAGAAAGGTTTGAATCGGGATACCCAAAGATCCTGATCATCTGTATAAATCAGATTTTTAAAGGGTTTGCCCATAAGACTTTTTTGATCAGTTCTCAGCATTTCCAAGAATGTATTGTTCGTTCTTGTTATGAGTCCAAGTTTATTTAATGTAAGGTATCCGACAGGAGCATTGTTGAAAAGATCTGAGTACATACCTCTAATCTTTTCAAGATTTTGCTGGGTTTCTTTTAACTCCTCATTCTGAACCTGAAGTTCAATCTGATGGACTCTCAGTTCATGCAGAACTGCACTTTCATTCTGATTGAATTCAAAACCTGCTTTCTGTTCATTACTGACAATTTCTGACTCTTCAGAAGGCATTCTAGTTCAACCTTTCCTTTCCTGCTCTGCTTTTTCCAAAAAAAACTGCATCCTTTTTTATATGAGAAAGTTATTCCGTTTCTCCTGTCATTTTTCCGGAAGCATTCAAATGAATGCAATCAGCTTTTATCCACTTCAGCTTACAAAGTGTACGGTGTAAAGTATATTATTGAAAAGATACAAAGTGAACAGTTTTTGCAGGAAAAAAGTGAAAATCTGAAATATGAGGTCTGAGAAGTCAAATTTTTCGTCAAAGGTTCTTCATAGAAAACATTGAACAAAAGAATGAGTCCATTTAATGACTCAGTTTTTGATTTACGTCCAAGCTTGGAGATTATAATAAAATATATTATATATACATTTGTTCTGAAATGACTTTTACTCGGAAAATCAGAATCAGTGATACCGATGATCTAATAGGTATTTATACATATTTGATTCAAGTTTTAAGTCGCCGCAGATGCACTTTCTTAGCTGATACACTGCCGTGCGGCCCTAACTCCCGCAAACTCAGAAGCTGCTGCAAACTTGGAAACCGCTTTTTTAACTGATTTATCCCAAGCTGCAGAACTGCTAGATTTTTCTAATGCGACTTGACAAAGTCGCACTAATTTATTTATAACTTACCTTACGCAAATGAGATATCATATCCGGGATCTGTAATTTCATAAATTAATTAGGAAAATGTGATGGATTCGCAAAAACTGCAGCTTCCAAGTTTGCGGGGTGAAGAGGGTGGACGAGAAAAAAAGAAAGTAAGGAATATGAGGATATATTATAAAGTAAAGTATTTTATAAAAAGATCAAACCGCAGATCCAGCAGCAGTCAAGAGGAGTATTTGAGGCAATAGTTGTCCGCCCTAGGCTTTGCAACGCCGAGTATATTTATAGGGGATTAGAAAATGAAAATAATCGCATACGCAGTGCAGAGCATATTTTCATCCTTTTCGTCCCGATGCCCATACTATTGAGATTATTTGAAATGAAAAAATATATACACCTTTTTACTGATAACAGGAAACCGGGTGATGACCTCGCCTGACGGAATCAATTGGACCATCCGCACTTCGGCTGCTGATAATAACTGGAGGGTAGTCACCTACGGCAATGGACTTTTCGTCACTGTAGCTTTGACAGGAACAGGAAATCGGGTGATGTACGCAAAGTGGCAGTGAGTTTGGATTCCATTTACTTTTTCTCTTGACAGAAAAGCTTTTTGTTTCTTATGTCGCATTACAGCAGTCCGATACAGTATTTATGCCTGAACCCTCAGTACACATTTCCGAAATATTCTATTCTCTTTCAGGGGAAGGGATAACTGCAGGAGTTCCTACAATCTTCGTCAGGCTTTCTGGATGCAGTCTGAGATGCGGTGTGACTTCGGACGGCAGAAAGCTCTGGTGTGACACTCCATACGCATTAGGACCAAACACAGGCGAAAAAATGAATGTTTCAGAGGTGTTTGCCCGCGTTGAGCAGTTTGGAGTCTCTGGAACGCAAATTTTGCTGTCTGGCGGTGAACCGTTGGAAGGCGAAGATAAAAGAGAGTTTTGTGCTTTATTTTCCGAGCGGGTCTGGAAAAAGAGACATAATTCACTGTTTTCAAGTCCCAGAATTGAGACCAACGGCAGAGAGCCGATTTCCGGTCTCGAACATATGGTATTCACATTGGACTACAAACTTCCGGGTTCAGGTATGGAAGGCGAAATGTTTCTCGAGAATTTTACATTTCTTCGGGAAAGAAAAAACAGTCTGGATGAAATTAAATTTGTAGTGAGGGACAGGAAAGACTTTGAGAGGAGTTTGGAAGTGATACATTCTTATCAGCTGCAGGAAATGAATCTTCTTTTTTCGCCGGTGGAAAAGGAATGTACCGGTGCAGATTTGGCAGACTGGATCAAAGCAGCAGGGATTCCAAATTCAAGACTTTCACTTCAGCTTCACAAAATTCTCTGGGGAAATAAAAGAGGAGTCTGATTGGAAACACTTCTTCAGTACACATTTGATTTCAATTTAAGGACACCTGATTACAAAAGCGGATATCTGTATTTAAAAGGGAAAGAGCAGTTAGGTTTGGGAAGAATCGTCGGTCAAGCTGACGGTGAGTACGAAGTCAGTTTTTCCGGAAATGAGGATGCAATATTCATATCAGAGAAGGATGAATCCATTGTTCATCTGGAATTTGAACCTCTTTCACTTTACAAGCCGGAGAGCCATGTACAGGAAATGGAACTTGCACTTTCAGCAACTGAACTTCGCCTGGCACACAGGTTCAATAAACTCTCTTCACTTTCCAATTCCAGAACAAGACTTCTTCCTCATCAGATCGAATCTACTTATATTGTTGCAAACAGTCTGCGCCCAAGATTTATTCTCGCAGATGAAGTCGGTCTCGGTAAAACGGTGGAAGCTGCTCTGATTATGAAAGAGCTGATTTTTCGCAAGGGATACAAGACTGTACTGATTGTCACTCCATCACCTCTTCAAGTCCAGTGGAAACAGGAACTGAAGAACAAATTCAATGAAGACTTTGATATTGTCAGAAAAAGAAACTTTGTTCAAGGTGATACTCACTGGAAAAAATATTCCAAAATCATTACATCTATTGATTTCATTAAAAATCCTAAATACGCAGAAGAGATTCTCTCCAAGAAATGGGACATCGTCATTTTTGATGAGGCACACAGACTGAGAAGAGACTACCACAAAGTGACTAGGTCTTATCTTTTTGCAGAAAAAATTTCCAAAGTCACTGAATGCCTGCTTCTTCTGACTGCGACTCCGTTTCGAGGAAAACTTGAAGAGCTGTATTATATAATGCACTTAGTAGATCCGAATATTCTCGGATCATATCATTCTTTTGTAAACGATTATATAGTCGGAAACAAGACTGATCTGAAGGAAAAAATCAGCAAGGTTCTTCTCAGAAGAAGAAAAGTGGAAGTCGGCGGATTTACGAAACGTTTTGCAAAAACTGTGAAAATTGAGCTTTCAGATTCAGAAAGACAGTTCTATGATGAAACAACCGACTATGTAAAACGGGAATACAATCTTGCAATGAACACCAAAAACCGTGCCATCGGTTTTGTGATGGTTGTATTTCAGAAGCTTCTGGATTCTTCAGTCTATGCACTTCTTTCAGCTCTGAGCAAAAGAAAATTTATGCTGGAAGGAAGGCTTCACAGATTTCAGGGAACAAGAAATTCTCTTGAAGACTGGGATTGTGAAGAGACTGAAAACATTGAAGATTTCATCGGTGAACTTGATGAGGCAGCCTGGCCGGATCTCGCCGGAATGAGAAGAGAACTTCTGACTCTGAACCGTCTGATTCTGCTTGGAAAAAATATCAAGGAAGACAGAAAATCTCAGAAGCTGAAAGATACACTGCTGA
>JBPOJG010000327.1:0-7641 GCA_052033835.1 Spirochaetota bacterium
TCAGATGTATTCAGGAATGTTAAAGCTGGATTTACCAGCATTGTAATTCAAATTGCATGTGCACTGTGGAATCTGAAAATCAGAATTAAAGATTTGAAATAAATTGATTTTTTCAACAACTCTATTATATCTGTAATCCAGTCAATGAAAACTTGCACGGTTTTCAGATTCAGATTAAATTGATACTTGTCCTTTCCTGCTTCTGCAAAAATACCTCAAAATATTCCGTCGTTACGTTTTGTCGATTTTCGGAATGTCTGAATTGAATTTTTGCAGAGACTTTTGACAGGAGAGAACTTGAATTCAGTCTTCCGGTTTCTCGACTTCATCAAATAGAAGAAGTTTTTCCGATTCCGCAGACGGCAGACTTTCCAGGTTTTTCAGTTTTCGATTGATCTTATCCGTTCTTGTAGTGACAAGTTTATCGATTTCCTTTCCTGCATTTGCAATATTGTCTCTTGCTTTTTTCAGGACTTCTGAGAATTTTCCAAACTCTGTCTTTACTGCACTGAGTACATTCCAGACTTCACTGGATCTTTTTTCAATCGCCAGAGTTTTGAATCCCATCTGCAGACTGTTCAGAAGAGCTGCAAGAGTAGTGGGGCCGGTGATAATGATTTTGTATTCTTTTTGAAGTGTATCCAGAAGTTCCGGCTGTCTTGCCACCTCTGCGTAAAGTCCTTCAAAAGGAAGAAACATAATTCCAAAATCAGTAGTGTGAGGAGGTGAAAGATATTTTTCGCTGATCATTTTTGCCTGTTTTTTTATCTCTGTGGACAGAGTCTTCAAGGCTGTCTTTATTTCGTCCGGACTGCCTTTTTCATGAGCATCTACAAGATAATGATACAGTTCATAAGGAAATTTAGAATCAATCGGAAGATAAACTGTCTGATCTACTTCTTTTCGTCCGGGAAGTTTTACTGCAAATTCCACATTTTCGCGTGTTCCCGGAACAGTCATTACATTCTTTTCATAATGATCCGGAGCGAGAATGCTTTCCAGAATATTCGCAAGCTGAATTTCTCCAAGCACTCCCCTTGTCTTCACATTGGACAGAACTTTTTTCAGATCACCTACACCTGAAGCCAGAGACTGCATTTCCCCCAGACCCTGATGAACCTGTTCCAGTCTTTCGCTGACTGATTTAAAAGATTCAGAAAGTCTTTTCTCCAGAGTGGACTGAAGTTTCTCTTCGACAACATGTCTCATTTCATCCAGTTTTTTAGAATTTTCACTCTGCATTGATTCAATTTTGGATTCCATTGTTCTGCGGATCAGTTCGAACTTGGATTCAATCGATTTGATTCCTGCCTGAATGTCGTGTCTGTTGGATTCCAGGGTCTTGTTGATGGAATCATTCATCTTTGTAAGAACAGAAAATGATTCCTGACGGATTGCCTGTCCGGTATCATTATTTTCTCTTCTGCTGATCCGAAATTCCTCACGGAGCTGAGACTCAAGTGTTCCAAGCCTGTTCTTAATCTCCTGAATTGCATCGGAATTTTTATCATCATCTTTTTTCAACAGCTGATAAAACAGTGCAATAGAGACTGCTGTCTGAATCAGTCCTACAATAATAATCAGTATAAAAAATATATCCAATATCAGTTCCCGTTAAACTGCGCTGCCCGTACCTGATCGAAACTTCCATTACTTTCTACCCAGACAATATGCAGTCGATTGTTGAATTCTGCCATCTTAGGAAAGACTTTAGTACTTTGTCCAGAATTTTTATTTATTCCTGCAGAAGTATTTGCACCATCCACCAATTTCCACGATGGACTCGTGTCATCTCCATTATAAACAGCAAGCCTTGCCTGTTTGACTGAACTCAGATTATCTTCATTCCATAAAGCATACAGTTTTCCGTTAAAAGCAAGAATATGAGGCTGATCAGCATTTTTTATTGAATTTATGTTGAGTCCGACAGATGGAGAATTTCCATCGATAAAAGTCCAGGAAGGAGATGAGTCATTTCCCCCATAAACAGCTGCTCTGATCTGTGCACAGGTTCCATTATCCTCCTGCCATATATTATAAAGCCTGTTATTTAATACGGAAAGGGATGGATTGTACGCATTATAAGCAGGATTTCTGTTCAGTCCGTTGGATCCGTTTCCGTCTACAAAGGTCCAGACAGGAGATGCATCATTTCCGTTATAGACTGCGACTCGGATCTGACTGAGAGCCGATCCGTTAAATTCAGCCCAGGAAAGGTACAGTTTACCGTTCATTACAGCAGCAGTAAAAGGATCAGCACCGTTATTATTTGCAGACTTAGTATTGTCCTTGTTGATTCCGTTTACGCCGCCCCCGTCCACAAATGTCCACGCAGGAGATGCATCATTTCCGTTGTAGACTTTGACTCGGATCTGAAAAAGACTGCCTCCTTTGTCTTCTGACCAAAACCAGTAAAGTTTGTTATTAAATACGACTGCAGATCCAAATTTTGCATCTGCATTTGCATTTTTATTTTCCCCGGATGCGATGCCTGCAGTAACAGTATTCCAGGTTCCGGGCAAATCTGAATACACCCTGCCCAAAGTTCTTCTGTATACGCTGGTTTCCGACCAGAGAGCATAGAGTTTTGAATTATATACTGCCATCCTGCTGCCTTCGGCGGCATTTCCTGATACATTGATTCCTGTGGAAGTTCCAGGATCAATGAACGTCCAGGCTCCTGTAGACGGGTTGTACTGTTTGACTCTGATCTGAGTGCTCGCAGCTTCCATCCAGGTAACATTCAGTGTGCTGTTGTAGGAAACAGCAAAAGGAGATTTCACATTTGCACTTGTGACACTGTAATTGATTCCATTTGTCCCATTTCCATCTATGAATGTGATCGGACTCTGACATACAATGCTGACATTCGTCACATCTGCAGTGATCGTTCCGCTTCCGTTATTCACTGCACATACAATTGTATTGATTGGCTGGGATACAATTGTCACTTTGTAAGCAGCACCTGCAATCACCCCTGTGAGAGAAAACTCTGTCGCACCGGCTGATACAGAAACTGCGGATGCTCCTGCCTGACCGGAAGAAATTGAAAGTCCAGATACAGTAAGTCCGCTTATAGTTCCTGCAATCTTGAGCGAGACGGGAGGTTCCTGAAGAAATACAGGTGTCTCATTCATCTGAAAATATGCACTTGGATTTGCAGCAACGGATGATCCGCTAAGCCCGCTGTTGACTAGAATCGGATCAGTTTTGGGAAGACTCGAAAGATACTCGGCAGCTGACTGAGACAGAGTGGATGTCAGAGGATCATTACCCAGTGAAACAGTATTTGTCCCTGAAATGGAAAGTGAAGCACCAGTTTCATCCACGCCGTCAAAAGCTCCATCCGCTGCATCTTTTGCATAGGAACTGACAACATCTTCAGTGTCAAGAGAAGTCACAGCAGATCCGTCCTTGGTTTTGTTTGCAAGGACAGAGAATCCTCCCAGAAGTGTTTTCTGATAGATGGCAAGTGAATTTGAGCTGTCATTCAGATTGATTCCGTTGTCGAGAACATCGGTCACAGTGTTCATATCAATCGGATCGGAAGCCCGCAGAAGAGATTTCCTTGCACTGAAACCTTTGTTCAGTCCGAACTGAACTACCGTCTGCTTGTTTGCGTAAGTGACTAATGAACTGAGTTTAGAAGAATCTGTATTCTGTTTTGACAGAAAAGAAAGTCTGGACAGTGCAATTCTGCTGAATGGAGTGAGATTGACGTTTGACTTTGCATTTCCCGAAGGTTCGTTAATTACATTTGTATATGATGTATTTCCGGTAAATGAAATATCCGAATTTGAATATTCGTCGTACATATATGATTTTCCGGAAGGGTTCGGATCGGAAACAACACAGACTGGTTTTCCCGTTCTGAGATAAGTCAGACTGTAAGAACCGTCATTTTCTGTTGTCCCGTAGGAGAGAGGCTGTCCGGAAGTATCGCAGGTACCGTTTGTCTGCAGTCTGAAAATTCTGACTCTGGCATTTCTAAGTTCTCCCTTGACCGCCTTTCCGCTCAGTACGACTTTTTCGGAACGGTACAAGGTGAGAAGCCTGAGTTCTTTTTCATCATTCGTATTTACCTTGCAGGAAATACAGAATAGAATTAGTATGATTTTGAGTCTTGTCATCATTTTCTACACATCGCAGTGTAAATAAATTAGATCAAGTAATTTCCTAACTGCACTGCAGGAAAAAACTCAGACACTGGGATACTATCCAAGGCGAAAAGGGTCAGGCTCAGACTGCAGTAAAAAGCGGTCACGACGTATTGGAAGCTACAGAGAGACTGTTTAAAATTGAAATCACTCTGAACAGCCTTACAAGCAAACCCAGAAAAGATAAATTTGAAGATGTTTTTCAGACATCAGCTTCTTACATCGAGGCATTAAAAGGAAGTACGGAAGGTCTAAAAGAAAGCATTGAAGACTTAAAAAATATTCAGAAAAGAGTGACTCTAAACGACGAGATTAAAAAAGAAATCGAAACGTTAGGTGAAAAGGTCAAGTCACTTTCTGAAAAAGTAACTCATGAATTAGAACCGATTGAGAAACTGAAAGCCGATATGGAAAAGGAAGCCACTGCTCCAGGAACATTTAATTTTGATCAGGGTGATGTCGTTATGAATGGAGTTATGGAAAAATTCTTCCTTCTTGAAGATGAATACAAAAAAGTCGGTTACGATGTTTACGGTATTTTTGATAAAATTGATGATCAGGTCGCAAAGCAGCAGGAAAGCAGTGAATCTACTCTTCATATAGTAGAAGTGATTATGGGCTTCTTTGCATTCCTCGGAGCAGCACTTGCAGGGGGCGGTAACTGGCTTGCAGGCAAACTTGGAATGGCTCCTGGATCAGTGCCTTCCACTGAATCTGATGAAGGTGGGGAAGCTGAAGTCTGAGAGCTGTCAGCAGAGCACTGAATTACGAGTCAAGGTGCGCCAGTTTGACTTACGACTGGCAAGCCAGCTAAAAAATGGAAGACTTGTCCCTTCATAAAAAAAGATTCTCAGTCAGTAGAATATTGAATAATTAAAAAGCATAGACTGTGGTCTGCCGAGCTGTCTTCGGAATTTTGGCAGCCACTTTCAGGTCTGCAATACTCGCACGCAGGAAAAACGCTGCTCTGCTCCGCCCTTCGGGCTGTTAGAAATCTGATGTTTTCAGAACCGTCAGATTCAAAATGAGATTTTTTTAATATATTTTTATTAATTGCTGTTTGACATTTACTGATTATGGACTGACTCTGCTGAAGCAAGGATTCAGTCCTAATCAGAAGAACAGAGACGGACTGACACCCTCAAATATTGCGGAAAAAGAAAATGAAAAAGACATATTGACTCTTTTCAGAAAAGCAGATAAATTATGAGGATGGGAAAATCTAATATAAAAAATACTATACTAAAAAATTATTATAAGCTGGTTCAAAAAATTAAAATCCCTGCTCCAGAAGCTTTTTCCGAAGAAGAATTTTCATATCTTATTCTGAGAACGGCAACGTCGGTGATGGGGGTTATCATTGTTGTCGGCGAAACTGCAATGCTCATTTTAGGTCTTTCCCCCAGAAGGCAGCTGATTCTTCTTTTCTTAAGCATTCTGCTCGCGGTCTGTTATATACTGCTCCGAATGAAGAAGACTGAGACTGCAAAGTATTTTATGGTTTCGGGATTCCTGACGGTTTTAATCATTGCAACACTGATCAATGGAGGCATCCTCGCTCCTGCATTTTCAGGATTTCATATTCTAATTGCAGTATCAGCCCTCCTCTCCCTTCCCAAAATTTCTGTGCTGACCTCTCTGTTAATTCCATCGTACGGTTCTCTTCTTCTGCTGCTTATGCAGAAGTCTCTTATTCCGTTTCCTTATGTCAGTCAGGAAGTTGCATTTAATTTCCTTATTACTCAGACTATGATCGGATTCGGGATTGCCTTCATTACATTAGGTGCATTGAAACTGAATAAGGCTGCATCCGAAAAGGCACGCCGCGAGATAGATGAAAGGGAAAATGCAAGAAAACATTTGGAAGAACTGAACGGAAATCTCGAAAATCTCGTTCAGCAAAGCAATAATCAGCTGGAGGAAAGCAGGAGAATCAGAGAAAGAATTGAAAAAGAAAAAAAAGAGACAGAATCCGATTTCAAGGAATTTTTTGACAATACAAGCGATCTTATTCAGAATGTGAGAATATCTGACGGAAAATTCATCTATGTAAACAACGCCTGGTTGAAATCATTAGAATATACTGAAAATGAAATGAAACATATTACAATTTATGACATCGTTCATCCGGATAACCGAGAGAGATGTCTGTCAATTCTGAATGAACTCAGTTCAGGAAAAAATATACCATTTTTTGAATCTGCATTCATCAGCAAATACGGAAAGAAAATATATATTCAGGGATCCGGAGGACCTGTCTTTCGGGACGGAAAACCCTATTCTGCAAGGGGGATACTCAGAGATATTACTGAACACAAAAAAGCGGAAACAGCCCTTCTGGATTCTACATCAAAAATAAAGGATTTTGCAGCTGCACTCGATGAATATGCAATAGTTGCAATGACTGACAGTAAAGGAATTATAATATATGCTAATCAACAATTCTGCAGAATATCAAAATATACTCAGGAAGAGCTGATTGGAAGCAATCACAGAATCGTAAAATCAGGCTTTCATCCTCCTGAATTTTACAGTGAAATGTGGGAAACTCTTTCCAGAAAAAAAGTATGGAAAGGCGAAGTAAGAAACAGGGCAAAAGACGGAACTTTTTACTGGGTGGATACAGTCATCGTACCTTTTCTGGATGCTGAAGGCGAAATTTATCAGTATGTATCCATACGAAAGGACATCACTGCAAGGAAAGAAATGGAACGAGCTCTTTCTGAAAGTGAGGAACAGTACCGCTCCCTTGTGGAAAACGCACCTGATATTATAATGAAAGTGGATCTGAACAATACAGTTCTTTTCATCAGCAGAACAGCAGAAGGATTCACGAAAGAGCAGGTTGTCGGAATGAACGCCACTGATTTTGTACTGCCGGAATACAGGGAGATTGTAATTCAGAAACATAAAGATTCTGCGGAAACGGGCAAAGCTCTCAGTTATGAAACAAAATTTTTGAACGCAGACGGATCATCCTCCTGGTATCTGACTCATATCAGTCCCATCTTTTCAGCAGGAAATGTGAAAGAACTGACCTTGATAACAAGAGATATTTCAGCCAGAAAACACCTGGAAGAGAAACTGTTCGAGCAGAAAAATTTTATCCAGAAAGTGACTGATTCCATACCTGGAATGATAGGATACTGGAACCGGGAAACAAAATGTGAATTTGCCAATCTTGCCTACAGAGACTGGTTTGGACGGAGTCCTGAAGAAGTTTTAGGGATGAGTATGATGGATCTTTTGGGAAATGATCTGTATAATCTGAACCTTCCATTCATCGAAAAAGCATTAAATGGGAAAATCCAGAGATTTGAAAGAAAAATCATCAAACCAGACGGATCAGTTGGGATTACCTGGGCACAGTATATTCCTGACATAGAGAACGATACGGTAAAGGGTTTTATAGTCTTAGTAACCGATATTACAGAGATAAAGAAAACGGAAATTTCGCTTCAGATAGCCCAGAATAAGCTGAAAG
>JBPOJG010000135.1:0-11410 GCA_052033835.1 Spirochaetota bacterium
TTGGAAGCCGCTGCCAGACAGGCTTTAAGGGGCGATTGCCCCTTAAAAATCCCCATTTTTTAATCCATAAGATTAATTATTTAAGAATTACATTAGTGCTCAAAATCTAGAACATGACAAAGTCGCACTAATGCACTGTGTGCTGCTTTGTCAAGCAGCGAAAAACTGAAAAATCTTTTAACTGCCCCCAAAAGCAAGCTTCGCTTGCTTTTGGGGGTGGACATTATAAAAAGACGGGTTTAAAGGGGCTTTGCCCGTTCGCCAGCATTGAAGCCGTTTTTAAAGAAATATAATTACGCTATTATTCAAAAATGAGAATTCGGCAAAGTAGATAGTGCTCCGTGCCTTTAGCGTGAACCTCAGTTTTTATGCTTTTACACAATCCCGTTTTAACACAGAATGATCGTTCAGTAAATTCATTGACTGGATGTCTTTACAGAATATTCCGGTACTCAGGAGAAACAGATTGAAGAAAATTATTTTGATGACTTTGATTCTTTTTTCAGGAGCGCTTTTTTCTGAAGCAAAGAAGGAAGACAACAATTCCAAGAAAGAAGATTCCGGCAATGCTGCAAAAGAAGAAAAAGGAAAGTTTTTTATCACTGCAAAAAGAGGACTGAACATCAGATCGGAGCCTTCGAAGACTGCAGTAGTGATAGTAAAGATGCCATACGGTGCTCAGGTCAATGTTTTGGAATATTCCAAAGACGAAGATGAAATTGAAGGCAACAAGGCAAAATGGATAAAGCTCAAATGGAAAAAATATACAGGCTGGGCTTTCGGTTATTATGTATCCAAGGAACTTCCAAAGAAATAAATTCTTCGGCCTCTCTAATCCAGGGGCCCGTATTTTCCGTTCACAGAAGAGTATTCCGCAATCAGTATCGTAATATCATCTGCAAAATGTTCACTCTCATTTCCAGTAAAAGAAAGAACCGAGCTGAAAATTAAATTGGAGAGTTCGAGAGGATTCTTTCTATGATTGATTGTTGTAAGTGAGAGAAGTCTTTCATCACCGAACATCTCATTGTTCTTGTTTCTTGCCTCCGTGATTCCGTCAGTATACAGTATGATTTTATCTCCCGATTCAAGTTCAGTGACAGTTTCCACAGCCTCAGGATTGCAGAGTTCGGAAATAATTTTTCCTTTTGAGAAAACGTATTTGGCATAACCTTCTGCTTTCAGATGAATCAGAGGAAGATGTCCTGCACTGGCAGAACGCATGATTCCTGAACTCAGATTAATGGAACAGAATGCAGCTGAAATAAAATGACCGCTGAGTTTTCCTTTCAGTGATTTATGAAGTCTGCCTAAAGCATCTGCAGGAGAAAGTCTTCTTTCATAACATTCCTGAAGAGACATTTTCACCATGGATGCGAGGAATGCCGCAGGCACTCCGTGTCCCGATACGTCGCAGATAAACAGATTCAGCTCGTTTTCATTTCGGTAGTAAAAGTCGAGAAAGTCCCCTCCGACTCCCATCATCGGTTCGTACTTGAAGCTGACGTTGGCGTTGTCGATTTTAGGAATCTTTTCAGGAAGAAGTGCAATCTGTATTTTCTTTGCAATGAGTATCTGCTTTTCGAGTTCCTGGGACTGGGCCTGTATTGTCTTTGTTCTTGCCTGTACTTTCTTTTCGAGACTGTCATTGAGCTGACTGATCTCAGTGATCAGATTGAACTGCACTTCGGATGCAATTTTCAGATTGTTGACCATTGCATTGAAACTTTTCGCAAGTTTCCCGAACTCATCTCGGGACTTGATATCCACAATTGTTTCCATATTTCCGGAAGCAAGGTTGTCCACTGCCTTGGTCAGTACTTCGAGAGGAAGAGTAAAATACTTTGCAAGAAGAAGTGAAAGCACGATGGTCAGAACAAAAGTGAATGTGGAAATGCTTACTGCGACAATCGTAAATTTATTCTTAAATTCACTGATCTCCTGACTGTCAATATCCACAATGACTATTCCGATTCCGTTTCCGGCCTTGTCTTTGATGACTGCATAGGAACTTAAGAAATAACCGTAAGCATTCTGCACAGGCTCTTCATCTATGTACTCAGATGCAGTGCGTATGAGCCGTCTGATTTTATTTTTCACTGCTTCCTTTTCAATGAAAGGCGCACCGGGATCTGTGCCCGGCATATCCTTTTCCGTAAACGTGAGAGTGAAGTCTGTCGGATTTGAATCAATTTTTACCTTGACTGTTCTTTTTCTGTTTTCCTTGTCCAGAATTCCGGCATCAGTGCTGATCCGAAGAGGATTTTTGCTTATCGCCCCGAATATTTTTTTATCATTAAGATATACATCACCGTTTTCCTGATTGACCCTCAGTATGTTGGATGTTCCGCCTATGATGATTTCCTTTGAATCGGTCACTCTGGATTTGTCATGATCTATAATGAATTTTTCACCAGAATAAATGAAATAAAAACTCACTGCTTCAGACTCAACCCAGACAGTGTCTGCATACGAAGGATTTGCATCTATTCCGTAAGTAAGAGCCTCTGTTTCCTTGTCGTAGTTCAATGTATAGATGTATCTTGCCGTTGCTTCCTGTCTGAGCAGATTCGACATTTCTTTGTAATATGAGAGAAAAAGAGGATCTTTGACTGACTGAAAAGTATTGAATTTTCTGTGTTCTTCGCCTTTGACTGTATTTGCAATAAACCTTGCTATGGACATTTTGTGATTTCTGAAATCACTGATGAACATATCGATGGAATAAGTATACATAGTCAGTCCAAGCACTATGGACAGAAATATGTCCAGTACGATGAACCCTATGATCAGTTTATTGCGAAGCCCTATCATTTCAATTTTACAAAATCAGTGAACCAATCAGACTTGTTGCCCGCTTTGTCTTTTACCTGAATTTGAATCATCAGATTTTTTTTGTATCTCGAAAATGAATTTGGAATTTCAATTCTGATGAAACTTCTGTCCGTATCGTATTCGTAAGGATAATTTGCTCCTTCGAGAAGAACGGTCATACCCGGAGCAATTCCGGAACCCAGATCACTGATCTCATAAAACTTTTCAATCATATCAGGAGTCTTCAGATCAGGAAGGTAGTAGTCTCTGTAAAGAAGATAAGGAAATCCGATTCTAGGAGGAGCCTTGTCCTGCATCACTGCAAATATTCCTGTCCTGACAAAATAAAATTCCATAGACTTGCCCTTCCGGACTGTTTTGAGGGGAAGCCAGCTTCCGAATCCGAAATCATATACATATACTGCATAGTCTGCACCTGTATTCTCCGCTGCAATTGTGCCCCTTGCATCACCCTTCCATACATAGTCGCCTGCACTCACCTGATACATTTTTCCGGACGGAATAAAACCTTCCCTCTTTGCATTTTCCGGAAGATCCTTGACTTCTGTAATGACAATTCCTCCGTTTCCAGTCACGAGATTTCTGCTGAAATCAAGTGTGAAATTTCTGTCAGCCGAAGAGTATGAAGTTTCTGTTTTCTGCTTCTGCACTTTTTCTGAATTTCCAGCGGCCGCAAATCGGATCTCTGCATTTGAAATATTGCCTGAAGCGTCGCCTAGGCTGAACTTGAGTGTTTCTGTTCTGTCGCCAAGTTCTGAACTGTGAAATGTATATGCATTTTTTTCCGGGCCGAAAAAATTATACACATACATAGGAGGAGAAAGTGAAGATTTATTAATGTCATACAATGTCTCTTTTTTTAATGCTTCTGCTGAAGTCATTGCATCGAGCACTTTTTGAAAAATCTGTTTTCCTTTAAATTCTGCACTCAGGCGAAATACATTGTTTTTGTTTTTAGGGGATGTCATTATATCATATCCCCCGATCTTTATTTTTACCGGTCCGTGAACTTTCAGGATAGGAGCGCCTTCGAGAACGAAAAGTTTCTCTGAAACTTTTTTCAGAGTCAGGCTGTAGTTTCCCGCTTCAGAATCTGCGTAGATGGTCTGAATCTCAGGAGGAGTGATGTCTTTCTGCCAGTAGTCTGCAAGTCCCAATGGATTCAGCATTTTCTGTCCGTTGAATATTTCCAGATGAAGATGAGAAACACCGCTCCCTGTTTCTCCTGACCTTGCCGATTTCACGCCCTGTTTTACTGAAAAAAGTCCTGGCTTCAGTTTTACATTGAATCCGGCACTGCTTCCCAGAAGAAGCATTGCCTGTCTGAATTCATCGAGTCCCGGCACATCGCCTTTCAGATCATGAAGATGAGCGTATCTCGCAGAAAGTTTCCCGGAAGAGGAGCTGAGCCAGAAAGTAAGACCATACCCAAATTCAGAATAACTCAAGGAAGAGAGATGTCCTCCGAATACAGCGAGCACAGGAAAACCGTTGATTCCGTATGTCTTGAAATCGCATCCCATATGCAGATGAGTATTTCTGAATTCCGCAAAACTTCCTGAAATCGGGAGCCTCTGCTCAAGGGGCCAGACAACTTTTTCCATATCTTCTGAAAAAAGTTCAGACTGAAATAAAATAATGAAGAAACATAAGTAGAATTTTCTCAAAAAAAACCTGCCAGCACTGATATTTTTAATTTTTCCTTGAATTTACAAGGATTTTTTCAGTTGAAAAAAATCTTTTTAGTCGAAATATGTAATTCCCAGTCTATTCTCTAGGAAAGAAAATGAACATCTTATTTTGCCGGAACATACGTCATTAAATGAAACAAAATGAACTGCAGAGTCAACTGAATTGGAAAATCGATCAGGGGAGTCTCCATATAAAACTGGAAAAAGTCTTAAATCAGGAAAATGTATCCGTTTTCTGGCCTGAATCTGAAGAGATTCAGAAAAAAGAGACTTTTGCAAAAGTCAGAATAGAAGCAGAGGCAATGGAAATCTGTGAAGGGATCGGAATTGCATTCATTTTTCATTGGAATAAATTCTGCGAAATTCACAGCAGGCAGTTTGAAATTTCCGGTCTCAAAAAGGAATATCAGACTCTTCTTGCCCAGTTTTCGGCTTCTGACTTTGACATCAAAGCGGAAAGTCTTCCGACTCATCATTTTGTGGAAGATGTCGGGGTCCGGTTTGATGAACAGGTGCAGAAAGCTGCAAATGTGGTCGAGTTTCTTGGAGAAACAGTTTCTGTGATGGGAAAAGCAATTGTAAACCCTGAGAGAATCCGCTGGAAAGAAGTCCTGAAAATTATGGAGCATACAGGGGTGGATGCTCTGTTTATTATTGCTCTCATCGGTTTTCTTCTGGGACTCATCATGTCTTTTCAGTCTGCAATTCCTATGCAGAGATTCGGTGCCGAAATATTCGTGGCAAATTTGGTTGCTCTCTCACTGTTCAGAGAGCTTGGACCTCTAATGACATCCATTATTCTGGCAGGTAGATCCGGTTCATCCTTTGCAGCAGAACTCGGTACAATGAAAGTCAGTGAGGAACTCGATGCATTGAATACAATGGGACTCAATCCAATTCAGTTTCTGGTTCTTCCGAGACTCATCGCAGCCTCCATTGTCACTCCTCTTCTGTCCATTTTCTTTAATTTTTTCGGACTGGTCGGATCTGCAATCGTCATTCTTTCCTTCGGTTATCCGATGGTGACATTTACAAATCAGATTGCAAAATCAGTTTCCATCGTGGATCTGGCTGGGGGAATTTTTAAGTCCTATATTTTCGGAATCCTTGTTGCCGGCATCGGATGTCTTTTCGGGATCAGAACAAAGGAAGGAGCCAGTGCAGTAGGGGAGTCAACAACAGGTTCTGTGGTTGCAGGAATCATTACAGTGTGTGTTGCAGACGGAATATTTTCAGTGTTCTTTTTTTATCTGGGTATATAATGCCTTCGATCATAGAAGTAAAAAATCTGACAGTCTCTTTCGGCACTCAGAAGATTCTGGATGACATTTCATTTCAGGTGCAGCAGGGAGAAGTGTTTGTAATACTCGGCGGATCAGGATGCGGAAAAAGCACACTGCTCAAACATATGATCGGACTTTTAAAACCTGCAGCCGGTTCAATACTCATTGAAGGAAAGGATATCGTCATTGCTGAGGATGAGGATAGAGATGAGATACTGAGGAAGTTCGGTGTAATGTATCAGCAGGGAGCACTTTTCGGTTCTATGAATCTTCTGGAAAATGTATCCCTCCCGCTTCGTGAGTTCACTGATCTGTCCGATCATGCAATTCATCTGATTGCACTGATGAAACTGAAGCTTGTGGGACTTGAAAAATTCTCCATGCATATGCCTTCCGAGATCAGCGGAGGAATGAAGAAAAGAGCAGCAATTGCCAGAGCAATGGCACTTGATCCAAAGATACTCTTTCTGGATGAACCTTCAGCAGGACTCGACCCTGTCACATCAGCAGAACTCGATCAGCTTATCATCAGACTGTCCAGAATGGCAGGCATCACTTTTATTGTAGTGACTCACGAACTGCCGAGCATTTATACAATCGCAGACAGAGTCATTATGCTTGATAAACGAGTCAGAAAAATCATCGCAGAAGGAAAACCGGATGTGATCAGAGATACAACAGAAGATAAATGGGTAAGGCAGTTTTTCCTGCGGGAAGCGGGAGTTTAAGGAGAGAATAATGAAAAAATCCAGACATTACAGAACAGGACTTTTTGTGCTGGCCGGTCTGTTGATATTGGTCATATTTGTTTTTTTTCTGGGAGCAAGAAGTCTCTTCCAGAAAAAGTTTATACTCGAAACGTACTTTGATGAGTCTGTGCATGGGCTCGATGTAGGTTCCACTGTAAAATACAGAGGAGTTGCAATCGGAAATGTGAAGGAAATTTCATTTGTTCAGGATGAATATGATCTTCCGAATGAAGCAGAAAATCCTCAAGGACGTTATGTTCTGGTGAAGATGTCTCTGAAGGATGTGTTTGACTATACGAATTCCAGTATGAGACCTCTTATTGACAAAATGATCGTGGATGGACTCAGGGTGAAGATCACTTCTCAGGGACTGACCGGAACTGCCTATCTGGAAATTGACTATGTGAATCCGGAGATCAATCCTCCTATGAATCTTACTTGGAAACCCAAGAGTTATTATATACCGTCAACCAGAAGTACATTTACAAAGATCGGTGCATCTATTGATGAGCTGATCAAAAAAATTGACAAGGCAGATATAGACAAACTTGTTCGAAATCTGGATACATTGGTTGTCGCAATGGACAAAGGAATCAATGAAGCAAAAATTGCAGAGTTAA
Source organism: Spirochaetota bacterium (assembly GCA_052033835.1). GTDB lineage: Bacteria > Spirochaetota > Leptospiria > Leptospirales > Leptospiraceae > DAORDI01. The sequence goes on from JBPOJG010000135.1 coordinate 7,179, forward strand.
GTTCGAGCAGCATCAATATGATTAATGAATTCCAGCATACAAGTAAAAAGTTCAGAGAGTTTGTATCGAGTCCTGCAGTTCAGAATTTTCCTGCAAAAATGGAAACTGCTGTAAACAGTATGAACAGCAGTATGAACCGTCTGAATACAATTCTTTCCAATAACCAGGGAGATATTTCCAGAACGGTGGAAAATCTGAGAGCAGTTTCAGAGGATCTTCGCGAATTTTCAGGAAACGCAAAGAGAAATCCTTCTTCACTGTTTCTGAGCGATTCTCCGAATCAGTCGTCTTCCATCAAGAGATGAAACACCGATGTTTCGTGAAGACGATGTTTTGAAATATCGCCTTCAGCCTTTCTTCTCAAACGCCAGATTTGCAAGGGCATCCGCCTTTTTGTTTTTCTCTCTAGGGATATGCTGTATTGTATAGGTGATATTTTTTAATTCGGACATTGCCTGGATGGAAAGAGCCTTCAGATGAGGCTGCTTGATTTTGTATTCGCCTTTTACCTGTTTGACTACTAGTTCCGAATCCATAAAAATCTGAACCTTGGAAGCTCCTGTCTCCCTTGCCTTTTTTATCCCTTCAATGAGTGATGTCCATTCCGCAGTATTGTTTGTCGTGTTTTCAATTCTTTTGGAAATCGAAAATACTTCCTTTTCAGGATTGTCTGTCTCACAGGCAAATACACCGATGGATGCCGGCCCTGGGTTTCCCTTTGAGGCCCCGTCACAGTAAATAGATAGATTCATATGTACAAAAAAAATGCCGGCTGAAAATCAGCCAGCACAAGTGTGAACTTTGGAAAGATTTCGTCGCAAAATTTCTTTTGCCAGCCTTCAAAGAAGGCAATTAACAGAGTATAAACCCCTATTTTTTCTTCAAACATTTTTTTTAAGTTGTGACAAAAAAAATCAACCTGCCTCAACTGCAATTTTTCTCTTCAAGGGTTCCTTGAAAACCAGACTCAGAATGATCTTTCCGTCCTTGACCTTTGCATTTGATTTTTCCGAATCAATTTCTTTTGTGATTCTGAATTTTCTCTCAAATCCGTTGAAAGTATCATATTCTTTATGGATGAGCCTGTATCCTTCCGGGATCACATCTTTTCTTTCAGCTCGGACAGTAAGAATTTCCTTATCCATCAAGATTTCTACCGATTTGTCGCTGACTCCGGGAGTCTCCAGTTCAATTCTGATGCCTGTCTCTGATTCATAAAAATTTCCCTGAGGAACTTCGTATTTTTTGATTTCCGGCTCGTTCTCTGTCTTATTGATTTCTGCTGTATTACATACTGCTGCTGTCATAGTCTGTCTCCTTAAATTATTCTGCAATAATGCTGATCTGTTTTGGTTTGTCTTCCGGCACTCTTAACACTGTAATGTTCAGGATACCGTCTTTCAGAACTGCTTTTACGCTGTTCTCATTGAGTGCATAGGCGAGTTCGAAAGTTCTCTGGAAGTTTTCTTCTCTGATTTCTTTTCTAACAGCTTTCAGATCAGTTTTTTCTTCTTTTTTGAACTGGCCCTTTATGCTCACTTCTCTGCCTTTTACTGTAATCTCTAGATCTTCCGGTCTGATTCCTGGTACCTGTCCGATCATCAGAATCTCATCTTCTTTGCTGTACACATTGAACATTGGGTAATTTCCTAAAAATGGATAACTGCCCACTGAACCCCAAAATTCATCCATATTTCTCTGGATTTTCTCCATTTCCTGTAAAACACCTCTGAAGCCTGGTCTTTGTATGAACATTGTGAATTCTCCTTTATCACTCTATCGTTAGGAGTGATTTATTTCTTATCACTCAATTACTTAGAGTGATAATGATGAAAAAAGTTCAAGCATTTTTTTAAAAAATTTTCTACTTCTGTTTTTTTGGATGCCTGGGGCTTTAAAGAGTTCATCCTTGGGCTGTCGGTAAATGCTTACAATCAGAAGGGATTTCTGCCGACAGGATTGATCGAGGGTTCTTAAATGCTGAATTTTAGCACGAAGGGCGTGAAGAACGGGAATGCAGCGACAAGTCTATTGAATTAAATTCCATCATACTGGAGTTAATTCAATATATTAGATAGTTAGATTAGAGTTATCTAATATATTATCCGCGTTCATAGCCCGATAGGGCGCGTGTTTATCAGTCGTAAAAATGCTTTTACACAGTTCCGCAGCATCGCCACTGTGCTGTCTAAATTTGACAGAATTGGCCGGTGCTCGGCACCTTTATCATTAAAATAGATTTTACAATCATACATTATATACAAGTATTCACTGTTAGATATGGAGCAATTGTCTAAGGTATATTGCTGAAATCTCAAAAAAAGATTCTAAATGAAATGATTCTTAAAAAAAATGCTCAAATCTCCTTGCATCTTTTTATGCAAAGAAAATGATTTCCTCAAGATAAAAGAAATCTTGCAGGAGATAAAATGCCGTTCAGCGAAATATTCGAGCCTATTAAAATTGGAAGATTAGTCCTTCCTCACAGAATAATTATGGGATCAATGCATTTGGGTCTGGAGGGGCTTCCGGAAACTGCTGACCGTATGATTGCATTTTACGGGAGACGATTTGAAGGAGGGTGTTCCTTCATTACTACAGGCGGAATCTCAGTCAATCATGCAGGAAAAGGGAATAATATATTTTTTAATTTTCAGAAAGAAGAAGACTGTAAGGAACTGGAAAAAGTCAATGCAGGTCTGAAAAATAAAGGAATCATGTGTGCGCAGCTTTTTCATGCGGGCAGATATGCGTATCATAGAGATCTTGTCGGTCCCTCTGCAATCCGTGCACCGATCAACAGATATGTTCCGAAAGAACTGACTGAAGAAGAGGCCTGGAATACAATAGAAGAATTTGGAAAGGGTGCAGAGAAGGCCAGACAGTGCGGATTCGGTGCGGTGGAAATTATGGGAAGTGAAGGATATTTAATCAATCAGTTTCTCTCCCCTGTCACAAACACACGAAATGACTTCTTCGGCGGCAATCATGAAAAACGCATGAATTTTGGTATCGAAGTCATGAAAAAAGTGCGTCAGTATGTCGGAAAAGACTATCCGGTTGTTTACAGAATGTCCGGAATTGATCTGATTCCCGGCAATCCTGATTTTGATGAAGTTCTGGAGTTTGCAAGAAAACTGAAGGAGCACGGTGCAAATGCGCTGAATATCGGAATCGGCTGGCACGAGTCCAGAATTCCTACAATCAGTATGCTTGTACCGAGAGGGGCATGGGCAAAAATTGCAGGCAGATTCAAAAGCAAACTTCCTGATATCCCTATCATTGCATCGAACAGAGTGAATGTTCCTGAAACAATCGTCAGGATCATCAAAGACAAGGAAGCGGATATGGTCAGTATGGCAAGACCGATGCTTGCAGATCCTGATCTGGTCAATAAGGTCAGAAGCAATCTCCCGGGAAGGGTCAATACATGCATCGCCTGCAATCAGGCATGTCTCGATCATACATTCAAGGAACTGATGGTTTCGTGTCTCGTGAATCCTGAAGCAAACAGAGAGCTGGAGTTCTCTCGGATGCCTAGAGGAAAGAAGAGCAAGGTAGTTGTCATAGGATCCGGTCCCGGAGGAATGGAGGCCGCAAGAGCAGCTTCCAATCTGGGTCACAGTGTCATTCTTTTCGAAAAATCTTCGAGGCTTGGAGGCCAGCTGAATATGGCCGCATCTATTCCCGGCAAGTTCGAATTCAAGGAGACAGTGCGTTATTACAAAAGTGAACTGAATGCGCATGAAGTGGATGTCAGATTCAATACTGAATGCACAGTGGAAATACTGGAATCACTGAATCCTGACGCTGTGATATTTGCGACTGGCGTGCGCCCGCGTGAATTCAGTCTGCCTGGACTCGAAAAGAAAAAGGTAGGCACATATCTGGAATATCTCACAGGAAAATTTGAACCTGTGGGTGATGTGGCTGTGATCGGGGGTGGAGGAATCGGATGCGATTCTGCACACAAACTTCTGGAAAAACACGATCCTACAGTCGATGAATACTTTGCCAAGTACAACGTTTTAAGTTATACCGACGTGAAAATGCTGGAAATCAAGCCGGAAAGAAAGGTTTCCATTTTCAGAAGATCAGGAAAGATCGGAGCAGGGCTTGGTGCTACGACAGGCTGGGCGCTTCTTCAGGAGCTGAAGGCATCAGGAGCAGATATGTATACCTCACTGACTTATAAGGAAGTGAATGAAACAGGACTTGTTGTTGAACTTAAG
>JBPOJG010000513.1:0-11286 GCA_052033835.1 Spirochaetota bacterium
GCTATGCTTTTTTCTCCCTGAAACTGAGGAAAAGAATTCAGAAGCGACAGAAGCAGATCCGGATTCTGACCAAACAGAACCTTAAACGCAAAATCGACAGTGAGACTGAAAAGTTTCATTATGCTGAACAGCGTCACTGTGGTTTTGACTCCCGTCAATTAATTTTAATGATAAATGAATTGACGACACCTCTATCACTATCGCAGGGTCTTCTGCTGTTTCTGCACAGCTTTCTTTAGGGCTTCTTGCCCGCCTTTAAATTCGATATAATATTCTGTGCTGCAGATTTTGGATATGAGATCATAACTCTCACTTAACAGAACTGCTTCTCCCACCGTTTTCCTTACGGTTCCAATTTCATAAGCAGAAACGGCCATCCGTCCGTAAGCACTCTGGCTGAGATTTTCATAAAAATCTTCTAAACTTGACTTTTTGAACTTTTGGCATTCAATATATTCAGATGAACGTCCGCTTTTGTAAAAATAGAAATCACCGAGATTGCTGCAAGGGCTGTGGACATTTTCCATCCAGCCGTTTTCTATTGAAGATCTTTTTTGAAAGACCTTGGAATGGTAAAGAGTGACGAAAACAATAAAGCCGTAATAGTATCCTGCCTGCAGACTTACTGTCCCGGGATTTTGGACGGGGAAAACGAAAGCCAGCCAGAGATCACCGAACATTCCAATAATGAAACCTGCATCTGCTAAAAAACTCTTAAACTTAAAAGGTTTTCTCACAACTGCTGAATCTGTGATTTTGCACTCCCTGTCTTTTTTGGCAATGCTGAAGGAAACAGGAAGAGTCGAATCAATGATAAGTCCTGCAAGATCGCCCGACAGGCGTAATGTCACTGTCATACAGCTGCACTGCATAAAAAGAAACAGCATTATTATAAAAACTCTTAACAAACTAACGGGGAGCTTCCTTTTCAAGCTCTTTTTCTCATAATTAATCTTTCAATTCGCTTGTCCTGATAGTAATTCTTTTACGATCCCTTGCCATATAAAACTCTTTAATATATTTCTTCACTTCGGACGTATCTGCAAGCATAGGGAGCAAGAACTTAGGGATATGTGTAATGGCTGTCTGTTGTCCTGTCTGACTCCTCGGTCCAATAAAATCCCAATGATTCTTTATATTGCATTCATCAGCCCCTATGACAAAATCACCTTTTTGCAGATAATCTGGAAAAAACCTGTGATTATCAAAAATCTCCATAATATTCTTTCCTGAAATCGGCCGAAGCAGAGTCAGTTCAAGCAGTTCATACAGTTTTTCTTCTTCTTCCATATCGATACTGATAAAACATCCGTTCTGAACTGTTCTCGGAGTATAAACCTTGGAATTGAATCTGCAGGAAGAATTACAGGATAATGAAAAAACAAGGATGAGAAGGGTATTTATCATTCTGTTCTGTGTCGGGAAGTCTTTTTTCATTTTGGAATTTCCTTTTCAAACTCTTTTTCCCATTCACATTTTATACGATCCTTATCATAGCTCATCTTGAAATCCAGGACAGGGTTGCTGATTTTCTGATAGTATTTTTTGTCGCATTTGGCATAAGGCCAAAGAAGTCTCTTTTCCTCTTTCGGAGTTTCCTCCGGTATATTATGGTACTCCTTTGTCTTCGGATATGCATCATTACTCAAATAGAAAAATGCCAGCTTTTCGTCCTGGTCAAAAAAAAGTGCGATATTTTTCTTATCCCGATCATGCACATGGTTGTAATGATAGTACAGAAGAATATATTTGATTAAATAATATTTATTCTTATATTTCCTTCTGTACAAAGGCTCCATTGTCATCCGCAATTTATAGACATTGCCGAATTTTTCCAGCACCTCCTTGAAATCAGTTTTCCCGATTTCAAGCTCATCCACGAGCTTCAAAGATTTGATGCTGCCGTAGTTCACTATCGGTTTTACAGAGCCTCCGTAAACATCCGACTTGTGTCTGTCCAGCATCGGCATCAGACATCCCGTAAAAAGAAATATGCAGAAACTGACAGTTGCTATTCTCATTTCATTTTACCTGTAGACCGGCTGTGAGCAAAGCTGAACTTTATTGCATTCATCCTTAGCCTTTTGAACATACCATTCCAATACGCCGTTTACTTTATAAACGGGATCTTTTTTAAATCCCAGCGCTGTTTTTAATGATTCAACTGCTCTGCCTGCATAATCAGTCATTTTTCCTGCCAGACTGTCTCTGTATTTATCATTCTGAATTTTGTCATAAGGAGAAGCATAATTTGTATAGTTTCCCGCAAAAGGATGACCTTTGGAAGGCCATACACCGTATTTTTCGTAAGTTTTGTTATATTTATCCTCAGTCCCGCTCACGGTATCGCCGAATTCGTTGCTGATGAAACCGAAAATATCCTTCCGGAGAAACGTGTTGGAGTCGGCAAAACTTCTGGCTGCATAATCCCCAGTATACCTTTCATTGCTGAAAGTACCACCTTTGCGATAACTTGTTACCCATTTGGATTCGTCATTTGCCTGCGTCATAATCCTTTCCCCATATTCTCTTTTATCAAAAGAGTACGGAACCAGGGAAGGCACCGGATCTGCATTGTCAAAAGAAAGAATTCTTGCACCGTCTTTCAATTGATCTTCAGGCAGAAAATTCTGTGCGCCTCCGAAAAGAAATACATTGGCTGCGATTTTGTTATCGTAATCTGCTATGGCATCCGTTACAATCTGTGCACCCTGGCTGTGTCCCATAATCACTCCTCCTTTTTCAAATGCTCCTGCCTTTAACAGCTGTTTCCAAGTGTCCACAGCCGGTTCCAGCTGAATTTGAGTTCCTGTCACCAGATTTGTTCCATAATTTACCAGCTCACCTAAGGGTTCAAGAAACGGCACTCTGATACCCGGCACATTGAATCCAAAATAATTGCCCCCTCCAATGCTCCCGGTATCATTGAATACATGAAAAGAAGGCTGATCACTAATGCTTACTTCCTTTCCGGCCTGAAAGGAAGCTGCTTTCCTAAGCTGATCAATTGAAGCAAAATGCATCTCCATATTCCCGTCCAGATCATTGTTCATCCCGCTCTGTGTTATAAAAGCTCGGCCGTCAGGGAACAATTCAGGTGTAATTTTTTTTGGATCTACAACTGTTAGTTTTCCGAATTCATCCCTCTTAATCAAACCGCCATTTTCGATATTCTGACCGTCAATTGAATTGGATCGAAAAAGGCTCAGCAGCCTGTTGTCTACTTCAATGTTCGAAATTGGCATCCCTGACATTTGATCCGAATAATAATCCTTCAATCCAAAAAATTCTGCCGCATTGTCCCATCCTGCTTTCTGGCAAAATTCAGCTATGCCGAATCTTGTAGTATACTGATCCATTTTCCCGTTTGGTCCATAAACAGAAACAGTCCTGCTTCTCAATGTCGCTATGTCAAATGCCAGTTCTCCCAGCATTTTGCTTCCCTTCCAAATACTTTTGCCGACATCAACAGCGATCTCCCCAGTTTTTATTGCTGCATCGGCAATGCCTTTGCCTGCTGCTTTGACTATATTGACTGTCCCGTCCCAGGCTGCTTTAAGACCGTTTACGAAACCGCTCTCAGTTTCTTTGGCATTTTCCTGCACTGTGTCAGTCTTGGAATCAGCAGGGTTCAGTTTAACTGAACTTTCCGATTTTTCAGAAGGCTTGCTTCCTGGTTTTTTCCCTTTTCCACGGCAGGAAGCTGTCAGGCACTCAATTCCTTCAGGTGTCTCCCTGTCCTTCAATCCCAGCTGAACCAGCGGATCAGAGCTGACAATTCCGCAATCAGCATTATGCACCAAGACCCCTTCTTCACCCACGAAGTAAGTGTGATTTCCCGCCACCTCGAAATTGTAAACCGTCTCTTTCCGTGTTTCAGACTTCATACCTTCAATCTTCAGAAGCGTTCCATCGGACTTCATTACAGTATCGCCTGCACGCAGGTCTTTTGCCTGAACCCAGTGCCCTTCTCCTTCAGAAGGTTCAGAAACCTGCATTGCAGAGACAAGTGATGCAGAATATCCCGAATGAGATATTTTATCAGTATATAATGCTGACAGCTTTTCAGCAAGTGCACTGCGAACAGAAGATGAATCTGCGGATTTTGCCCCTATCCGCTGCTCGCCATTCGCTGTCCGCTCAACTCCTGTTCTCGTCACATAGAAGGGGTGATTCCAGGTCGTTTCAAGAGAATCCTTTCCTGCCTTGAGAGTATAGATCAGGTCTGTCTTTCTCACGAATGTGTTCAGCACTTTTGCATAGCCGGTCTTCTTCGTCTTCTCGTTCCAGGAAAGAACATAATCTCCCGGCCGTACATCTTCGATGTTCGCAAGTTCTTCAAATTCTTTCGTCACAGGAATATCTTCCGGGCGTTTCACTTTTGAAGCAAGAGATTTTTTCAGCACTCTGATCTTCGTCCCCGCCACAAAGCACGTTCTCGGATGGAACTTTCCATTCTCATCAATCATACCTGCGGAGCTAGTGATATTGCCGCTGCCTGCGGTGAACATATTAGTGAAGTCGTTTGCGACTCCTGTAAGGAAAGAATTCGCTGATCCAAGGAATCCGTCTGCAAAAGAAGTTCCGTGCATCTCATTTGTCTGCGGTGCATTCGGATCTTTCTTCGAGAGTTTTGAGAGCAGTCCTGCAACTTCGTCAGGGCTGACTTTGCTGAAATCGATGTCACCGCTGTCATCTCTCGGCAGGCCGTTCACTGCATTCATCAGTGCGGCATCGTCAGGATCGTTCTCGTTCAGGTCTGCTCTTCCTGCTATCTCAGGAAGTGTTTTGTTCAGTGCCGCTGTGTTCCGGTCATACATCAGATCATCGAAGTCATCCTGGGCGACTGCGAGATTTCCCGCACTCCAGGATATGGAATCTGTTTCAAATCCCTGTGCGGAGTTTCTTCCGAGAGACAGAGATGTTCCAAGTCGGTCAGTGATGCTAAGTCCGGAAGACACCCCGGTTCTGTCAAAGTTCACGCTGAGTCCGAGTGCCCTTCTGTCCTTTTGATCTGCTCTCAGTCTCTTCTTTCCGTCGTCCGGATTCGTCGGGTAGCTGTAGTTCATGCTTCCGGAAAAGCCTGCAATGGAATTGTAGTTCAGGCCTGCGCTCAGTCCAGACAGCGGAGATGCGGAGAGTTCCTTGAACTTTTCACTCGGATTTCCGTTTGCATCGGAGAACATTCCCGAGAAGGTGCTGAGACTCACATTGTAGCCTGCTCTGGGCGAGCATTCGAGAGCTTCAGCGAAGAATGCGCAGGCCTGCTAGGGTTCGCCCTTCAGGCGGGTAAAGCGAGGCCTGGTGGGTTGCGAACTTCGTGAGCAAGGGCGGAATCCGTCGGGTCAGCCTGTGACCACCCATTCACCTGACGGTGAATCCAGGCAGGCCTCCCTTCGGTCGCCGGGTTCGCTCTTCAAGCGAAAGGGGGAAGAACCCGCTGCTCGACGTGCAGGCACGCTTCGCTGTTAACCACGCCTTCGGCTGCCTGCACGTCGAGCAGGCTCCCTGTGGGGGATGCTTTGTGGTTTTTAGGATGATGTCTTCAGCCGTGAATCCTTTATTAACTTTCTTATATCTTAAGGAATATCAATAATATTTCAGTTTCCTCTCAGGTTCATAAACTTCGTATCCTTGCGGATCAGACAATGTGTCGTAGTAAGCTGATATGGCGCAGAGTCTGCCGGTTCCGATCTCATATTTCATCTTGAATTTAAATTTCCTGAGAATTTCCCGATTTTTATCGGAAGGCTCATCATTGAAAAATTTGATTTCAAAAGTCTTTCTTTTCAAATCGTTTTCTCCATACATCACGATGGAATAATTAAAATATTTGTTATAAAAATCCTCTTCAAAGAAATGCTTATTCTGAATATATACAGCAGCATATCTTAACCCAGAATCACGATTTCCATCCTTTTCAAAATCTCTATGCTCTTTTTCTATCCTTTCTTCTCTCAATTTCTGAAACCGCTTGTCTGCAGGAGATATAATTTTTTTTTCTCCCTTCTCCCGAAAATCAAAGTTTTCATTGCAGGCCAGATCTGCCAGTGCCCTGTAATTGCCCTCCTTTCCAAGGCGTTCCATTTCTTTAATAAACGGATACACTACATCATAAATATTTTTTTTATGATTGTAGCCTTCTTCACGCCATGAGCTATAATCACCTTTAGAAATATAAAAATTACCTTTCACAAAGGGAGTTCTGTCAGCCTTATCCGAGGCAAAAAAGGAGCAATAATCTAAAAAAAGAAGAATCATCAATATAAATTTCATTTCAATTTATCCTCAAATCTTTCTATTCCTGAAATCTGATTCAGATAAAATACCGGATCAATTGCCCCTGCGGTATTAGGTTTTTTTTCATTTTCTGCATAAAATATTTTTTCATTCGCTCCTTTCCTTGAATTAAAATCATTTATTCTTGCCTGCCTCTCAGAACTCAGTTTAGAAAAATCCTTAATCTGTATATTCAAATGAAGGTGAGGTCCTTCAGCTCGGCCAGTACGTCCGACCTCACCCATCTTGCTGCTTTTTGGATCAGTATTGTTTTGAGAATTATGTGCGTAAATAGCCTCTGTATTCTTGTCGCTGCTTGTCAGAATTGAATAATTTCCCAAATCCGAACCACCTGTAAAACCCTGCGGAAGATTCTCAGCAGGCACACAGGGAGCACAGCTTCCTGAATAATAATTTACACCAGTCATTTTAAATATTCCTCTTCCTTCATACACCGGTTCTGACACAGCCGATTTTGAACCTGAGAAAATTTTATAAGTCGTAGTGCCGCTCAGATCCAAACTTTTATGGCCATTAACAAACTTGCTTCCGCCATTCGATTTCATATAGCCTCCTGAGGTTTCCTGAACAGGATTATCAGCAAGAAAATGAATTTTAACTTCAAGCCTTTCCTTCTCAATAACCTTTCCCTTATTCTTTGGATCATCAATATTTTCCTTGTCAGCAGAATTCAAGGAATGTGGCAGCATTTCCAAATATTTATTATGATCTTTAATCAGATTACCTTTCAATATTTCCGTTTCTTTGTTTACTTTAGCAAGTTTTTTCTCGCTTTCAGTATTAAAGAATCCAAGATTGTCAGAAATCCATTTATGAACTTTGTTTTTTGCTGCCTTCTCAGCATTTGCTGTTTTTTCAAGTTCTGCTTTCTCTTTTTTCAGTTTTGCAAATTTATCAAGTCCTTCCTTCAATGCAGTTTCTGTTTTTTCAAAATCATCTTTTTCCTGCTTTGTATAATTATGCACAAGCACACCCTGTTCGCCTACAAAATAATTATGCGTTCCTTCGACTTCAAAATTGTAGACCGTGATGTCCGGGCTTGGAAGGGGTTCAACTGATACTACCGAAGCAGGGTTTCCTCTGGAATTGAGAAGACTGTTTCCTCTGTGCAGATCTTTTGCCTCCACCCAGGAACCTTTTCTTTCAGATTTGACTGTATTGTTATTTATAATCAGCATTGCTGACAGACTTGCCGCTATTCGCTGCTCGCTATTCGCTATTCGCTCAACCCCTGATCCCGTCACATAAAACGGATGATTCCAGGTAGTCTTCAGAACTGACCCGTCAGAGAGTATGATCTTATATAATAACTTCACATTATGACGGTAAAGCTCCGTAACCTTCCCTGTCAAAAACTTTCTGCCGGATTCGTCGTAGGTTCTGACCAGATCCCCGACTTTGATCTGTTCTATCGGTTTCAGACCCTCTGCTGTATGCACAAGCGTTCCCGCCACGAAACACGTTCTCGGATGGAAGTTTCCATTCTCATCGACCATACCTGCAGAGCTTGTGATATTACCGCTGCCTGCGGTGAACATATTCGTGAAGTCGTTGCCTACGCCCGACAGGAAGGAATTGACCGAGCCGAGGAAACCGTCGGCAAAAGAAGTTCCGTGCATCTCATTTGTCTGCTGTGCATTCGGGTCTTTCTTCGAGAGTTTTGAGAGCAGTCCTGCAACTTCGTCAGGGCTGACTTTTCTGAAATCGATGTCGCCGTTTTCATCTCTAGGGAGACTGTTCACTGCATTCATCAGTGCGGCATCGTCAGGATCGTTCTCGTTCAGGTCTGCTCTTCCTGCTATCTCAGGAAGTGTTTTGTTCAGTGCCGCTGTGTTCCTGTCATACGTTACATCATCGAATGCATCCTGGGCGACTGCGAGATTTCCCGCACTCCAGGACATAGAATCTGTTTCAAATCCCTGTGCGGAGTTTCTTCCGAGAGACAGGGATGTTCCGAGCTGGTCGGTGATGCTAAGGCCGGAAGACACACCGGTTCTGTCGAAGTTCACACTCAGTCCGAGTGCCCTTCTGTCCTTTTGATCTGCTCTCTGTCTCGGCGCATTTTCGTCCGGTCTGTCCGTCGGGTAGCTGTAGTTCACGCTTCCCGAAAATCCTGCAATGGAATTGTAGTTCAGGCCTGCGCTCAGTCCAGACAGCGGAGATGCGGAGAGTTCCTTGAACCTGTCACTCGGATTTCCATTGGCATCTGAGAACATTCTCAATTTGCATAAACCAATTAGTTTACATCAATAAGTATGAGCCAATGCAAAAAGAGCATTAAATAAATATATGGCGTACCAGAAAAAAAGGACAAAAAACATTGTTCCATTTGCAGAGTCTTCCTGATTATGGTTAGAATAAATTATTCTGTAAATATAAAAAAACACTGTAAATACAGTTGCGAAAATATAGAATATTCCTTCCTTGATCGTTTCTTTGAAATCAAATATAAGAAATATAAACAACCCTACAGGCATTACCATCAGGAAAACACACAAGATTGTTTTCAGAACTTTCAAAATTCTCATTTTTTCTTTCCCAAAGTTTCCCTGATATATTTCGCAGCTTCCTGTCTATTGCTTATTGCTCCTAACTTTATTCTTGAAGCCATATGATAGCTGATTAATGTGAGCCTGAGATCTTCATATGAATTTCCTTTGTTCTTTATAGATGTTTCCAAGAGTGTACCCTTTGCTATTACTTTATACGGTTCTACTTTTATTAACCTCATATTTTTTTCAATCTCCGCCGTAAATCTAGGATACTCTTGCTTTTCAAGCATTTTCAGAGTTTGTTTAAAAACAAGAGAGTCCATATCTGTCGCAGATTTTATTTGTTCCTTCAAAGTATATCTTGGTCGAAAAGAAGTAGTTGGATTGCTTGCACTTCCAAAGTCAGGCACTTTTTCATGCCCAATAACAGATCGAATTGCAAACTCCTCATCAGACATCATTTTATATTTCATATTGTCTTCTTCAAGAGATTCCCTTGCAGATTTCCCTTGAATAACTCCACTTATCCAAGGACGCTGCCTAAGAACTCCTGGGTCTAAGGCAAGCCGCAATCCAGTAAGGAAATGTCCTGTTTGAGTAGGTGAAAAGTCCTGATAATCGGAATTGTACCCATCATCTCCAATTCTTGGAGGACCAATTTGAAGACCTGGTGCATAAATTGGTAAAGAAATATATGGTATAAAAGGGATATTGTTAGTTTCAGTAGCCGCAAAAACTCCATTCAGACGACTTCCTAGCGATTCTGACTTACTGGGAAAATCATGCTCAAAAATGTTTGCAAGGGTTTCTACATCATTTCCTCTATTGTTGTAGTGACTGATTAAATCCTTATATTGTTGAATTCTTTTTGTCTTTTCCATTCCCTCAAAGGAGTTTTCATAATCCCACTTTTTCAATCCTTTCGGAGTCATATAATCAACAATTTTATTCAAGTTGTCTTGAATTATCGAATCACCACACCCCTCATTATGCACAAGCACCCCATCCTCACCCACATAATAATCGTGCTCGCCCTCTACCGTAAAGTTATATACCGTCTCCTGTCTCTTTTCGATCTGAACATCACGGATGCGGAGCTGTCTTCCGGTTGAGTCAAAAAGAACGTCGCCCTTCTTCAGACGTCTGGCCTCACGCCACTCCGAGTTTTCAGCGTCAGGCTTTTCCTCGGACTGACCGAAGGCACTGTAGAGGGACACCTGCAGGGTTTGCGGTTTCAGCATTGCAGAAAGAGTCCCCGCTATTCGCTGCTCGCCATTCGCTGTCCGCTCTGCCTTCATTACTCTAAAACTGTGATTCCATGTCGTTTCTATCTTCTCGCCGGACTGCAGAGTCAGGATGTAGATTTCATCTGTCTTCTTAGTATATGTGTCCGTGACTTTTGAATATGTCTGTCTGCCGGTCTTTTCGTCCCAGGAAAGCACATAGTCCCCTCTGCGGAGATCCTCAATATTCTTTGTCTCTTCAAGTTCACGGTTAACTTAGATCAGTTTCGGGTCTCTTCGGCTGTCTGCATAGCTTTTTTTCAGCACACGGATTTTGGTTCCTGCAGTGAAACAAGTTCTCGGATGGAAGTTTCCGTTTGCATCCATCATACCAGCATTGCTTTCAAACTGCTCATTTCCGAATCTTCCGAGGTTCACGAAATTGTCTCTGATTTCTCCGAAGAATTTTTCTACTCCGTCGGTTCTCGATGTGCCTGCGGCCATATTGTCCGGCATCTGCTCGCCGATCTTCTTGAGAAGTGCTGCTCTTGCTTCAGGCTCCATTGAGCTGATCTGGTCGTCTGTCATCGGCGGTTCGGTATATTTTTTAATGAGGCTGTCTTCGGCAGGCTTCATTTTTGCATTGATGATCTTGTCGTGTGCTTCCTTGGCTGCATCGAGGTTTTCATCCAGCCAGTCTATGTCTGCTCCCTGAAAGCCGTTGGCAGTCATTGTTCCTGCATTGAATCCGGCTGCCGTGCTTGATGCACTGAATCCGGTTTTGCCTTGGCTCACGCTCATACCGAATCCGTCATTGCTGTATGATGCCGTCACTGAAAATGCTTCCTTCGAATTCCAGTTTGCTCCTAGACTCAGTCCTGTTTCTCCGAGACCATAAGTATAGCCTCCGCCGAAGCTCCCGTCAGCTCCGTTGTAGTTTACGCTGGCTCCCTGAGCCGATGCCGACACCTGAGTCCCGCCTCTTTGAGACAGTGATACCGATGCATTCATTCCGCTTCCTCCGAGTCCCACTTTTGCCCCCCAGCCGTTCGCTGCATCATAGTTCACTCCGAGCCCCACGGGTATGCCTTCCATCGGAAGTCCTGCAGGAAGTTTGATGCCTGACGTCAGTCCGCCGAGGACGCCGTTTGCAAATCCTGCAAGTGCTCCCTGAAGTCCATTCCTCGACCCATCTATGGTCTGCACTGCGGTTTTTACAATCGTTGCACCCACGTTCACGGCGGCTCCTGCACTGGCACCGACTGCGTTGC
>JBPOJG010000129.1:0-1531 GCA_052033835.1 Spirochaetota bacterium
CTCAAAAATTCATCGATAACCCGAAAAGCAGTTGCCGAATTCATCTGAATCGCTTCTTCAATTTCCTGTGAATCTGCCACCGGCTTAATAAATAAATACTGGAGCAGCTTTTTGGCTGTAGGAATTCTTCTCCCGAGCGTAAGAATTTTCTCTTCTGTTTTTTTTCTGACAGAGAGGATGGAACGAAATGTATCAATTGAATTCTGAGAAGTCTGCCGGATTCCCACCAAAAAAAATTTCAGCCATTGATTGAGATTACTGTGAGTCCTCGCCCTCATCAGATTGTCATAATACAGAGACTTGTTCTTTTCAAAAAATTCGGAGAGATACAGTACCGGTTTAGTCAAAATCCTGTTTTCCACAAGATACAGAGGAATGAGCAGTCTACCAATTCTCCCGTTTCCGTCCAGAAATGGGTGGATCGTTTCAAATTGATAGTGAGCAATTCCTATTTTGATCAGTTTTGGAACAGGAAGGCTTCCATCATTCAGAAATTTTTCCAGATCAGTCATTAATTCAGATATCGAGCTCTGGTGAGGAGGAATAAAAACAGCATCTGCAAGCGAAACACCTCCAATCCAGTTCTGACTTTCCCTGTATTCGCCTGGCATTTTATTTTTTCCCCGGACACCCTGCATCAGTATCCTGTGTGTATTTTTCAAAAGTCGCCCGGAAATAGGAAAATCTGACAGGTGCTCGATTGCAGAATTCAAAGCCATTACGTAATTTTGCACCTCCTGCCAGTCGTCCTTTTTTTCAGGAGAAATATCCCCTTCTTTCTGAAGAGCTTCTTCAATATTTGTCTGTGTTCCTTCAATCCTGCTGCTCTCGGTTCCCTCCTTCAGAACGTGCATCTGAAGAAAAGAACTCACATCCGGCACCAATTCAGAGATTCCGTTCAGTTCTCCCAGTTTTATATCTGCTTCACTTAAAAGTACCATCAGTTCAGGATCGTCGATTTCCCAGGGAAGATGAATTTTGGAGGGTTCGAAACTTTTATACTGAAATCTGTTCACATACTGACCTGAAAAAAAATCTCCTAGTTTCATTTTATCTCTCCTGCAATTACTGAAATCCATAATTGCAGATAGAGACAAAATCGCAACTATTTTAATCCATTATTCGCTTTTATATAAATTCATGCATCTATGGATCAAAAATCTATTGAAAGATGTATAATATCCTTACATACATCGTGGTACGGACAGTCAATTTTACCCTATCCCCTTGCTCATTCTATGCTGATGTTTATCCTATGAGTCCCCTTTCCTTTCAGGAAGAAGAATATTTGGTATTCCCCCCGCTTCGCCCGGGCAAGCCTCACCGCTTCGCGGTTCGCTGGGAAAAGCCTTCCGGTCAGCTAAAAATTTTTGGCAGCTGTGAAGCGACAGCTTCGCAGCTGCCAAAAACATATTTTACTCAATTTCCGGTCTTTGGAACAATGGAAAATAGGAGCTATCATGATTCAAAAAGCACTGCAGCTGATTTTCGGAAGTAAATATGAAAGAGACCAAAAGAGACTCCTTCCGAT
>JBPOJG010000163.1:0-6476 GCA_052033835.1 Spirochaetota bacterium
AGAGTTTCCGGAAGAACATCCGTGAATGCGGACAGACCGATCGGAATTGAAGGTACAATTACTCTTCACGGAACAGATGCAAGACATACTCCATCACTCATCAATTATTCCAAAGATGATACACTGACTGATGTGATCAGAAGAATCAACGGTGCAAAAACTGGAATCACTGCTTCACTGAATCAGGACAGTCAGCTCACACTGAAGGCAACTGCAAACGCGGAAAGTCCAAGAACTTCTTTTATGATTCGTCATATCGAAGATTCCGGTCAGCTTCTTGTGGGAGTGACCGGGATTCTGAACGGAACGGGAGCGGCGGGTTCGTTTGACTACCGCAAGACTGGGGAATACAATAAACTTCAGGCTAAAAGAGAAGATATCACTCTTACTCCGTACACTCATCCTGCATCCTTTGTAAAGGTGTCTGATGAGATACAGAATAATGTGCAGAGCATTGCAGCGGCCCGAGGAAAGGATCTAGACGGAAGCGGGGACTATAACAAGCCCAACTGGCATAAGGACGGTGCAAACGCACTTCTGATGGCGGCAAGTCTTCGTGAAAAACCTGTGATGGTGGAATACAGCAAGTCTTTCGGAGAATTTTACTCCTCCATCATTGCAAAGATTGGGACTGAGGCAAGAGAAGCCAAAATGCAGCTCGATACAAGAAACGCAGTTATGACAGAATATGAAAATCTGAGACAGTCCATCATGGGAGTCAATATCAATGAAGAGATGACAAATATGATCCAGTTTCAGCAGTCTTTCAACGCATCAGCAAGAATGATGAATACACAGAATGAAATGCTCGATGTCATCATCAACAGGTTAGGCAGGTAATCATGAGAATCACAGGACAGATGTCCAATAATTCACTTATCAGAAATCTTCAGAGACACGAACAGGGACTCGATGAAGTTCAGAATCAGATCGGGACAGGAATCAAGATCCAGAGACCTTCCGATGATCCTGGAATTGCTACAAATACAATCTATTTCAGATCCAGAGTGCATGAACTGAATCAGTTTGAAAAGAATCTGAATGACGGAAAGGCGAGACTCGACCAGATTGACGGCGCACTTGAATCTGTGACTGATATTCTGCAGAGAGTGAGAACACTGACTGTACAGGCTTCCAACGGGATCTACCAAGGCGACAAAGGCTTTGAACTAGAAGAATCCATCGGTAGAGAAATTGATGAACACCTGAGAGCAGTTGTGGACATTGCGAATGCAAGAGATGCCACAGGACAGTATGTATTCGGCGGACACAGAATCGACAGAGCTCCTTTTGAGGCATTTGAAGCAAAAGAGAAGGGTCTTAAGGGTGTATCCGTAAAGGAAAAGATCATCGGAGTAGAGTATCGCGGAGATATCGGCGAGCAGCTCCGTGAGATTGAAAAAGGCGAATATATGAATGTGACTCTTCCCGGAAACAAGGTTTTCTGGGGAACAAATATGAGTGTCACAAGCGGTACTGATTCTTCCGGATTTTCTGCAGCTTCTGAAATGAAGATCAAAGTGGATGGAGTGGAAATTCTCGTTCATGCCGGCGACAGGCTGGATGATGTGATCGACAAGATCAATTCTGCACCTGTGGCTGTGAAAGCGACTAAACTCGGAAATGACAATATCAGTCTGACAAGCACAACTCCTCATCAGATCTGGCTTGAAGATTCTGAGGGCGGAACAGTTCTTAAAGATCTCGGACTCATTGAAGTGAAAGGTTCTGAACCTCCTAACAATTTTTCCAAGACTGCCACTGTAGCCGGTCTTTCTGTATTTGATGTACTGATTCAGCTTCGAAATGATCTGACTTCAAAAGATCAGCAGAGAATCGGAGGAAAGGATCTGGGGGATATTGATTCTGCTATTGAAAATATTCTGCGTTACAGAACAGAGGTCGGTGCAAAACAGAACCGTGTGGAAAACCATGCGGAAAGAGTTGCATTTGACAAGACGTTTATGTCTGAACTTCTTTCCAATAATGAAGGTGTAGATTTTCCTGAGGCGATCATGAATCTGAAATGGCTCGAAACAGTTCATTCTTATTCACTGAATATCGGTTCTAGGATCATCCGTCCTACACTTCTGGACTTCCTGAAATAATGAGGGAAATTGACAGCAAGCCTTTCGGAAAAATTCAGATAGATGAAAGGCAGGTTGTAGAATTCCCGGAAGGGCTGTTCGGTTTTGATCAGAACAGATCCTTCGCAGTGATCGAGGAAAACCCGGATACTGTATTCAAATGGCTTCAGTCCTTGGAAGATCCTGAATTGGCATTTGTGCTGATTCAGCCCCATGTTTTTTTAAACGATTATAAGCCGCTCATTCCTCCGACTGAACTTAAGATGATCGGTCTGAATTCAGTAGAAAATGCAGTTCTGTTTCTGATTGTCACAATTCCTGCATCTGATCCGAAGCTGATGACTGCAAATCTGCAGGGTCCGATATTGATTCATCCCGATACAAGGATTGCAAAACAGTTTATTTCGAGAGATGAAAATCATCCGTTACGCAAACTGATCCTTGAAAGTGACGGCTCGGGGGAATCCACAAAATGAACCGCAAATTTTATTCTAATGAACATATAATCAGTCATTCAGATGAAATACGGAACTGCGGGTTAATCTGATGCTCGTTCTTGCCAGAAGGCTCAATCAGTCCATTCTGATCGGTGAAGAAATTGAAATTGTTGTAGTTGAGATCAAGGGCGATCAGGTCAAACTCGGGATTAAAGCACCTAAAACTGTGTCTGTCCACAGAGCAGAGGTTCTGAAGGAAATCCAGGAAGAGAATAAAAAAGCGAAAGCGGAAATCCTTGCGGTGGATCTTTCTCTTCTCGGCAAGATCATTCAAAAGAAGAAATAATGATAATTGTATAAATTCAATCCAAAGTATTTATCCTCGTGTCATTCCGAAGGAACAATTCGGATAGGCTGCTTATTTGGAAGAGCAGTGACTGAGGAATCTTAAAACTTTTCACTTCAAATGGCATTACTCTGATGGAAAGTTTGATCTATACATTATGCAGTCCATCTTTTCAGAATGCTTTAAGATTTCTCCTTCCTTTGGTCGTCGAAATGACAGCCCTCTCAAGAAATTATAATATATCATCCTTATTCTTTGTCATCTCGACAGCAGCTTCCAACCTGGCTGGAGAGATCTTAAACATACTGTGCGGGCAGCATTCCGTAAGAACAAAGTCCATCATAATAAACACTTTAAGATTTCTCCTTCCTTTGGTCGTTGAAATGACAGTGCACTAAAGAAGTTACAGTATATCATCCAAGGGCGAGCGGATTTTTTTCAGGATCGGATTTGCCACCTTTGTGTAGATCATTGTTGTGGAAATATTCTTGTGTCCTAGAAGTGTCTGAATGTACCTCAAGTCTATCCCGTTTTCGAGAAGCTGTGTTGCAAAACTGTGGCGCAGATCGTGAGGCGTGATGTTCTTTCGAATTCCTGATTTTGCAATTGCAGATTTCAGCACTTTCTGCACTGTTCTAGTATGAATCGGATCTTTTCCCTTTCCCTGATTGGAGATGAACAGGAATTCATCATTTTTTTTATCCTGAATAAATGATTCCATATCTTTTTTCAGCATCTCCGGAAGAAGGGTCAGTCTGTCCTTTTTTCCCTTTCCCTGCCGCACGGTCAGTACTGATCTTTCGAGATCAATGTCCTGGACTCTCAGACTGACGACTTCGGATACACGGAGTCCAGAAGAATACATCAGTGCAATGATCATCCTGTGCTTCAGATTGAGGATGCAGTTGAGTATTTTCCTGATCTCTGAAATCGAAAGCACTGTGGGCAGATGAGTGCTCTTGCGGAGATTCTTAAAACGGCTGAAGTCGAGATTCCTGTGAAGAATTTCATGACAGTAGAGCTGAAGTGAAAACCTGTATATCCTGACACTCGATGCAGATAATTTTTTCACCTCTGTGAGATGAGAAAAAAATTTCAGAAGATCCTCATCCGTGAGAGAGGCGATATCTTTTCCCTGACTGCGAAAATAACCGGACGTCGCCCTGATGGACAGAGTGTAGTTCTTGACTGTCCTTCTGCTGTAACGTCTGATATTCAGCACACTTATGAATTCATCGAGTCTGTAAATTGCAGGTTTTGGTTCGGTGAATCTTTTTCGGAGTGCTGAAAATATGCCTCTCTGCAGTTTTTCCTCCTTCAGAAAAAAGTCTTCGAGTTCAGTGAACTCTTCTGACCCGGGTTTTATCCCTTTCAGCTTCAGAAAATTTTCGATCTCTGCATTGGATATGTACTTGGCGGACTTGTGCATAGACTGATGTAAAAGTTCGGATATGTTTTTTCTCTCTGATTTCACTCTAGACCTCTATTTATTACCTGTATTGTTTTTGTCCGAATCTGCAGATTTTTTTCAGGCAATTACATTTTTCAGTGCAATTTATCTGAAAAGAGACAGTGTGGCTTCGGCATTTCTCAAAAAAATACTCTTTTACAGAGCAGATTGCTTGCAATTTTTGGGAAGCTCATATATCTGAAACTATCTGACGCTCGCATTGCAGTAAAAGGAATACATATGAAAGTAAAACTGATGACAGTCATTCAATATTACAGAGACGGACGCCCCTGGACTTCAGAAGAAATACTGAATCCAAAATGGGAACAGGTGGAAAATGCAGTCAAGGCTATGGACAATTACTGCTTTCCGGTTGTCTGGCTTCACCCAAGCGAAAATCCTGACGACGAGAAGACTCTCGACATCATCGGCGGGAATGGAAGATGGGCTGTGTTTCATCATATGGGAGACTGGCAGTATTCTGACGGAAGCGGTGACGAAACGGAAGTAAGGTTATGGGAGAGTGATCAGGGGTATGAATGTCAGGAGCATAATGTAATTAAAGATATTAAGCTTTTATTAGAGTATGTGCGATTATTTTATGATACTGCGTCTTATGCAAAACTGAAACAGTTGAGCAAATCTCAGAAATCTGCACCGAAAAAGAAGAGCACGAAAAAAAGTAAATGAGATGAGTGCTTTTGAAATTCTGAATATGGGACTGTGTAAAAGCATTGAAAAATTAGGTTCACGCTAAAGACGCGGAGCACTGATTTCTCTTCACTATAGATCCAATTCTTTTTCTTTATTTTGAGATGTGCATTACACTTGAGCTTTTATACAGTTCCGTCTCTGTTCGCGTCAGGCGATTTTTCTGACGATCAATTACTCTTCTTTTAACTTTTTTATTCTGTTGCTGTTCTGTTTAATATGAAATATATTCAAAAACAGCACTGTCTTTTTTGAAACCTTAAATAATATTATTTTATGCTTTTTTTGCTTTTCCAGATTTTAAGCCCTTTCTTAAACTCCTCAAAACTCATGGATTTTATCCTCTTTTCAGCTCTGAATATTGTTTTCCTAAATTCAAGAAGCGTCATATTCAAGCCCGGAATTTTTTCTCCATTGTCAAATTTTGTCTTCTTGAACTGAGCATTCCATTTATCAAATGATTCTATTTTTTTAGCTTGAAAATTCTTTCCCGATGATCTGGAAATTGACGACTTTATCAGCATAGCTATTTCTTTGAGAGAATCTTTGTCCTGAATTAACAGCAGACTTTCAATCATTCCCATTTTTTGCGCTTCCAGATTCATACCTCCACTTTTAACGATTCCCTGAAAATTTTCAAGAATAATATTACTTGGTGCAGATGGCTAAAAACATTCGAAATGTCAGATCAAAAGTAAAGCTGATCTTCGTGCTCAATTAAAAAAATCTTTTCGCTATCTTCTATCAATATTGAATACCCCGAAGTTGATCTCCTGCTGAGCCATTGATCGGAATAGAAAAAGCAGAAAGAAATCCTCAATAGGGAAGGATATTCTTTAATGAATTACATCAGCCAGCCTCTATTCTTGAAAATCATAATGACAATGAGAATCATTATTTTTTGTCTGAAATCATCAATCTCTCCTGACCGATTTAAATTTTTGTTTTTTTCAAGCCAAATAATTTTTTATGCTTTACAAATTTTTCCTAATCGATATCTGTTTAAAGCCTGTGCACTTTTACTTCGCTTTTTTAGGCACTGGGACTCATGGGGCGAAGCTGTCTCTTCGGTTTTTGATTTCGACCTAACTAGAATAAATCTGAGCTGTCTCGACTTCGCAATTCGTCGTATTTCTCCCGTACTGATCCGAAATTTTTTATCACTTTTTGCAGAGCAATGCCACGAATCCGGAAATTTCCGCAATGATATCAACTCAACTCTTTCGATTTTCTGCATAACTGAAATTTTTCACCGCATTAGAAGTCCCTTGGCGGTTTCTTACTTATTTTTAACCCATTTGATTTCTTTATTGACTCCCATTTTGCATCGCACAATATTAGTTGACCGAAATTGCTGGTGAAAACATATTGGTATCAGAAATTATCTGAATAATTAACTTCAGATAGCAAAGGAGAACAATATGGGACCAAATGATAACGATAGC
>JBPOJG010000288.1:0-36944 GCA_052033835.1 Spirochaetota bacterium
AGCAAAACTGAACTGCAGACCTTTCTAAATCCTGAAAATGCAATTTCCTACATTGAATCCAACTGGCAGTCCATTTCCGTAATTATTACAGATTTCAATATGCCTAAAGTGAACGGTGTAGAACTGATGCAGAAAATCGAAAAGAAAGAGAGAATTTATCAGATCATCATACTGACTGGTGAACTGAACAGAACGATTACGGAATCATTTGAACATTTGAACCTTTTTGATATTCTGGAAAAAAAAGAACCGTTTCCTAAAATTCTGGAAAGCCTGAAACAGGCACATCTTTTCCATCAGAATAAACTGGATAAACTGAATAAAGTCGAAAGCTACCGAAAAATATTTTCCAAGGATTCAGATAAAGCAGAAGAAAAGAAACTTTCACTTATAGACATCCTTGGCGATTCAGAAAATATGAAAAATGTCAGAAAGAAAATTGCACTTGTTTCTGATAACTCAACATCCTGTTTTCTTTTTGGCGAATCCGGAATCGGAAAAAAATACATTGCAAATGTAATTCATGATATTTCGGGCAGGACAGGCAAATTCATCAGTCTGAATTGCGGAACCGGCACTGCCAAGGAAACCGAACAGAAACTTTTCGGAATCAAGGACGGTGATCTGAATTCACTTTTGGAAAAGGCAGACAACGGCACACTGTTCCTCAATGATATCCATCTGCTCAGTATGGATGCACAGAACAGACTTCTCCGTTTTTTCGATCCAGGCTTTTTTGCTAAATTCAGTGTACGAAAATTGAATATCAGATGGATTTCATCAGCTCCATCCTCCATCTATGAACAGATCAAACAGAGAAAATTCAAAGAAGATCTGTTTTACCGCCTGAACATCGCTTCAATTGAAGTCCCTTCGCTCAGAGAAAGAAAAGAAGATATCAGGATTCTTACGGATCATTTTCTGACCCAAATCTCCGCAACTGAGGGAAGGAACACACAGAAGATTGAAGAAAAAGTCTATGAAGTTTTTGAGGAATATTACTGGCCGGGCAATCTGAGAGAACTTCAGAATGTTCTTCAGAGGATGATCATTTTTTCAGAGAAAGAATACCTAACGATATCAGATCTCCCTCCTGAAATTCAGAACTATAACAAGATTACTCAGACAGAAAAAAAGAAAACCGGGACAGACCTCAGAGCAGAAATGACAAAAATCAATGAAGATCTGTCTATGAGGGAACTTGAAAGGGAAGCAATTCTGAAGGCTCTAAAAAAAGCGGAAAACAACAAGGATCTTGCTGCAAGGTATCTCGGAATTTCCAGAGCATCGATATACAGAAAACTGAAAGAATATCGAATCAAAAACTGACGAGTCTTTCTCCCCAGTTTCTCACATCCCCTGCCCCAAGACTTACAAATACATCCTTGTCTTTCAGCATTTTTTTGATTTCAAGAGTATCCTTTTCCAGCCCTTCTTTCAGCAGAAATGTCCTGCTCCTGTCTGACAGCTGACAGATGAGTTCAGTGCTGATTACTTCTTAGGGTTTTTCACCTGCTGAATAAATTGGAATGAGAAACAGCAGATCTGCCTTCTGAAGAACTTCTGCAAATTCCCGATACAGTTCTCTAGTCCGTGTAAACCTGTGCGGCTGAAAAAGAACAACAGTCCTGCCGCCTTCCTTTTTCATCTGTCCACTTGAGGAAATCACACTTTTGATTTCTGTAGGATGATGGCCGTAGTCATCGTAGACAGGGACATTTCCTGTCTTTCCCAGATATTCCAGCCGTCTTTTGACTCCTCTGTAATTCTTCAATATGGAAACCGATTTTTCAATCCGGATTCCGCAAAGAGAAGCAGCAAGCGCAGCGGACAGACCATTTTTCAGATAATGATCCCCTGGATATGGGACTTCCAGCTCATACTCAGTGTCCCGCAGATGAAAATACATTTTTCCGTCTTTTATTTCATAAAATACAGCATCATTTTTTTTCTCAGCGGAAAAGCCGAGAAATTTCAGTTTATCAGAATACTTCAGAGAGGAACAGATGCCGCTATCATCCAGATTCAGTACTGCAGTTCCTATGCCTCCGCCTGAGATATGTCTTCCAAAACTTCTGTACAGATTATCCAATTCTTTATAGTAATCCAAATGATCATTATCCACATTCGTCACTATGCGCACATCAGCAGAATGATTCAGAAAAGTCCCGTCCGACTCATCAGATTCATATACACCAATTTCACCTTTTCCGAACTGTCCGCCTTTTTTTCCGAGAATCGCCGTTTCCCCTCCGACCATCACAGCCGGATCCAGACCGCATTCGGAAAAAATCTGAGCAGTCATTGCAGTGGTCGTAGTCTTTCCATGAGAACCTGCGACCGAAACTGATTTCATGCTTCCGAATATTCTGTGCAGAAGTTCTGATCTGTGCAGAAGAGGGATATTCATCTCCTCACATTTCTTAAAGAATAGATTTTCATTACGGCTGATTGCACTTGAATACACAGCAGATTCTGGACGAATTTTCTCCAGTTCATCGGGAGTCTGAACTGTCTTCATTCCTCTTTCTGTCAGATACTCAAAAGAAACTCCTGCATTCTTATCCTGACCGAACAGAGGAGAACCGATATCAAGTATGATATGAGCCAATGGAGACATTCCGGAACCGCCTGCTCCCATAATAAAGGTCTTCTTGCGAATATCAGTCAGACTCATTAAAAAAATACCCCACTGTATCCTGTGCCGCATTAGGCATAGCCGAAGCATGAACTTTTACAGAAATGTCTTTCAGAACATTTCGATCCTTAATGATCCTCTGCAGAATTTCTTTCAGCTGTTTAATATCCTCGTCCTTCTGTTCAAGCACCCAGACCCCCGCAGTTTTCTGCAGAAGAAGAGCATTTGCGGCCTGATGATTGTCTGAAGCAAACGGATAAGGAACAAGAATCATCGCAATCGCGTATACCTGTGCCTCGCTCATGACTCCTGCACCGGATCTCGCAATCAGAAGATCTGCCCATTCGTAGTGAATTCTCATATCCTGTGAATAGTCGATAAGCTCTACATCTGACACGCTTTTCTTCCTAGTCTCTTCATAAAGACCTGTTCCGGTGAGAATTCGAAAATTGAATACTTTCGCAATCTCCGGAAGTTTAATGACTTCCAGTGCCATATTATTGATCTGCCTTGCTCCCTGTGACCCCCCCAGAACAAGAACATTCAGTCTTTCTTTCTTAATTACTCCCGTCTGCTTTTCAGCTGCAGGTTTTTCCGGAAGAATTCTAGACCGAAGGGGATTTCCAAGTATTCTGTAATCTCTATTCTGCAGATTCAGATTTTCAGGCGGATAGCTGAATGCTGTTTTTTCTGCAAAACGAAAAAACATTTTCACAAGTCTGCCGGAAACAGCATTCTGCTCGCAGAGATAGATTTTTTTCCTGAAAAGAACTGAATAAAGAACGGAAGGAATGCAGGAATAACCTCCCATAGCAATCACATGAGTAATTTTCCTTTTCCTGAGAACTGAAATTTCTTTCAGTGCTGAAAACAGAATTGAGAATACGCCGAAAATCGAAGGCTGAGGTGTACTGTGCCAGAGTACAGTGCAGGGACTGTCCTTCAGATCAGGATTATCTATATTTCTTTTTAATGAATGTATATATACTTCATCTATTTTTAAATCCTGCTTTCTTCTGCAGATTTCTTCAGCCAGTGCAATTCCGGGCGAGATATGTCCTCCGGTTCCTCCGGCAGCAATCAGTATGTTCTTCACGCTGAAAGGTTCTCCTTTCTTGTTATATTTAATAAAATTCCGCATCCGATCATGACAGAGAGCAGTGATGACCCTCCGTAACTGATAAAAGGAAGACTGATCCCGGTAATCGGCACAATACCAGTCACTACAAAAGTATTCAGAAGAAACTGAAGTGCAATCATTCCGGTAATCCCTGTCCCAAGAAGCAGACCGAATCCTTCTTTCATTTTTCTGAGCAGTATGACGGATCTTAAAATCAGATAAAAAGTCAGTATCGAAATGCACAGGAAACCGGCAAAACCGTAATCTTCCACCAGAGGAGCAAGGATAAAGTCAGTGTGCCCATATGTCAGGTGTCTGTGAGAATATCCCGTTGTAAGAGGCTGACCGAACCAGGAACCGTCAAGAAAAGACCGGAAAGAGGAAACCAGCTGATGTCCCTCTTCAAACCTGTATTTGTAGGGATCAAGCCATACATCCACTCTTTTCTTTCTGTATCCCACTTTATAAATCAGTATGGCAGCAAGAGGAGAAAGAGAAAGAATTGCAGCAAAGATTCTGAGAAGGGGAAACCCGTCTACGAAAAAAAGCACAAGGATAATCAGGAGAATCTCCATTGCAGTTCCGAATGCAGGTTCAGCGACAATCATCCCCAGACAGACTCCTACTGCAAACAAAGGCGGTGCGAGATGTCTGTAGCTCATATTCCAGACAGTCTTCCACCGACAGAGAATATCTGATACATATATAATCATTACGATTTTTACAAATTCGGAAGGCTGAAACTGATAACTCCCTATCCTGATCCATCTGTGAAATATTCGGCCGTAATGAGTATCTACTGTCTTCCCTACTCCTGGAATGAATACCAGGCTGAGCAGAATAAAACTGAAAAGCAGAATGATGACAGAAACTTTCTGATACACCTTGTACGGAATCAGAGAGAATCCTCCAAAAAAAACAAGGGATATCAGCGCCCAGACAGACTGTTTTTTCAGAAAAAAATAAGGATCGTTATAATCTCTCTGACTTGTAACCATCGAAGAAGTGAAAAGAATGCAGAGACCTAAAAGAATCAGACAGAGCACTGTGTACACAATGTGCATATCCACTGCATTCTTTCCCGGTTCAAAAAACTTGTACAGTGAGTCTCTGATTCTTTTCAATTTTACTGAATCTTCAAAGTGGACAGACTGATGAGTGCAAGGATGATTGCAATAATGTAAAACCTGTAAACAACCTTGGTTTCCTTCCAGCCTTTCAGTTCAAAATGATGGTGTATCGGTGCCATTAGGAAAATTCTTTTCTGCCGAAGTTTGAATGATCCCACCTGCAGAATGACACTCAGTGACTCCATCACAAAAATGCCTCCAAGAATCGGAAGAAGCAGTTCCTTTTTCAGCAGAACCGAAACCATCCCGATGGACGCACCGAGAAATAATGATCCTGTATCTCCCATAAACACTTCTGCAGGGTGTGCATTAAACCATAAAAACCCGAGAAGCGACCCGACCATGGCAGCAAGAAAAACTGAGTATTCATGCGCTCCGGGAAGATACGGAATATTCAGATAGTTTGCCGCAACCGGAGTTCCGGATACATAAGCGATGACCGCAAGACAGGATGCGGCAATGGCAACAGTTCCGGCTGCAAGGCCGTCCAGACCGTCAGTCAGATTGACTCCATGAGAAGAACTGATAATGATCAGTGCAGAAAAAGGAACGATCAGAATCCCCAGATTGAGAACAGGACCCTTTATAAACGGAAAGAATATATCAGAAATATCAAACTGTATTCCTTTTCCGTCCTTTACGATGCCGGAAGTAAAATAAAAATACAGAATGCAGAAGCCTGCAGCAAGGATCACGGAGATAAAAAACTTTGTCCTGCTTCTCATCCCGCCTTTGATTTTCAGAATTGCTTTTTCATAATCATCTCTGAACCCAAGCATGGAAAATAGGAAACTGAATCCTGAAAGAAGAAGCACATTGACATTGGACAGATTTCCCCAAAGAAGAACTGATGTCAGAAGTGAAAAAATAATCATCAGCCCTCCCATTGTCGGAGTGCCTGACTTAGTTTCATGAGACTTCGGTCCGTCCGTTCTGACAGTTTCTTTAAACTTCAGATGATACAGGAAATCAATAATTTTGTTCCCGAAAATAAAGCAAAGGAACATAGCAGTAAGTCCGCTCATAAGAGCTCTGAAAGTAACATAACTGAAAATTCGAAGTATGCCTAAATCGTCTCCGAACCGTTCATACAGAATCTGAAACATTTTACTCCTCGGAAAATGCTTTTTCTATTTCCTCGGAATCGAGAAAATGAAACTTTTCTTTTCCGATAATCTGATAATTTTCATGGCCTTTGCCTGCAACTAATAAAAGTCCGTTTTCAGGCAGCATTTTTACAGCTTCGCGGATTGCCTCTCTTCTGTCAGAGATTTTTTTCCAGTTTTTGAATTCTGACGGAATCCCTTTTTCTATCTCGGAAAGGATAAACTCAGGATCTTCCGTTCTGGGATTGTCGGAAGTCAGTATCACAAAATCGGAATAGGAAGCACTCACCTTTCCCATCATTGGGCGTTTAGTTCGATCTCTGTCCCCCCCGCATCCGAATACGGTAATCAGTTTTGAATTCGGAATCTCCCTCATACTTGAGAGAATGTTTTCCAAAGCGTCGGGAGAATGGGCATAGTCAACGATTCCAATTCTTTTCTTTTTTCTGTCAGGAACAATCTGAAATCTTCCTTCCACAGATTTCAGACTGTGAACAGACTGAACAGTAGATGAGTCGGAAGAATCTTTTTCGGACTGAAGAAATACGCACAGGCTGAGAGAAACATTGATGAAATTGTATACTCCCAGAAGATGGGACTGAAAAGAAAACTTTCTTTCTCTGAACTTAAAATCAAAAGAGGTTCCCTGCAGATCCAGACTTTTCAAAAATCCTTCTGCCTCTTTATCTTTGCCGAACTGAATGACGGGATAGGAAATATTTTTTTCCGAAAAAAGCTTCAGAATATCTGCACTTCCTGCAGAATCAGAACTGATCACCGCAAACTTTTCTTTCTTAGGAGATTTTTCAATCAGCTCAAACAGATGAAACTTGGAGAGAAGATAATCCTCTATATCCGGATGGAAATCCATATGGTCAGGAGTGAGATTCGTAAATATACCCGCATTGAACTCAAGCCCTTCTAGCCTTCCAAGCTTCAGACCGTGGGAACTCGCTTCCATAAATACATATTCAATCCCCTCTTCGGCCATCTGCTGAAGAAGTCTGTGCATTGTAGACGGTTCAGGTGTAGTCAGACCGCAGTCAATGACCTTGCCGTTGAATTTTGCAGCGATTGTACCGATGATTCCGCATCGTTTTCCTGCAGAACTGAAGAGATCTGCCAGTATATGAGTAATGGATGTCTTTCCGTTCGTTCCCGTAACTGCAGTAATATTCAGTTTGGAAGAAGGGTTCCCGCAAAAAAATGAGGCTATCGGTCCATGCAGGTCAGCCGGATCAACTGATGAAATCAGAAGGTCATCTTTTACTGAAAAAAGACTCGCTGTCTTTTCTGAACAGAGAATCGCGCCGGCGCCTCTTTCCCTTGCAAATTTTGCATATATGACAGCCTTATCTATGAATCTGTCATTCATACAGAAAATATCGCCGGGAAGTATCTTGCGTGTATCCGACTGAATGTAGGAGATTTCAATATTTCCATTCCCGGAAATCTCCGAAAACTTCTGAAAAAGAACCGAACTTTTCATCACGGTTTCAGCTCTGCTGAATTTCGTTCCTTTGGAAGTGACAGTGTAATGACTCTGTCATTTGAATAATTCTTCAGTCTTGTAAAACTCTGTCTGTACATGGAGGCAACTCTGTCCGGAGAATAAGAAGCAACAATCTTCGCCTTCATATCGTAATTCTGTCTGGTAAGCTGTTCTTTCTTATTGGAAAGATATTTAATCTGTCTGTTCAAATGCGCCTGAACAGCACTCTGCCAAATCAGAAAAAAAATCACTGCAAACGGCAGGGAAATTTTCAGGAGTGCGGAAAACAGATCGCTCAGTGTTTTCAAGGAATCATTTCGAGTCACAGATACATAATCGGTAAAATTACTCTAAAGTCAAGGTTAAATCACACAGACTTCCTTGTAAAATTCCATCTGCTGTTTCTTCAGTCTGCAGACTCCGTTTTTTATCAGCTGTCTCGAAATTTCCAGAATGTATTCTCTTCTCATCTGCATACTGGAAATATATTTCTTATCATCAAGCGCAATATGAGAATACAGCCATTCTTTAAGAGACTTTACGAGTTTAATCAGATCCAGATCCTGAAGCTGATTCAGATCCACTGCTCCCAAAAAATTCAGGAAGTTCAGATGAAGTTTTTTATGATCGTCAAAATGAGGAAACCCGGCCTTCTGCATAAGGAACTCTTCAATTTTAAAATGTTCATCTATGTAAAATTTCACTTCAGGGGCGATTTTCCTTACAGATTCAATCTGCTTTTCTCTCGAAAGCCCGACTGAATTTTCCAGATCAAGTATCAGAAAAACAAGCCAGAGATGCTGCACATCGATGATTGGAATTCCTGTCTTCAGCTTGAATCTGTTCCAATAATCCTGTGCCTTCTCTACAATTTTTTTATAATCGGCCTCTCTGCTTTCTGTCAGCTTTTCTACCCGATCATACAGAATTTTCTGTTCATCAGTAAAACTGAACTTTCCTGATAAAATCAGTTCTTCAGAAAAATCATACAGCCTTCCCTTTTCTTTTGCAAAATAATCTGAATAACTTTTATCCTCTTTTAAGATATGAATCCCTAACCAGTTCTTCAGAAAACGGGCAACCTTCTCTCCCTCTTCCCTTGAAAAAGATTCCTTTGTTCTGTATTCACCTATCTGTGATTCAAATGTCTGATGTTTTTCTTCATGCTGTCGCATTCCTGGAAAATTAAAATACTCCAGCATTTCCTCTTCTATTCTGAAATGCACATCCGCATATTCATTGAGTTCAACAATAAATTCTGAAAAATTTTCGATTACATCTGATTTAGATATGCTGACAGTTCTCTCTATTTTCAAAACCAGATATACGAGCCAGAGATGCTGTATATCTATGAATGAGATATCCAGATTGAAATTTCCGCCCTTCCAGAATCTTTCTGTTTCCTGAATTGTAATCTGATCGAGATTGATCATCCTGTTTTTTGTCATTTTTTCCTCGCCTATTTCTGCCTGAAACTCAGTCCTCATCGACTTTGTCCAGACCCGCTTCCAGGAACCGATTCCATTTTTTATAATATTTGACCGGTACTGTCAGTTCCAAAACCGAAAGAACATTGATCAGTTTCTTCAGTTTTTCCAGTGCTCCTGTTTCGAAATAACACTCTCCAAGGTTCCATAAATTTCGGATATGTACAGGTTCTCTGCAGCGGATACGTTCTCCGACCTCTGCAGAATTCTCATACTTTCCTGTTTTTCTGTATATATAGGAAAGAAGAAATAACGCTTCTGTATCAGAAGGAAGAAGATTTGTAAAAATGAATGCCGCCCTTTCTGCACTTGAAAAATTTTTCTTCTGTATAAGCGGTACAATGATTTTTCTCAGGGCAAAAGGATTCTGAATCACTCCTTCCTCATACTGACTCAGAATTGAAAGAGGATTTTCATAAAAATAATCATCATCCTGAATATCGTCTTTTTTCCAGACATCAGATACAGTCTGTCTTCGGTATTCAAGCGAAAGAAGAGAAAAGTCATCGGTAATTTCATAATTATCTTTTATATAATGTGTTATATCCTGTATATCGCAATTTTTTTTCTCGCAGATTTTCAGGAAAAGTTCAGGATCAGAATTCATTTCACCTGAATCGGGGAAAATCAGATCATCTCTTCCGTCCGAACCGAAGAGAATCCTGTCATTCATCTGAAGCTGATGCGTTCGCACAAAAAGCATTTCTTTTGTAAGCTCTGTTCCGAGTTTTCTGTATATGCATTCTGTATCCAGAAATTCCGATTTTTCATCTCTGTGAAGAATTATATAAGGATGTTCTGCATTGATATAACACATAAGTCCTGTATCCTCTTCAATGATACAGATCGATGCGGATACAAGCATTGACCCCTGAAAGCTTACAAAAACAGAATGAAGTTCTGCAAAGCAGTTCTTCAGCCATTTTTCCGGCGAAATCTCAAGTCCGTGGCTTCTTTTTATAATTGTATCAAATACTGCACCGAGAACAATTGCACCTCCCGCTCCCTGCATGGACTTCCCCATTGCATCCGCATTGACAGCAATTACATATGATCGATCATTCATTCGAACCTGCTCTGTCCTGCAGAAATCGCCTCCAATTTCAGATTTCCATTTTTTGAAATCGAACTTTTTTTTCTGGCTTACGACAATCTCTGTAATGACAGATTCACTGATTCCTTTCCTTCCGCTTAGAGGATTCAGCAAAAGGGAGGTGAGAAAATAATCTCCATCCTGCTGCTTCTTCAGTTCAGTCACCTGCTCAAGTGTCAGAGAAAGTTCTTTTGTCCTCTGCTGAACCTTCTTTTCCAGATTCGTATTGAGAGACATCACTTCATCATACATATTCCTCAGATTCTGAATGACTTCTTTCAGAAGACTGCCCTGAAGACCGAATTCATCCGAAGAAGCATGAGATGCCTCAACAAACAGATTTCCTTTTCCAAGCTGCTCAAGTGCTGAATTTGTACTGAAAAGGCCGGTCTTCAGAGAATTTGCAACTGCATACGATACAACAAACATGGAAAAAATCGACAGAAGAGAAAGAGCAGAAATATGCAGAATCGGATTTTCAAACTGAAAGTCCTTTGTCATGCTGGCATATAAAAAATATCCGAAAATGGATATAGGTATGAGAGCAACGGATGCAATCGAAAAAAGAATTCTCCGAAAATATCCAAGATACGGAGGTTTGGATTTTCCCGGAAGATCTATTTGAATGAGTTCCTCGTTCAAAAGGATATTTCTCATTATATTTTCAGTCACAGTCAGATAAACCATATAAGATATTGGCAGAACAAAAACCAGACTGTATGTCTCCACCAAAAAAGTCTTGAGCGGAAGGATACCTGTCATCAGCCTGAAAAGAATGAACCCGGATATATGGCCAGCCACCCATCTTTCTACAATGGTTCTTCCCTCGGCAAACGGATATTTCAGAATCTTAAGCTTCAGACTGCCCGCTGCTTCACTGTCCAGAAGCCCCTGTCTGAAATTGTCTATTCCTTCAAAAATTTTTCTGAGCCGGAAATATCTGACTGAAACTCCCCACAATACAGTGTAGATTCCGCACACAAGTCCGGAAATGAAAACTGAAACAGTATGCTCCTTTTCCACACCGCCGAGAAAAGCAATGAAGTAGACAAAACTTGGAATCGGGATGAGACTGGTAAAAAGTTCCAGTTTCCAAGTCAGTTCCCAGAATGTTTTCTTCAGCTTCAGCATAGTCAGAACTGAAAATAGTAAAACTGGGGAGATGTAATTACCGTATATACCATCAGAAGCATAAGGTAGAACCCGACCAAAAACTCTTTTCTGTATGTTTCAAACCGAAGGATCTCCTTTACCCTTTCCAGATATTTTGTTTCTTCCAGAAGTTCAATGATAAACAGTATCAGAACTGCAGCAGTTATCTTGGAATTGAGCAGATCCGAATGAAAAAGCCCCGACTCCAAAGTTCCGATCTTTCGGTAAAAGATCAGTCCCGTTGATATTGAATCTGCTCTGAAAAAAACTGCACCGGCAAGAAAAACAGTAAACGCATATACTGTGTGAAGCGGTCTGGGAATCTTTTCAAAGAAAGTCGACCATCCTTTTTCATTGAAATATTTTTCGAGACAGAGAACCGTTCCGTTGATTCCGCCCCAGAATATGAACGTCCAGTTCGCTCCATGCCAGAATCCTCCGACAAGCATTGTAATGAACAGATTCAGATAACCTCTGAACCGGCCTACTCTGCTGCCCCCGAGGCTGATAAATACATAATCTCTAAGCCATAATGATAAAGAAATATGCCATCTTCTCCAAAGTTCAGTAATCGAAGATGCAAAAAAAGGTCTGTCAAAATTCAGGGGAATATTGAAACCGAGTATTCTCCCTATTCCGATTGCTATATCCGAATACCCGGCAAAATCACAGTAAATCTGAACCGCAAAAAGAAATGCTGCGAGAAAACAGGAAGCAGAATCATACAGCTCGGGATTTTGAAATACGGGAGATATGGCTGTTCCAATCGGATCAGCGACAATCGTTTTTTTGAAAAAACCCCAGGCCATAAGCGTCGCACCCGCAGAAAAGTCAGCCGAATTGAAAGTCTTTCTGCCTGTGAACTGATGCATCAGATCCTCTGCCCTCATAATCGGCCCGGCCACAAGCTGAGGAAAGAAAAGCAGGAACAGCGAAAATCTGAAGAAACTGTTCTCAGCAGGAATCTTATTTCTGTAAACATCCACTGCATATGCGACGGCCTGAAATGTGTAAAAAGAAATCCCGAGAGGAAGCACAAGTCCGAGCATTTTTGCATCCGGCCCGGAAGAGCCCGATATATGCATCATATCATTCCAGGCTCCCAGAAAAAAATCAGTGTATTTGAAAAAGACAAGAATCCCCAAGTTTACGATAAGACAGTACAGAAGATATATTTTTTTCCTGAAAATATCCGAAGATTCCTGAATTTTTAATGATGAATGCCAGGTAGCCGCAAAAGAAATAAAAATCAGAGGGACAAATACAGTCTTAAGAGAACCGTAAAAAAACAGCGAAAACCAGAAAAGGAGGATTCTCTGTCTCTTTTCGTTTACCGCAAAAAACAGAGGCAGAAGAACAGCCAGAAATATGAAAAAATCCAGGGAATTAAAAAGCATCTGTCTCTTCTCCCAGAATCTGACGAAGCTTCAGAAGAAGCACTGCAGACATCCAGCTGTTTCCAGCCTTTGTATAATGACCGTCACCTATGATATAATAAGGTCTGACATTAAACCTTTCTTCCCTGTCCATCATAAAATCTGCATAATCGTTCATATCGATAAAATCGACCTTTTCCTCTTCAAGAAACTTCCGTACAGCTCTTGAGTAAGTATAAAGTCTGTGAAGTTTTCCCAGTTGAGAGCAGTAAGCAGTTTCTATGTCGATAGGAGAAACTACAAAAACGAGCTTTATATTTTTTTCCGAGGCAAGTTTCATTATTTCGCGGGTAGATGTATATACAGATTCAGGAATATGATGCGGCTTATCATCATCCAGGCATTCATTTTCGCCGAATACGGGAGGCGCATTCGGATCCTTTCTCTCCCCTCTTTTGAATTCAGAAAGAAAAGCATTTACAGTTTCCCCGAAATTCATTCTTTTTCTTTCAGATGAGGAGAACTCATTGATAAAGTTTTTCATTCTGAGCACCGGATGAATGAACATTTCATTCAGACGGAAAACAATCTGCTCCTGAGTGATTCTCAGTCCAAGAAAAAGATAACTGGATTTTGCCAGAAGGAACTGAGTTTCAAAAAAGAGTCTTGCTTTCCTGCTGTTCAGTTTGGAATAAAAAATTTCCTCATCAATATCATCCCCGTTGCTCGGAAAATAAAAAAGCACTTTCGGATTGAGAGAAGGCAGATGTTTCTTCAGTTTTCGAAGGATTGCACTTGGTCCGTATGCATCAACAGCCAGATTGACTGACTGATATGCATTCCCGTCCTTATCCTGAAATCCGTTGAATTTACGACAGAAAGTATCCTCGTCGCTGACCCCGAACCCCATCGCAACCGAATCACCGATACACAGAATCTGACGTTTGGAATTGTCAATCGGATCAGTGGCCCGAAACCCCTTTTCATTTGTGCTGAATCGTATGTCGAAAGTTCCGAGAAAATGGGAAATCCGCACATCCTGATTCGGTTCAAGATCCACAAGATATTCAGAATCGAGTTTATGAATCTGTTTCTGCACCCTGTAAAATTCAAGTGCTTCCGGCTTGAAAAGTCTGAGACAGATTTCCAGAAAGATGGAAGATGCAATGATGAACAGTAAAACCCTGAAAACCTTATTCATTCTGCCCTTTAAACCTGAACCTTCCCGAAAGGTCAGCCGCTTTTTCTTTCCAATCTAAATTTTTCATGCACAGGTAAACACTTCTGTAAATCAGTTTTATTTCTGCCGGTTCCGGCACACCTGAAAAAAAACTCACAAGTTTCTTTTTCTGAGAATCACCGTTTCTGCGACATTCAAAAATCTGCTGAATATAGTCATTGGATTCCTTGGAAAGACTTAAAGAGAGCTCTTTTTTGAGTTTGTCTGCCTTCTGATAGTCCTCAGCAAAAAGAGTGAGATCGAAGAGTTTCAGATTCAGCTCAGTGTCGTTCTGGTAAGTATTCTTTGCTGCCTCCAGATGCCGAATTGCCGGAATCATCGATTTATAGGATTCGGAAAGAATAAATCCCATTCTCCTGTTGGCAAAACCGTAATCAGGATTTGAGTCAAGAGCTCTGGAATACTCATAAACAGCCTCGGCAAGCAGACCTTTCTTTTCGAGTTCATAAGCTTTCTCAGAAATGGCCTTCTCGGGAGAGCAGTGAACAAGAAATATCGACATCAGCACAGAAAACAGTATAAAAAACTTTGAACTCTGTCTTTTTTTGTTCAAAAAAGGCTCAATATGATGAAAAGTAAAAATACTCGCTTTGCAAAAAAAATGATACATTAATAGTTACAGTTTTTCCGACTTTAAAAGTAATCAAGAACTTTTGGTGTGAACGGCTTTGGCAAACGCAAGTGCAAACTTATTGGATGGTTTTCAGGAATATCTGACAACAGAAAAAGGACTGAGTGAAAACTCTGTCTATTCCTACAGATATGATCTGAACAAATTTCAGAATTTTCTTTCAAGACAGCAGATTGATCTTCTGGAAGTCCAGGCAAAGGATATCAACAAATTCCTGGCAGAAGAAAAGAACAGGAAAATATCTTCTAAAACTCTGGCAAGAGAAGTAGTTGCCATCCGTCAGTTCTTCAAGTATCTGAAAGATGAAAAACAGGTAGAACTGAATCCGTCAGAAAAGATTGGAACCCCCGAAGTAATGAGGGAGATTCCGGATCATCTCACTATTGCTGAAATTGATGAACTGTTCAATTCCATACGTGAAGACAATATCTATGAACTGAGAGACAAATGCATTTTTGAACTTCTTTACTCCTCCGGACTTCGAATTTCGGAAGCCTGCAATATGCGCCTGGAGGATTTAGACAAGGAAGCAATGACTCTGACAATAGTCGGCAAAGGAAACAAGGAAAGACTTGTTCCGTTCGGTGAAAAGGCACTTGTTATAATCAATGCCTATCTCGAAAA
Source organism: Spirochaetota bacterium (assembly GCA_052033835.1). Taxonomy (GTDB): domain Bacteria; phylum Spirochaetota; class Leptospiria; order Leptospirales; family Leptospiraceae; genus DAORDI01. The sequence continues at coordinate 15,090 of JBPOJG010000288.1, forward strand.
AAGCAGACCTTTCATTCTGAAAGCCAGAAACTGCGAATACCTTTTTATTTCAAAGAAAGGCTCCTACATCAACAGAAAATCTGTCTGGAGGCTTTTGAATATTTACATCAAAAGAACGGGAATCAAAAAGAAAGTGACTCCGCATACTTTGAGACATTCATTCGCCACACACCTTCTGGAAAATCATGCAGACCTGAGATCAGTTCAGGAACTTCTCGGCCATATTGACATATCCACTACCCAGATATACACCCAGATGGCCAACAGGACTCTGAAGGAAGTACACAAAAAATTTCATCCGAGAGGCTGACAGAAATGCTTTCGCCCTCAATCAAAATTGTAAATGAAATTGCAAATCTGATCAAGGAAGAAAATCTCAGAGGAAAGGACAGAATACCTACATCAGAATTTTTCATTAAAAGATGTACTTCCACTTTCAATAAGACTGCAGATGAAATCAGATACTATCTGGAACAGTTGAGAGAAACTCATTATATTTTCATTTTTAATATTGTAAGTGCAGACCCTACTCTTTTCGTGCAGGCTGTCGACGGTTATGTGTTTTCAGAAATCAGTGTACTGAATGAACTGAAACACTACACAGAATCCAAACTCACGCAGGTATATGAAAGTACTTTCTATAAAAAGAAAACAGGCTTTCAGATTCTCAGAGAACTTTACCCCAGGACAAAAGAATATAACAACACAAATCTGGGAAGAGCTCTCAATGAATCCCATATGGTGGAAGAATACATCAAGCAGGTCAGTTCGAATGCATTTGAATTTACCGAGTCCTGGAAAAAAGAAAAACTCTATAAGCTTTACCGTGAGGAAGAAGAAGCAGCTATGGCTGATTCGAAGTCAGGAAACGATGCAGGTTCAATGAGAAATGATTATAAAAATCTCAAGGAACCGAATTCAAAATGGGCAAGAGCGGTAAGGCAGTTCTCAGTAAAATTTCTGATCCGGATTCATTTTAGAAAGTATGAATTTGATGTAGTAAAAAAACTTATACTTTCAGGCAAAATCTATGATATAGAAGATATGATCTATATCAGAAACTGCATCCTGGATCTGGAAAAATTTCTCGATAAGGACCCGATCCTCAGTTACCATCTGGAGAAAATGACTGATCTTCGAAGAATCTGCCAGGCAAAAATCAACATTTCCAGAAAAAGTGTTTTCGGAAAAAACTGATTTCCATTTCCTTTCTCTGAATCAAAAAAAGCGGATGACATAGGATATTTTTTTTCGATAATAGAAATATGAACTATAAGATCGAAGAAATCAGACTGTCCGGCGGAACAGCCAACCTTATCAATTTTCAGACAAATGATCAGAACTCACTTACCCGTGCAAATATGAAAGAGCTCGGAGATATCCTTGATGAAATTAAAAAAAATGATCAGATCAAAGCGGTTGTTTTCAGCTCAGAAAACCCTAAATTTTTCTGCAACGGACTCGATGCAGAATCCCTTCTGAATACAAGCAAAGAAGAACTGCCGGAATCTGTAGGCGGTATTGTCCTTCTTTTTGGAAGAATACTTCAGTTTGACAAGCCGATCATAACAGAAGTGACAGGACATGCGATGGGCGGAGGCGCAGTAATCACAACTGCAGGAGACTACAAGTATATGCTGAACAGCGGTTGCAGGATAGGGTTCACTGAAGTAATGGTTGGGCTCCCGCTTCCCGGAATGTTCGTAAACAGAGTTACAGAACTTGTGCCTCCCGGAAAAGTCAGAGAAGTCTGCCTCGAAGCATCCACATACAAAGGAAAGGAAGCCAAAGAAGTCGGTCTGATTGACGAAACGGCTGACGACAGAGAAGGACTCAGGAAACTGACAATGAAGAAACTGGAAACACTGATGAGACTTCCTCTGAGCGGAGTCAGGTATACAAAGCAGAACATAAACAGAAAGTCTCTTTTTGAATTTGAAGCACATATGAAAAATTCTCTGGACTGGATGCATATTCCTGTCGTCAGCGAAAATCTTCTGGAAGCAATGAGAGCGCTGAAAGAGAAAAGGCGTCCGAATCTGAAATGAAACTGACTCTGCAGTTACTGGGAATTGTGTATCCCCTTCTCTGGGTTCTGAAACCTCAGGAAGTCACAGGCCCGGGAGAATTTGCAGAAAGATTTCTTTTCGGTATTATCGCATTCATACTTGCTTACACAAGTGAATCAAAATCTGAATCAGTCCGAAAACTCAGCATCCCTTTCGGTCTGATTTTTCTATTTTCGGTAACCTATCACAGTATATACAGATGTTATACAAGTTCATACAGTCTGGACTACACAGCATCAGCCTATCTGATATTTTTCATTACAATTTCAAGTATGACGGATTCAAAAATTCTCTTCTTTTATGCTTTTTTTACAGTCGCAGGAAATCTAGTCGCATCTTCACTGATTCTGACGAAAGCAGGATTCTATCAGTTCTTTTTTCCTACTCTTCTTGCTTTTGCAGGAGGCACGATTCTGATGAACAGAAAAATTTCAGACAAGAACTTTCTGCTTCTCAGCGAAGAATTCATTCAGAAGAATCTGAATCGGGAGGATGCCGGAATATTTTTGACTGACTCCGAAGAAAGAATTCAATTCATTAACGAAAATGCAAAAAACATTATAAAATCAGGATTTAGAGATGATTTTATCCTGGGAAGCAAAATCATTCTTCCTGTCCCGCCTGAGGCCAGAAAGCTTGGAATTCCTTTTCGTTTTATGCTCGAAGGGGATATTCATTTTGAGGTCAGGTATGTGAAGGCAGAATGGAAAGGTCATCCCTGTTTTCTGGTCGTTCTGAAGGATGTTACTTTGGAAGAAAGAATAAATCGGGAAAAAGAAAAACAGAGAATCATCAATGAAAATGTTCTGAAGCATACAGGTGAGGGAATTATATTTCTGAACACAGAAGGTTTTCTGGAATACATCAATCCGGAAGGATGCCGACTTCTCGGAATGGAAAGAGAAGAACTTGTAGGTGAGTTTTTTCTCGCCAAGGTTCATCAGACAGATCTTGCAGGTAATACATATGAAGAAGAGAATTTTCCTCCGAATGTAACTTACACAGAAGGAAAGGCTTTCCATATCAGCTTTGACATCTTCTGGAGAAAGGATGGGAGTCATTTTTATACCGACTACACTTCCACCCCTGTTTTTATTAATGAAAAACTGGAAGGTGCCATTCTTGTGTTCAGAGATGTGACTGAACGTAAGGAAAAGGAAGATACTGAAAAAAAATATACTGACGACATTATGCATCTTTCCCTTACATCCAACCGGTTTCTCGAAATCTATACTGAACCTGAACTCTATCGTTTCATCGCCGACGAGGCTGGAGAGATTGCAAAGTCCGCTGTCATCGTAAATATCTTCGATGAAGAGACGGGAAGATTTACAACAAAAGCGACACGCGGCTTTGAAAAACTTCAGAATGAACTTCATCTTCTTCTTGGACGTGACCTGAAGGATCTGGAATATTTTCTCGACAGTACAGATCCTGCTCTGGAACTGAATCAGAGAGACGCATTCCTGCCTCTTTCTGAGGGCCTTTTCAGTCTGAAGTATGGAAATCTGAATCACAGAATGTGCATTGAAATCGAAAGACTGGCGGATGCCGACAGGGTATATAATATCATTATAAGCTACAAAGACATATTCATGGGAAACATTATTCTGCTCGCAAATGACAATATGCCCTCTTCTGCAATGATGCAGATTTTTCAGAATCAGGCATCCATCAATCTTCACAGAAGACTTCTGGACAAGAATCTTCAGAAGGAGAAATTCAGGTTTGATCCTTTGATTCAGGAAAGCAGCATTCTTTACTGCGAGCTGAGAACTGACGGGACAGTTCTTTTCATCAATCCTTCTTTTGAAAAGATTTTTCACTATACAAATGAGGAAATTACAGGCAAAAATTTCTGGAATACCTTCCTTTCGGGATCACTTTATTCAGATGTTCTGGAATTTATGAACCGTGTAAAGGAAAACCCTCTTCTTTCACACAATATGGATATGGTCACAAAAAAATCGTATCAAGTGACTGTAAAATGGGACTGGATTTATAAATATTCACCGGAAACAGGAGAAGAAACACTGACCGGACTTGGACTGGAGATTACCGTATGAAAATATCATTAAAAAGAGTTGAAGAACCCTATCATTTTGAAGCAGAAAATGAATCAGGAAACAGATTAGATATAGATGCATCTCCTGCCATCGGGGGACTCGGAAAAGGAGCAAGACCGATGGAACTTCTTCTGATGGGACTTGCCTCCTGCAGTGCGATCGATATAATAAGTATACTGAAAAAACAGAGACAGACAGTCAGAGACTTTACTGCCGATGTAAACGGAGAAAGGGAACAGGGAAAAGAAGCCAGTGTATTCACCGAAATTCATATCCATTTCAAGGCCTACGGAGAGATAGAAAAAGACAGACTGGAAACTGCAATCCATCTCTCCCTCGACAAATACTGCTCAGCTGCAAAAACTCTGGAAAAGACCGCAAAGATCACTCACAGTTACGAGATTCTGCCTTAAGAAATAAAAAAGCCCCGTCATACAAAGTGTATAACGAGGCTTTCTGAGTTTAGGTAAAACTGAAGTTCAGTCCAGTTTTGATCCTTCTAGAAGCTGTTCGAGAGGAACCTTTGTTTTTGGCACGTTCTTCAACTGAGGATATTCAAAACCGTGTTTGTATCTGGCCTTATCGTTCGGATCCAGAAACGGCTTATAATCAGCTCTGTAACCCCATTTAAAAACAGACTTCTCCGGGTTCTGACCGACTACCAAAGATCTCGGAGATACATATCCTACTTGGGAATTGTATTTGATCTTAATGCTGTCTCTTACGTTCCAAGCATGGTTTCTGTAATCCAGTGCTTCTACTACTGTACCCTTGGAAAGATCAGCAATTTTAGTCTGAAGTTTTTCGTCAGCATAAAAACCGGCACCTTCCTGAGTCACCTCTGCATTCTTAGTGCAGTTGAAAAGGAAAAGTATAAAACTTAATGCAAGAATCTTTTTCATATAATCTCCTTACTGATGATGATTCAGACACTGTTCCAGTCTAGGATCACCTACAGGAACAAGTTTGGCTTTCTGAAGTTTCCAGAGAATGGCAAACCCAAATACTCCGAAAGTTCCTATTGTCACACCCAGGGACAGGAAGAAACTCAATGGGTTGAATGTCTCAAAATTGCTTGGGAATACAATCCAGAAGATTTCTACAAATTCTACAAAAATCAGCCAGAAAGCAACCTTCACTTGGAAATTGATATCTCTCTTATTCGGTCTGTTGATCAGAAGAAGAAAAGGAATGACAAACTTTATGAACGGAAGTGCAATTGTGAACGGTGTCCATCCGCCGATCAGTCTCTGCTCAAACCAGAATGTTTCTTCCGGAAGATTCGCATACCAGATCAGCATAAACTGGGAAAAACCCACATATGCCCAGAATACACAGAAGGACATTGCAAATTTTCCAACGTCATGGATATGGTTGTCATTGACTGCATCACCGAAAAATCCATTTTTCTTCAGATGGTAGATGAATACCGCAAATACAGCAAATGTTGTCTGATAAATCCCTGCAAAGATATACACCGCCCACATAGTAGAAAACCAATGAGGAGTCAGAGACATCAGAAGATCAAATGCCGCAACGGAAAAGCTGATTGCAAACAGCAGAAGAAAGATTGCAGACAGTTTTGAGTTCTTCTGAGTAAAAGTCACATCCTTGGATTCGTCCTGAGCCACAGAGTTCTTGTAGAACAGAGATCCGAAGAAAATCCAGATCAGGCCGATGACAATGAGACGAATAGGAAAGAAAGGCATATTCAGCCAGCCGCTTTTGTGCTGAAGAAGTTTGTCCCCTTTTACCACATTTTCATGTGACCATTCGTAAAGATCATGGGTTCCGAAGATTGTCACAATTGCGAGAAGCACAACTGCTATCGGAAGGTAAATCCAGAATGTTTCAGTCAGTCTTCTGATTGTCACTGACCAATGAGATCCTGTAATATGAGTAATTGCAGTGAAGAATATCCCCGCAACAGAAACTCCCAGAGTAATAAATGTACCTATCAGTAGAGCAGACCAGCCAGCATTGCTGTGGCCGCCCCTGGCAGGATCATGAATCAGGAAAAAAGACAATGCAAGACTGATGAGCCCCACCAGTATCATTGCAAGCAGTTTCCCTCTTGTCTTGGAGGAAATTGTATAATTTAAAGTATTTTCAGAAAGTTCAGCTTTCATAATTCTCCGTCACTTTGTATCCGAAATTTTTCCAGATTTATAAGCTTCCTGAATTTTACGGATATACATAATAATTTTCCATCTGTCATCAGGTTCTATCTGAGAAGCATACGCAGGCATACGACCCCAGCCCTTTGTGATCACGTGATACAGCTGACCGTCAGTCAGTGCAGCAATATCCTCACCGGCTAAATTCGGAATAGGAAACACATTCATTTTAGGAGCAGGTCCGTTCACCGGTCCATTTCCCTGACCTCTTGGTCCGTGGCAAGGAAAGCAGTTCACTTGAAACTTATCCTCACCCTTTTTGTAAGATGCCAGATTTTCTTTGATGTCTGAAGGACGAACAAGACCTTTCTCTTTGCCAGGCAGGTCATTGATATTCGTTACTGCATCAAATTCATATGGTTCAAAATCCACAGGAACTGTTCCGGCAGGCGGAAGTCTTCCCCCTACTTTATTCGGTGCAGTAGGATCAAACTCCTGCGCTTCTCTAGCTGGAGATTCATACATATCTGGAAAAAACTGCCAAGCCGGAAAGCCTCTTTCGAGTCCGCAGGAAATGATGAATGGCAGAAATCCGAAAGCAAGTAATGTTTTATTCAGTTTCATTTTTATTTTACCACCGTAACTTCTTTTGCACCAAGTGAACCGAGGAAGCTCACTGCTTCTTCCTGTTTGTAATTCTTGGAGCTTGAAGGAATCCAAAGAGCAAATCTGTGACTTGTGATATCAGGATGCAGGCTTTTTCTGCCCTTCCCAAGCCCGGCAAGATAGAACATTGCAATTGCTGCACTTGTTCCTGCCATAAACACAGTCACTTCAAAAGTAATTGGCACATACGCAGGCCAAGCATTCATTGATTTTCCTGAAAAGTTGTTCTGCCAGTCTACAGCATGAGTCAGATACTGGAACGCAAATCCGAATGCACATCCTACAAGTCCCATAAAAAAGCTGATCCATGGGATGCCGGATCTAGGCAGTCCCATTGCATCGTCAAGCCCATGAACAGGAAAAGGAGTCAGACAGTCAAAACCGTCATAACCTTTTTCCTTAGTCTTTTTTGCTGCTTCGAGAATCTCAGCAGGAGTATCAAATAGACCAAAAACACCGGAATCTGTTTCCTGATAAGTGTGAAACTGTTCTTTTTTAAACCAATACATCAGTGGTGTCCTCCATCTTTAGTTGGCATAACTGTCTTAACTTCAGCGATTGCAATCACTGGGAGAATTCTGCAGAACAGAAGGAACAGAGTGAAGAACATACCGAATGTTCCAATCAGCATTGCAAAGTCGTAAAAAGTAGGCACATACATCGCCCAGCTCGAAGGCATAAAGTCCTTATGAGTCGACATTACAATTACGAATCTTTCAAACCACATCCCTATGTTCACAAAGATGGATACAACGAACATGATCTTGATATTCTTTCTGAATTTTTCCACCCAGAATACCTGAGGGGAAAGAACGTTGCAGGAAATCATAATCCAGTATGCCCAAGCATACGGACCGAATGCCCTGTTTACAAATGTAAATCCTTCATACTCATTTCCGGAATACCATGCAATGAAAAATTCTGAACCGTAAGCGTAACCTACCATGAGACCGGTTACCATAATGACCTTGTTCATATTTTCCAAATGCTTCAGAGTGATGTATTCTTTCAGATTGAACACTTCTCTTGCAATGACCATCAGAGTCACAACCATCGCGAAACCGGAGAAAATCGCCCCGGCAACGAAATAAGGAGGCAGGATTGTAGTATGCCATCCAGGCATAATAGAAACCGCAAAGTCAAAACTGACGATTGTATGAACGGAGAGAACGAGCGGTGTAGAAAGAGCTGCCAGAAGCATACATACGATTTCATAATGTGACCAGGCACGGTTTGAGCCGACCCATCCGAGAGAAAGTACACTGTAAATCGCCTTCTTCACTTTGTGAGTGGCACGGTCGCGAAGAATTGCCATATCAGGAATCAGACCAATGTACCAGAACACAAGTGAAATAGAGAGGTACGTAGATACCGCAAATGTATCCCAGATCAGAGGGGAACGGAAATTCACCCAAAGAGGTCCTCTTTCGTTTGGAAATGGGAAAAGCCAGAACCCGAGCCAAGGACGTCCAACGTGAATGATCAGAGTACTTGCAGCAGTCAGAACCGCGAAAATTGTCATCGCCTCAGCAGCACGGTTGATCCCTGTTCTCCATCCTTGACGGAAAAGGAAAAGCACGGCAGAAATCAGAGTTCCTGCGTGACCGATACCGATCCAGAATACGAAGTTTACAATGAAGAATCCCCATCCTACAGGGTTGTTGATCCCTAAAATCCAGAGTCCTTCATACATCAGATACCCGATGATCCCGAGATCAATGACAGTAATTGTTACAGCCAATATAAAGGCTTTCCACCAAAGAGAAGTAGGAAAAGAATCTACAGGCCTCAGAATGTCATCTGAAACCTGCTTGTAATCCTTTCCGCCTTCTACTAAAGGAACAATGCCCAGTTTTTCTTTTATTGCCGTGGTCATTGACATATTATGCATTCTCCTTTACATAGTTGCGAACTCTTGTCTGATAAGCAACCTGAGGCTTGACATTCAAGAACTCAAGGATTCTGAAAGAACGAGGATCCGAACTATTTTTTGAAACAGCAGTTTCTTTATTATTCACATCACCGAATGTAATCGCGTCTGCTGGACAGGTTTCCTGGCATGCAGATTTGAGTTCACCGTCGCGAACCTTCCTGCCTTCGTTTTTGGCACGAATTTTCTTTTCCGCAACTCTTGAAGCACAGAATGTACACTTTTCCATGACCCCTCTCGCTCTCACTGTCACTTCAGGGTTGAAAGCAAGGTTTCTTGGAGAACGAGCCATATCTTTTCCGTCATTCCAATGTTCCATCCAGTTGTATCTTCTGACTTTGTAAGGACAGTTGTTGGAACAGTATCTGGTTCCCACACATCTGTTGTATACCATATCATTAGTACCTTCTGAACCGTGAACGGTTGCCATTACTGGACAGACTGTTTCACAAGGTGCATTGTCGCAGTGCTGGCACATTACAGGCTGATGTGCAATTTCGACTGTTTCCGGCTTGTCAGGATCTCCCATATAGTAACGGTCAATTCTGATCCAATGCATCTCACGGCCTACACGGACTTCATCTCGGCCAACCACAGGGATGTTATTTTCAATCTGACATGCAACTACACAGGCAGAACACCCGGTACAGAGTGTAAGATCAATAGACATTCCCCATTTGTAACCCTTGTACTGGTATTCCGGATTAAATCCTTTTGCGTCAAAAGGTTTATCGGACTTTGTCTTGTCTGTGATTTTCGGAAATTCACTAGGAGCCTTTCCGCTCTCAGGGTTTTTCTGGAAGTTTTCAAAAGTGGTGTGCTGAACTAAAGGTCTGTCTTCCCATTTTGTTCCAAGAGGACTTCCCGGATTCATCATATGATGATCCTGAGTTGTGGCAAGTTTATAGGTCTTGTCAGTCTTCTCTATGCTGGCATCCATTCCGGAAAGAATCAGTCTTCCGCTCGAAAGTTCAGAAAGAAGGTATGCATTTTTCCCAACTCCGTTTCCTACTTTTCCTACGTTTGTTCTTCCGTAGCCAAGTGCAACTGCAACTGTGTTCTTGTGCATTCCAGGCTGAACCTGTGCAGGAAGAGCAAGTTCTTTTGATCCTACTTTGACTTTTACAACATCGTTGGACTTGATTCCTTTTTCTTTTGCAAGTGCGGGAGATAAAGCAAGGAAATTGTCCCAAGTCACTTTAGAAACAGGATCAGGAAGTTCCAGAAGAACAGAGTTGTTTGCGTGAGTTCCGTCTCCAAGTCCTACTGTAGTGTAGAGAGTAAGAGAAAGTCCTGCACCTGTTTTGGAATCAGAGAGACCAGCCAATTTGAACGGTCTAGCTGTTCTGTTCGCAGCAGTTTCTCCGGAAGAACTGAATCCTGTCTTCAGAAGATTGACCCAATTGACAGTCTTTCCGTAAGAATCTTTCAGATAATCATAGTATGTTTTTTTGCCGGAAATTTCTCCGCCTGCCCAGGCAATCAGAGAATCTTCAAGAGATCTTGTTTCATAAAGAGGCTGGATAGTAGGCTGCTGAATCGCAATCACTCCCTTTACAGACTCTCTGTCACCCCAAGCCTCCAGATAATGGCTGGAAGGTGCAAGATAATGTGCAGAAGAATGAGCTGTTTCATCAATTCTGTCTGCCATCGAAACAACGACTTTTGCTTTTCCAAGATCAGCCTTGATTCCGGAATTCTCCGGAAGCTGATAGACTGGATTGACTCCATAAATCAGAACTACTGCTGCTTCACCTGAATTGAGGTCAGACTTTAATGCTGCTAGATTTTTGCTGTAATTCGGTGCCTCGCCTCTGTTAGCAACGTGGTCGACTGATTTGCCGTCATTGTCGAGCATAGTGTTCAGAAGATTGACCAGAACCTGTATTTCGACTGCATCAGCACCGAGACTGTTTCCTACAACAAGAGAAGATCCTTTCGCTGCCCATAATTTCTTGGCTGCAGTTCTGATGACTTCTGCTTTGATATCGATTTCTTTTGCAGCAGCATCTACATCTGCAGCAGGTAGACCATTTGCGTTTGCTCCCAGTTCAGTCAGAGCTTTTGCAAGAGCAAGAGCCAGTTTTTTCAAATCACCTGGACGGACTGGAATTCTCAAATCTGCACTTGAACCGGTCACTGATGGCATTGTTTCTGCCATAATAAGCTGGTTCATGGAAGCAGCACCCGCTTTCAGTTTTCTTCCCAGAGCAAAATCCTTGCTGAATTCGACAGGAGAAATCCAAGTTCCGAGGAAATCTGCATCGAGAGAGAACACAACCTGTGCCTTGTCAAAACGATAGTTTGGAACAATTGCTTTTCCGTAATTCAGAAGAGAAGCTTCAGCAATTGCATCTTCAGGAGAAAGAACATCTATTTCATAGTGTTTTCCGCCGCCGACTTTTGCCAGAAACTCACCGATCAGTTTTTTTGAAGTCGGGGATTTAAGAGGCTGAGTAATGATTCTGAGTTTGCCTTTATTGTCCTGAATGGCTTTCTGAACTGCAGTGTCCAGCTCCGCCCATTTAATCTTTGAAGGAACTCCTGCTGCAAGTTTCGCAGGTTCTCTTGACCTGTCAGGATCATACAGATTCAGTATACCTGCCTGGCCCTGAGCACACATCCCGCCTTTGGAAATTGGGTGTTTTGAATTTCCTTCCAGTTTTAAAGGACGACCGTCTTTTGTTTTTACGAGAATTCCGCATGAGGATTCGCATCCTCCGCAAACCGAAGCATAATAGTCGGAAAGTCCCGGAGTCATGAACTCAGGCTTTTCAGAATAAGGAACGATTTTCTTTTTGGGCTGAGGAAGGCAGTTGACAGTGACCATTGCCGCTGAAGCGCCCATCAGTTTCAGAAAAGTCTTTCTGTCATAATCCCCTGTTTTGATCCTTTGGATGACAGGATCAGGAGATGTAAAAAATTCCTGATTCTGGACTGCTTTCAGATCTTTTGCATCTTTCAGTTCGTAGGATTGCCAGTGCTGTTTTTTTTCTTCCTGGAAATTGAATTTATCTGACATGAAGTCTTGCTCCTATGAGTAATTACCTGTGACAGGTGGAACAGTCATTCGGGGCGTTATTTTCCCTGTGACAGTTCACGCAGAAGCCCATATTCAGGGACTCTACCTGTTTTACCTTGACCATTTCTGCCACATTTCCATGACATTGAGAACAGTCTACACCGCGATTGATATGACGGGAGTGATTAAAGTAGACAAAATCCGGCTGGTCATGGATTTTAATCCATTCAATCGGTCTGTTTTCTTTATGGAGCTTGTTCAGCTTTTTCACGTGGACATTGTCTTTTGCAATCCCCAGTGTGCCATGACAATTCATGCACGTCGAAGAGGGCGGGACAGTGGCGTGAGCAGATTTTTCCACTCCGGAATGACAATACCGGCAATCGATTTTATTGTCACCGGCATGAATTTTGTGGTTAAACGGAATTGGCTGATCCGGTGCATAACCCACCGTTTTCGCAGGCGAAAAGATGCCATAACCGAGAAGAGCCACTAGAAAAATTGGAACTGTGACTTTGATTAGTTGTAGGTTCATTGGAGAGTAGTATCCTGTACCCAAGCGTTATTTCTTTTAAATGAACTCTAATTTTTAACGCTTGAATTTATCCACATAATTTTTATTAAATGGAAATTTTTACGGGAAAACACCAGTCTAATTAAGATTTAGAATCATTATAAATATATTGCTGAGATTGAATATGAAAAAAATAAAAGTGGATCTGATCCGCTGGCTGACAGGAATAGGATTTGCAGGAATCGGAATGCTGACTGCAGTCATGAAATATGTACACTGAATATTTTTTTAAACGGCATTTGTGTAAAAGCATAAAAAAACGGGAGAAGATATGCTGACGGCAGCACAGGAAATCATTTCGGGAATACATACTGATATTATCAGTTATTATTCCAAATCGGAACTGCAGATTTTAATTTTTCCCGGAAATCCGGGCATTGCGGATTTTTACAGAAATTTCGCAGAAGAGATCATTCGGTCAATGGAAGGAGACTGCACCATTCATATCATTGGATATGCAGGATTCACAAAAAAAAAACCGGAGAGACATTACACACTGCAGGATGAACTTGAGCACAAGATTTCAGTCATTGATCATTTAAGAAAAAAATGGCCTCCGAATTCAAGAATAGTGATTCTGGGTCACAGCATAGGAAGCTGGATAGGAATGGAAATTGTAAAAAAGTTTACGAATAAACTGAACATCACTCTGTTTTTACTGTTTCCTTTTATTGCCAGATCGAAGAATGAAATACAGGAAAATTTTTCAAAAATGGCAGACAGGAAAAGGTATTTTCAATTCCTTCTGACAGGATATAAAATATTTCAAAAGCTGCCTCAGAGTCTGACAGTTTCCATCCTCAAATTTCTGTATTCTCATGCCTCCGAAGATGCATTGAAAATCATCCAGAAGTTTTTTTTGGAAAAAAATCATATTCCTGAAAATATTCGTTATCTCGCAAACTCTGAATTCCATACACTGCCTTATGAATTGGAAATGGAATTTTTTCAATCCAGAAAAAATTCAGTGATTTTCTTTTACTGCCATGAGGACATCTGGGCTCCAGTTTCTCAACTCGAACTGATCAGAACTCAGATTCCTGAGATCAAAGGTGAAATCCTGCCTTTTATGACTCATGATTTTTGCGTAAACACGGATCAATGTCGAATTTTAGCAGAGCGGATCAGCAGCTTTTTTCCCTAGGCTACGCCGTGGGGCTATTAAAAACTCACCCCTGATTTTTTTTGCCCGCGAATCGCGCTAATCTTCGCGGATGTTATTTTTATCTTTATTCGCGTAAATCCGAGTGATTCGTTGGCAACTCTTTTTTCATTAAAAACTCTTCCGATTCTCAACACAAACAAAACAAGCCCTCTCCGTGTCTCCGCGTGAAATAATTTTTTATTCTTTTACACATCTCGGCTTCGGGGCTTCCACCCTTTCGCCGGTACGGCGAAACCTGGCAAGCCTCGCTCTTCGAGCTGCCCCCTGCGCCTTCGGCTGCCTGATGGCTTCGGGGGCTTCCACCCTTGCTCGCGAAGCTCGCAACCTAGCAAGCCTCGCTCTTCGAGCTGCCCCCTGCGCCTGATGGCTTCGGGGGCTCGCTTATTCAACAAAAATAAAGTCTTTATAGATTTCCTGGAGGAGTCGGTCGCGGAGCATATTGGCTGCAGTGAAGCTCAGATGGATTCCATCGTCTGCGCGGATGATTTCATTTCTTCCGGAAAGGAGCATAGTTTTCGCAAAGTTTCCTTTTTTATCTCCAAGCACAAATGTGGATGGGATAAAAAGAAACTTACCTGATTCCTGTGCGGCTTCTTCAATTCTTGCAGTGACAAACATAGCCTCCGAATGATATCTTTTGGGTTCCATTGGAGGAAGTCCGTACCAATACACTTTGAGATTATGCTTCTCGAATACATCAGCCATTTTCAGAACTCTTTCTTTATAGATTTTTTTCCATTCATCAGTTCTGAACGGAACAGACTTCCCATCCTCTTTAAGGAGAGACTGTGTATCATTGGCTCCCATGAATACAACAGCTATATGAAACTTTTCCTTTTCGAGAATTTTTTCAAGTTCGGCAGGCCAGTTATAAAACTGTATATGACAGAGTCCCGAAGAAACTTTGGATCTGTTTAAGAATACAATATTATGATTTTTGTTAAATTTTTCATTAAAACTCCACACAAAAGAGACACCGAGCGAGTCTCCCACCGCAAGTACCTTCAGAGGATTGGAAGAAGAGAATCCGTTCACATTCTCCTTTTCCGGTTTCTTTTTTTTCTGAGAGAGGAGCCATTCCATAAAGGCCGGATTCTGATACGTTTCCGTCCAGGCATCGTGACTGTTTTTGGGATATACAGTTTTTCGGACATTTCCTCCGCAGAGTTCAAGTCTTTCTGCAATATCCAGAGTGTCCTTGACCGGAACAACAGCATCTCCCTGATTGTGAAACGTCCATACGGGAATATCCTTCATTCTGCATACTTTTGAAGCTGAACCCCATCCGCAGATCGGTGCAGCTGCCGCAAATGTATCCGGAAATTTTGCTCCGAGCTCCCAGGTTCCGAATCCTCCCATACTGATTCCGGTGATATAAATCCTGCTTCTGTCTACAGGATATTCATCTGCAATTTTCATTACAATATCATGAACTGCATCGAGAGGCCACTCATTTCTGTCTTCAGTGATCTGAGGAGAAATCATAAAAAAAGGAAATTCTGATCCGGCAGCGATCATTTTAGGAAGACCCTGCCGCTTCAGAAGATTCAGATCCTTTCCCCTTTCTCCTTTTCCGTGAAGAAAAAGAACCAGGGGTCTTTTTTCATACCTGCCCGAAAAATATTCACGCGGCATATAAAAAAGATACGGAAGAATGATTTTATCATGAATATGCAGTTTCTCGATATGACGCTGCACAGGCATAGGAATCTGCCCGAATATGCAGGAGGACTGTATAAAAAGCAGGAGGACTGCGGCGAAATAAATAAAAACCTCTGTAAATCGGCGAAAACCTGCCGTCCAAAACCGACCTTTCAAAACATTAACCCTGTTCATCCTCTCCTCTGTATTCAGACATCATATACTCTGCCGTTTCTCTCATCTCCTGAAAGGAAAAAACAGCCTCATCGGCTTTCGGAAATGTCTCATACAAAAGAGACTGAAGTGCAAAGAAGATTTTCTGCTTTTTCTTTTTTTTCTTTATTTCCTGTATGTTGAATCCGGCAAGAGAAATCTGACTGATGAGATCATTTGTAAGCGAATACTCCTCCTGCATTTGGTCAGCACCGGAATCGGAAAGGTATCTTTCC
Source organism: Spirochaetota bacterium (assembly GCA_052033835.1). GTDB lineage: Bacteria > Spirochaetota > Leptospiria > Leptospirales > Leptospiraceae > DAORDI01. The sequence continues at coordinate 30,789 of JBPOJG010000288.1, forward strand.
TGCTCCACATAAATATCTTCCGAAATACATTCCCGACAGACAGCTTCAGCTCCCAGACTTCTGTAAAAACTTTTATGAACAGAATCAAACTTGAGAGGAAAGAGTCTGCAGGCAAACGGTCTTGCACTGTAGATACTGCATTTTTTGTCTTCTGAAAGAAATAAACACTCTGCATTTTTTCTGACTGTGATGACTGGGATCATCCAGTAAGTTCCGAGATCAATTCGGTATGCAAGGGTCTTTTCCGAAAACAGATCCTTGGAACTCTTATTTAATTCCTTTGCCATACGAAATATGTCAAAAGGAGTCAGACTTACAATTTTCCCGGTACAGCATTTTCCGGTCATTCTGCACTCATACGGGAGTTTCATGATATGAGTCAGTAAAATGTCATTGCTTCGAGATGAGAAGGAGATTCCAGATAGATGACTGCAGGGTCTTTATCCTTGAATATTCGGACAGGTTCAGGGCTCTGTTTCTGGAGATAAACTTCTCCCTTTCTGTTCAGAAAAAGAAGCATATTCTGAAATGAAGCTATAAAATTTCCGTTTGTCTCAAATGCAGTCTGATACACTGCCTCTTCCTTGGGTTTGACTGTTCTGTGTAAAGGAGTGCCCTTTGGATCAAAGAGAAGAATTCTGTCATTTGTATTGACCAGAAGATGGCCGGAGTCGGAGACAGCCATAGAAATCTTGAAAGGATATATTTTATCCAAAAATATATCAAAAACAGGTTCGCCGGTTCTCGAAAACACGGTTATCCTGTCTTTTCTTTCTCCGTTTTTTTCTTCATTGTAATGAAGAGCAAATCTTTCTGCTCTTTCAGACAGAGCACCGTTCTTGTAGAATCTGAACCCTGCATCTTTCTCTTCAGCAGCCTTCCAGATAATTTTTCCGGAAGTATCAAGAAGATAATTCTGTCCTCCCGAAAACACTAAAAGAGTATAACCTTCCGGTGCAAAACAGAGATCAGACAGAAAGTTTCCGTCAGCTTGAGATGAGCCTGCTGGATTTCCGTTTTCATCCACGATCAGAACCTGATTTCCGTCACCCGAAACCATAAAGTTGAGAAAACCTTTTGGATGAGAAAACGGATAACTTTTATATGGCTTCTGCCAGAGAAGTTCTCCGTTCATGGAATAAAAGGAAACCTCGGAACCTACTTTTTTATAACTGAAAAAACCTCTTCCGAAGAAAGGCACTTCCGTTATTTCTTCTTTGTCTGCGGATACTGCCTGACGGGAGGCGAGAGAATAGACTCTTTCTCCAAGTCTGTAACCGGCCACAAGCTTGAAAGGATTTACATCCGTCCTTTTATCCTTTACTGTCCCGGATTCTTCTTTTTTATCCCAGAACCATGAAGTATGCACCGATGGAATTTCAGGCATTTGAAAAGGATTCAGAAGAATCCCGAGAAGTATGAAAACAGGCAGAAAAAAGAGATATGCCATCAGTATGAGGTCCTGTCCTTTTTTAGTCTTTGATACAGATGAAAAAGTGCTATGTTCGAAACGTATTCCCTGAAATTGTCTCGGCCGACGTTCAACTGGTATTTATGAACTTCAGCGGGATGCCCGTGACTCTTGACTGCAATATAGACCAGTCCAATTTTTTTGAACTGAGTTTCTCCCGTAGGCCCTGCAATCCCGGTAATTGCCACTGAATAATGAGTGTTCATCAGTGTCTGCACGCCTTCCGACATTTCCACTGCAGCCTCTTCGCTCACTGATCCGAATTTTTCGAGTGTTTCTTTTTTCAGTCCAAGCAGTTTCATCTTCATATCATCATGATATCCTACAACAGAACCCATAAAGTATGCTGAAGAACCCGGTCTGTCCGTAATCAGTTTGGAAAAAAGTCCTCCGGTACAGCTTTCTGCACTCGATACAGTATATTTTTTTTTCGTCAAAAAATCATGAATGAACTGATATACGTCATCTCCGAGTCTCGGATAATACTCTTCTTCCAGAGCTGATTTCAGTTTTTCAACAGAATATTCATCTTCTGCTCTGAAAGTCACTTTGATATGGCCGGATTTTGCAGCAACACCCCACTCTACTTTTCTCTCAGCAATCAGTTCATGATGATTTTTAATGAATTTTTCCTGAAAAACACTTTCCCCTACTCCCCAGATGATTCTCGAAAAAGAGAAAATGTCCTTTGGCTGATATTCCTTCTTCAGAAGAGGAATGAAATGATCCGTAAACATTGCCTTCATTTCTCTCGGGACTCCGGGAAAGGCAGCAAGTCTGGAATGATCATTTATCGTTACAAGAAAACCGGGAGCAATTCCAATTTCATTATGAATGACTGAAGCACCTGCAGGGTACATCGTCTGACGCTGCGATACAGGAAATATATCCTGAAATTCAATTCCCCTTCCTTCCGCGATCATTTTCAGTTTTTCGTAAGCAGATTCATATACGAGAGGCTTTTTCCCTGTAATGCCTGTCACGACTTCAAGAGTATAATCATCTTCAGTTGGACCGAGTCCGCCTGTCATCAGAATGAGATTTTCTCCTTCGGTCTCAGAGCACCTCAGAATTTCGTTTCGAATATCCTCTGCACTGTCAGGAAGAATGGAGAATCTCCGGGTTCTGTATCCGAGCCCCAGAAGTTCGTTTGCCAGCCATCCTGAATTTGTATCCGTGCTTTTTCCGGAAGTCAGTTCTGTTCCAGTGGATAAAATGAAAATATTCAGACTCATTCAATAACCTGCCTTTCCATCACTTCCGGTGCAGATATTCCGAGGATTGCAAGACCCTCTTTCAGGCACATGGCAGTCACTGAACATAAGAAGGCAAGTCCTTTCTTCTCTGTGTCATTTTTCTCAATGATTTTATTGTCTTTAGCTATATAAAATTTGGAGAAAGCCTTTGCCAGATTCTGAAGATAGACACAGAGCCTGTGAGGTTCCATGGACTGTGCTGCATCAAAGACTTCCTCAGGAAATCTGGCACACCAGAACATCAGTCTTTCTCTTTCTTCTGTTTTCTTCAGACTCTGAAAACTTTCAAAGTCTCCCTGTGTTTCCGCTGTTCTGAATATCGAACGAATCCTTGCATGTGCATACTGAAGATAGTATACAGGATTTTTATCCGATTCTTCCTTTGCCAGATCCAGATCAAAGTCGAGATGTGTCTCAAGAGCACGAAGAACAAAAAAGTATCGTCCCAGATCCCTGCTGTCCTTTCCTAGAAACTCTGTCAGATCCTTCATTGTCTGAAACTTGCCGAGTCTTTTGCTCATCTTGACCACTTCACCCTTGGAAAGAAGATTCACCTGCTGGGAAATCAGAACCCGAAAAGAATCTTCAGGATAACCGAGTGCCTGAACTGCTCCGTTCAGTCTTGCTATGTATCCATGATGATCAGGACCCCATATATTCAGCATTCTTTTGAATCCGCGATCCATCTTGCTTTTGTGATATGCGATATCCGCAAGAAGATACGTAGGTCTTCCGTCGTCCCTCAGAACAACTCTGTCCTTGTCGTCTCCATACTTGGTGGAAGCAAAAACTTTCTTTCCGTCTTCAGTATATATGACATCCTTCTCTTCCAGATTTTTGAGAACTGAAAGGACTTTACCGGACTCATGAAGTGTTCTTTCTGAAAAAAAATGATCGAAACGGATTCCGAAATTCTCCAGGTCTTTTTTCTGTTCACCCAGATTGTATTCTACTGCCCAGCGGGAATATTTTTCAGCCAGATCCATGAGTCTGTTCTGAGAAAGAAGAGTTTCAATTTCCTTTTCATTTTTACTGTATGCAGACTTAGCAATATCGGTGATATACTCGCCTCGGTATGCTTCGGAAGGCATTGTGCCGGAATTCAGAAGTTCTTCTGTCGATCTTCCGTCTTCCTTTTCCTGAAACTGAATGACAGCACCTTTTTTCCATTCGAGAAGTCGGAGCACACAGGAAACTCCCAGAAGAAAAACCTGATTTCCATAGTCATTAACATAAAATTCTCTAGAAACACTGTGACCGATCCTTTCGAGAAGATTGCAGATGGAATCTCCCGCAGCACCCGCACGGGCGGACACAATATTCAGAGGTCCGGTCGGATTTGCACTGACAAATTCGAAAATGATCTTTTCAGGATCATTGATCTTCGGAAATCTGAAATCCTCATTCTGAAGGACATTTTTCAGAAACAGAGAGACTTCCGTTTCCGAAATTCGGAAATTGATGAATCCGGGAGGAGTGAAGTTCACCTCGGAAAAAAAGGAACTGTTCTTCAGACGTTTTACAATTGCCTCAGCCGCATGGATCGGATTGCCGAGAAGATTCTTGTTTTCGAGAGCCGCTGAACTGGAATAATCTCCAAACTTTTCATTTCTCGAATACTCCAGTCTGATTTTGAAATCTGATCCTTTCAGTTCGGGTCTCTCTTCAGATATATAAATGGAAAATGCTTTTTCCAGCTCCGAAAGCACTCTGTTTTTGATCGTTTCCGTTTCCTTCATACGTCCAATTTTTGCTCCCTCAGACTGGAGTAAAGCAGTTCAGGACTTTTTAATTCCCGATGAGAAATGGAATTGATGTACTGATTCAGAATAAAATCTGCTCTTGCAACAGTCCGAAGCTGAATGTCGAGAGAAATCAGAGTTTCATAGTTTGTCCTGAGTATCCTCTGATAGAGTTTCAGAACTGCAGTCGGTTCATTCCGTTCCGGATGACATTCCGGGCAGAACATTCCGAACTGGTATCTGTCTAGAAAAATTTCCTGAAATTCAAAAAGATCTGCTCCGCAGTTCTGGCATACATAGACCGAGGGCAGATACCCGAGCAGGTGAAGAAGCCTTGTCTTGAAGGAAAGTATTCCGACTGAATGAATTCCGGACTCATTGAACTTGGAAAGAACTGCCGAAAGAAACTGAAAGATTTTTTCGTCTGTCTCGCCCTTGGGATATAGAGCTGTCAGTATTTCGAATATACTGTTCAATACTAAAAATCCGAGATAATCCTTTTTCAGATTATCATATCTTTCAATTAGGCTTGCTTCCTTGATATGGTAAAACTGCTTTCCCTGCGATTCGTAATAGTCCGCCTGAATTTTGGAACCTAGTTCCGCCGCGAGCAGACTTCTTTTTCTGCTCTTTCGGATTCCCTTGTAGATGAGATGAAGTCTGCTTCCTTTTTCAGTCAGCAGATCTAGAAAAGAATCGGAATCACCGGAGGGTCTTACTGAAATGACGATTCCAGATTCTTTTTTAAGGGACATTACTCTCCTTTAAAAAACGGCTTTCTCTTTTCAGTAATTGCGGTGATGCTTTCGGCAAAATCGGCTGTCAGAAAACACTGCGCCTGAGCATCTGCTTCTCTCATAAGAGCTTTTTCCAGTGCGTCATTGTCGTAAACAGTCTGTTTCAGAAGTCGAAGAGCAATCGGTGAACTCTCCCCCACTGTAATTGCAAATTCCATTGCCCTTTTCAGCACATCATCCATCGCAACAGCATCATGGCAGAAACCCTGATTATGAGCTTCTTCTCCTGACATCGAATCAGCCATCATCAGAAGATAATTGGATCTGTCCTTTCCGAAAAGCTCAGATGTAATATAGGAAGATCCCATTCCGGGATGAATCCCCAGTTTCACAAAATTGAAGGAATACTTTGAATTCTGCGAAAATACTCTGATATCGCAGGCAAAAGCGAGAGAAAGAGCAGCTCCCATTGCATGTCCGTTTACAGCAGCAATTACAGGAAAAGGAAGGGTTCTGACGGAAAGAAAATTATTATAAAATACAAACATATCGCGTTTGTTTTCTTCGAAGGTCTTGGTCTTAAATGAGGCCAGAAGTCCCAGATCTCCTCCGGATGAAAAAATATGATTTTTTCCGGTGATGATCAGACAGCTGATATCCTTGGAAGTTTTCAGCTTTTCAATTTCCGAGCGAAAAGACAGTCCCATTTCCCAAGTCATTGAATTCTTCGTCTGTGCATTATCCAGATAAAGAAATGCAATTTTCCTTTTGTTGATTTCCGTAATCTCCACTTTCACATTTGACATTTTTCTCTCCGCTGCTCTAATTTAAGTGAACCAGAGACTTTAGAATTCAGCCGGTTCTATCTCTTTTTACTTACTGAGTGCAAGGTAATTTCTTGCAAGGAAAATTCTTCTGTAAAAATCTGCAATGATTCTAAATTAGAGAAA